>CATWUX010000061.1 GCA_958354085.1 uncultured Oscillospiraceae bacterium | reverse complement strand
CAGCAGGCGGAATGTGCCGGGGCGCTGGCTCGGCTGGCAGGCGGCGACGGATATGATCGGCGAGCCGTCGGCAGCGGCTGGGAAACGCTGCTTTTCCAGCAATTTCATGATATTCTCACCGGTTCCTGCGTGCGGGAGAGCCGGGAATATGCTCTGGGATGTCTGCAGCAGGGAAATGCCGTGGCCAACACGGTGCGGCAGCGGGCGCTGCGTGCTTTGGAGGAGAAGGTGGATACCTCTTGCTTCGCGAATCCGGCGGAGGATAATCCATTGCTGCTGGGGGCCGGAGCCGGTTCGGGCGTGGAAAGGGGACAGGTGTCCCAGTATGTGCGGCAGGCAAACGGCGGCCGCACGCTGTTCCTGTGGAATCCTTCTGCATTTGAACGCAGAGAGACGGTGGAAATCACCGTTTGGGATTGGAGCCCCCGGGATGTGGAGCGGATAGCCTTTTATGATGAGAACGGCAGGCAGATCCCCCATCAGATTTTGACCGGCGGATTCAATTATTACTGGAGCCATTCTTACGTCAAGGCTTTGATACAGACCACGGTGCCGGCTTTCGGGTATCGGACGCTGGGCATACGGGAGAAAGAGGATCTGCCGTTGGAAGGCGGTGCGCTGGCGGACGGCTGCCAACGGCTGGCACGGCCGGACGAATTTGTGCTGGAGAATGATTTGGTGAGAGCCGTGTTTTCTCCGCGGGATGGACGGCTGCTGTCTTTGACGCGTCTGTCGGATGGACACGAATATTTGGATGCTGCCCGAGGCGGCGCCGGTTTCCGTTTGGTTCATGAGGATACCGATAAGGGGATGACCGCGTGGATTGACGGACGCTGGATGACGGAAGAAGCCATGGGCGATGTGCATATCACCCGCACGGCGGCCGGCCCGCTGCGCCAGGCGATCCGCCTGCAGACCGTGATCGGGCATTCCGCCTTGGAGGTGGAAATCACTTTGGACGCCGGCAGCCCGGCGCTGACCTTTACCGGCAAGGCCGACTGGCAGGAATCCGGCGTTCCCGGTGCGGCGATTCCGCAATTGCGGTTCGACGCCGCGCTGGCGGAGACTTGCCGGCGTTACCGGTATGACGTGCCGATGGGGCTGACAGCCCGGGAAGAGGCCAATCTGGATCTGCCGGCCTGTACCTTTGCCGCTTCTCAGCCGGATGCCGCCGAGAACGCTCTGATGCTGTGGACGGATTCCCGCCATGGGTTCCGCGGATTTGACAACAGTCTCGGCGTTACCCTGATTCGTTCCTCTTACGAGCCGGATCCGCAGCCGGAAAAGGGAGATACTCCCTTTGTGCTGAAGCTGGCTCCCGCGGACGGAACGGCTGCGGGAATTCTGTGCAGGCAGGCGGAAGGGTATGACAGTCCGCTTCAGATCGTTGCCGGCACGGCCCATGCGGGTTTTCTCCCGCCCTGCGGCTCCCTGATAAGGGTGGAGGGGGAAAATGCGGTTGTGGACAGCGTGAAGCTGGCCGAAGACAGCGATGACCTGATCCTTCGGCTGCATGAAGTGGAAGGCCGGTGCGGTACGGCTGTCATTCACACCGGGTGCCCGCTCGTACACGCGGCGCTTACGGACTTGCTGGAACGGGAGACGAAGGCGTTGCTGCCGACAGGTGAAAATCGTCTGTCGGTGCCGCTGACGCCTTATTCCCTGAAAACCATAAAAATCGCCATTGGAGGCTGATGAAAATGAAAATACTGGCAATCGGCAACAGCTTTTCGCAGGATGCGACTGCCTACTTGCATCGCATGGCCACGGCAGACGGTGTGGAGACCAAAGTGGTCAACCTGTTTATTCCCGGCTGTTCTCTGGAAACCCATTGGGAAAACGCCGTCAGCGACGCACCAGCTTATTGTTATGAACTGAACGGCCAGGAAACCGGCCGTATGGTCTCTCTGCGTGACAGTTTGCTGGAAGAGGATTGGGAGGCGGTGACACTGCAGCAGGCCAGTCATTTCAGCGGGCAGGCGGAAACCTATGAACCCTATCTGGCGCAGCTGGTCGGCTATGTAAAAGCCCTGTCTCCGCGGGCGCGGATGTATCTCCATGAAACTTGGGCTTATGAGACCGACAGCGATCACGGCGCCTATCCGGTGTACCACTGCAACCAGAATGAAATGTATATCCGGTTAAAAGACGCCTATGGCGCGGCCGCCGCGCAACTGGGTCTGCCGCTGATCCCCAGCGGCGATGTGATCCAGGCGCTGCGGGGTACGCCGGCTTTCTGCTATGCCAAGGGCGGCCCGTCTCTGTGCCGGGACGGTTTCCACATGTGCTGGACCTATGGCCGCTATGCGGTGGCTGCCGCTTGGTATGAGACGCTGTTCGGCGCGGATATCCGCCGAAACTCTTTTGTACCGGACGATCCGCAAGGCCCCGCTGCGGAAGAAAGCTTATTATCGGTGATTAAGGAAACCGTGCATACCATTGTTAGCGGCCGCTGAGCCGGCAAAGGAGGAAACCGCCGTGTCTTTCTTTAATAACGCCGTCATCGCTACCGATCCCGTCGCCGATCCGCAGGCTGTGGTGTGCGGTGAACAGTATCGTATCACCGTTTTGACCGATCGGCTGCTGCGTCTGGAATACAGCGCAGAGGGACGGTTTGAGGATCGGGCCACAAAAGTGGCGGTTTGCCGCCGGTTTCCGATGCCTCCCTTCCGGGTATTGGAGCGGGGAGGGCGCCTGGAGATCATCACTGAACACCTGCATGTGTTTTATGATAAACAACGCTTTTCCCAGAACGGTCTGAGTATCACGGTGGACAATACCAACGAGTGGAATTTCGGTGTCCCGCTGGATACCCTGAAAGGCACTACCCGCACGCTGGACGATGCCAACGGGCCGATTCCTCTGGAGGAGGGACTGATGTCCTTTAACAGAGGGTATTCTCTGGTGGATGACAGCCAGACGCTGGCGTTCAATGAGGACGGCTGGGTGGAGCCGGTGCCGGGTGACCGTTATGATCTCTATTTCTTCGGCTACGGCAGGGATTACACCTGCTGCCTTCAGGATTTTTACCGCTTGTCCGGGCCGGTTCCCATGCTGCCGCGTTTTGCGCTCGGAAACTGGTGGAGCCGCTATCACGCCTATTCGGATGAGGAATATCGCCGGCTTTTCCTGAAATTTGCCGAAAACAACGTGCCTTTCTCCGTGGCGGTGCTGGATATGGATTGGCATATTGTGGAGGTAGAGCCGCAATTCGGCATGGGCTGGACCGGTTATACCTGGAACCGCAAGCTGTTTCCCGACCCGGCCGCTACCCTTGGGTGGCTGCACGAGCACAAGCTGCGCACGGCGTTGAATGTACATCCTAAGGATGGTGTGCGCTGCTACGAAGAGGACTATCCCGCCATGGCGGAGAGCATGGGGATCGACCCGGCCAGCGGCGATCCGGTGTCTTTCGATGCCGCCGATCCCCAGTTTATGGAGGCCTATTTCCGCGTGCTGCATCATCCCAAGGAAGAACAGGGAGTGGATTTCTGGTGGATCGACTGGCAGCAAAGCGGCGGCGCCTCCAAAGAAGGCTATTCGCCGCTGTGGATGCTGAATCACTACCATTTTGTGGATAACGCCCGGGACGGCAAACGGCCGCTGACCTTCTCGCGCTATGCGGGCATTGGCAGCCACCGTTATCCCATCGGTTTTTCCGGCGATTCCCATATCACGTGGGAAACCCTGAATTTCCAACCCTATTTCACCGCCACGGCCTCCAATGTGGGGTACTCTTGGTGGAGCCATGATATCGGCGGCCATATGCGGGGTTTTTATGACGACGAACTGGAGACTCGCTGGGTGCAGCTGGGGGTGTTTTCACCGATCATGCGGCTGCACAGCGCCAACAACGATTTTAACAGCAAAGAGCCTTGGAACTTCGGCGCCGAATACGATGCCAGTATGCGCCGTTTCCTCCGCCTGCGGCATCAGCTGGTGCCCTATCTTTACACCATGAACCTCTGCAATCATGCGGAGGGGATTCCGCTGATCCGCCCGCTGTACCATTTGTATCCGGGGTCGTTCACCGCTTATGAATACCGTAATGAATATGCTTTCGGCAGCGAGCTGCTGGTCAGCCCCATTACCGCTCCGGCGGACGCGGAAACCCGGCTGGGCCATGCGGATACATGGCTCCCGGAGGGCGACTGGTTTGATTTCTTCAGCGGACGGCATTACAAAGGCGGCAAAAAGCTGCGGCTTTTCCGCGGCATCGACAGTATGCCGGTGCTGGCAAAGGCGGGAGCGATTGTGCCCCTGACCGCCGAAGAGGAAGTGGGCAACGGGGTGGACAATCCCCAGCATCTGGAGCTGCGGATCTTTGCCGGCGGGGACAATACTTTTGTGCTGTATGAGGACAACGACCGCAGCGGCGCGGATTGCCGGGCGGCAAGAACGGCCATCACCTTCACATGGGGACAAAAAAGCTGCTTGAAGATTGCCGCCGCTGACGGAGACCGTGAGGTGATCCCGCACGAACGCCGTTATACGGTACAGTTCATCGGTTTTGCGGCGCCATCCTCCGTGACGGCAAAGGCGGGCGATGTCTCGCTGGACGTACACTGGACGTATGACGAAGAACGGCGGTGCGTGACGGCGGCGCTGCCGCTGCTGTCCACGGCGGCGGAATGGCAGCTCACGCTGCTCACCGACGGGATCCTGCCGGAAAATCCGATCGAAAAGCCCTGCTTTGAGGTGATCCGGCGTGCCCACATGGCCTATGATACCAAGTATTTCCTGTTCGACCAGATCAAGCGCCGGACCAGCTGTGCGGCTTGCATCGGTGAGATAAGCACTTTTGCGGTCAGTGCGGAACTGAAGGATGCGCTGATTGAAATCCTGACGGCGGATCAATAGGAGGAATTTCCATGGAAGATCGAGAAATATTGCGAGGCCTGGCCGGACGATATGCAGAGGCGGCTTTCAGCAATTTTAATCTGGAGCATATCCTGCTTCACCGGCAGGTGAACGATCTGGTGCCGACCCGGCCGATTGTGTTGATTGAAGAGTTGCCTTGGGACGAGCTCAATGCGGACGGCGAGCTGACTATCCACTGTCAGGATCCCGACTGCCGGGATATCGAAGCCTTTTTCCGTACCAATCTCTACAAATGGATACATATGCGCGCCGACATGGTGCTGATCCCGTATGTTCCGATTCATAAGGTGTTTTCCGTTACCGACTACGGTATTATCTGGCAGGCGGAGGAACGGGTGGAGGATGTCCCCGATAAGGCGCAGACGATCAAGTATGTCGATCAGATTCAACGGGAAGAGGATCTGGCAAAGCTGCATAATGTGCAGGTGACTTACGACGCCAAGGCTTCCGTCGATAAGGCGGAAAAGATTGCCGCCATGATCGGGGATCTGATTCCGGTTCGGCTGGTCGGTGAAAATACCGGATACTGGCTGGGCTGCAAAACGTGGGATGACATCGCCCAGATCTGCGGCGTGGACAATCTGCTGATCGACCTGATCGACCGGCCGGAGCTGATGCACGCTCTGGCGTCCAAGCTGACCGATATTTTCTTGGACATGATGCGGCAGTTTGAGGCGCTGAATTTGCTTAACGATGACGCGTATGAGATGAACTGTGCCTCCTCTCTTAATCACGTCCTGCATCCCGATCCGCGCCATGTGACGCTGGATCAGGTATGGGGACGCGGCTTGGCGCAGATTCTGTCTTCCGTTTCTCCGGCTATGCACGATGAATTCGATATTCAATATATGAAAAGAGCCATGGAGCCGTTTGGGCTGGTTTACTACGGTTGTTGCGAAGCGCTGGACCGTAAGATTGATATTCTGCGACAGATCCCGCATCTGCGGAAAATCTCCATCTCCCCGTGGGCGGATATTGACGTGGCTGCGGACGCCATTGCCGGAGATTATGTGATTGCCTCCAAGCCCAATCCCGCTTTTGTGGCTGTTGACGCCTTGGATGAAGCGGCTGTCCGCGGAGAGATCCGCCGCATTGTGGAAGCCTGCCGCCGCAACCAAACCAACTGTGATATTATCCTGAAAGACATCACCACAGTCCATAACCGGCCCCAGAATCTGTGGCGCTGGCAGGAGATCGCTTTGGAGGAAGCCTGCCGGTACGCATAAGATGGCTGGAGGTCGGAAAAGCCGGCCGGATATTGCGGTGCGCACGGCTTTCGCGGAGAGTGCGCCGACAAAAACAAGCTGAACGGAGGCAGAAACCTATGATCAATCAGGACTATGATTATGTACGGGAAAGATGGATGCAGTTCTGGAAAATGGAAAATCATGACCGCCCGCTTATCAGCGTATGTGCGCCGAAGGACGGGGCGGTGTATACGCCGATCAAAACACCGGAGCTTTTGCTGGACCGGTGGACGGATATGGATAGTATCATCGCCGGTGCCAGAGAGTGGATGAAGAATACCTACTATGGCGGCGAGGCTTTTCCGGCCGTGTTCCCCAATTTGGGGCCGGATCTCCTCGGCGCTATCTGCGGCTGCGGCATCGAATTCGGCGAGGATACCAGTTGGGCGATCCATGTGGTGAAGGATTGGGAATCCTATCCCCCGATTGTGTTCGACCCGGAAAACCACTGGTGGCGACAGATATACGACATGACGAAACGGCTGGTGGAGGATGCGCAGGGAGACTATCTGGTGGGCATTACCGATCTGCATCCGGGTACGGACGGCTTGGTTTCGCTGCGGGGGCCGCAGGAGCTTTGTCTGGATTTGATTGATTGCCCGGAGCAGATTGCGCCGAGAAGCCGGCAGATTTTTGAGGTATACAAAGCCGTATACAGTCGGCTTGCTGCTTTGATTGCTCCCTGTCAGGAAGGCTCCACCAACTGGATGAATATCTGGCACCCGGAGGCGGACTGGTATGTGGTTTCCTCTGATTTCAGCTGTCTGGTGGGAAAAGAACAATATGAGGAATTTATTGCCGGAGCCATTGAGGAGGAGATCGCGTTTCTCCACGGGTCCATGTATCATCTGGATGGAGTCGGCGCCTTGCATCATTTGGATCGCATACTCCGCCTGAAAGGATTGGACGGTGTGCAGTGGGTGCAGGGCGAAGGAGCGCCGCCGGCACGGGAATGGCTGGAGGTGTACCGCAAAATTCAGGCGGCAGGTAAGCGGATTCAGGCTATATGCGAACCGGCGGATATTGAGCCTCTGTGTCGGGAGCTGGATCCGGAGGGCGTACATCTGACCTGTTACGCCGCTTCCGAGGAGGACGCCAGAGAATTGCTGGAAATTGCCCGCAAAGCCAGCGCTGCCCGCCGCAGAAAAGCCGTGTTTTAACGCGGTATCAAATAAGTTCAATGCAACAAGATGCCGCTGATGGAGGTTTCAACCTCCGTCAGCGGCATCTTGTGTATTTAGAATGCCATACGAAAGACCGGATAGGGTGGAAGAGGAGGTGCGGGCAAAAAGCTGGATGGATTATCGCGGAAACTCACTTTTTGAGTTTTTGCGGTAGACCTCAGCAGACTCGCGGCGGCGCACAAAATCAACCGGCTTACGATTCTGTCACAAAAGTTGGCGATTAGTATTGATCATTTGAACAATACGTTATATAATATGGCTAATCCAAACAATAAAGCGCATAGCCTGACGATCTACGCCTACGATGATGCGGGTGACCGGCTGAGCACGTTCGCCAGAGCGCTCACGCATACGACTATTTTACATGTATTTTAAATCCGTATACGCGTAAAGTGGGGCTTGGAATAAAAAGACTATAGGGCCTTTTAGTCCTGATACAGTGACGGGAGTGGACTTTATGAGTGGAATTGACTACATCCCAAAAGGCGTTTATGTCTATGCGATAGCTTCCAAAGGCAATACGAAACTTAACCACGTAACTGGCGAACGGACACAAGATTAAGCTATGCATGTGTTTAACGAGGAGGATTAATCAATTTTTAAAAAATTGGAAGACATTATATATGATGTTCAAAAGGAGTGATTCGCCAACTTTAAGAGCAAAAGACCGCATTTTTTAGGGATTGGACTACAAATATGGAAAGGAAAGTCTTGAAAATGAAAAAGCGGTATTTGTTAGTTCTATTGAGCGTTTTGCTATTTGGATGTACCAAACAGCAATCTCCTTCATCCACTGCCTGTTTAAGCAGTTCCACGGAGTCTCCCGCTGAAAACAGATATTCTGTATGGTCATGGGACTTGAATCAATCTCCTCTTTCGGGCGGAAGTGATACGCACACCGTTTTATGGAGTCAAACAGACTTTGTAATGCTTTACTCGCCTGAATTTCCTCAAGGCCGCAAAATTCCTTTTGAAATAGCTGAAGTGTTCACCAGATATAACGATCGTTTGTTGTTTTTAGGGTTTGCAAATTCTGGGGAAAATCGATATCTATTTGAATCGGGGTTAGACCTTGATGATATTTTTCCCGTGATCTCCCAAGACATCAGTGAATATCGCTTAATCGGAGATACAGTCATTTTTTCCGCATGGGAAGGGGCGGGGTTGTTTGCTTGCGATTTATTAACAAAAGAAATTCGCACAATTAGTGCAGACTATGACGGTTCAATTTTGGTTGCGGATGATCGGACTTTGTTTTTTCAAAATCGTTTGGATGGCGATAAACTATATGAGATGAATTTACAAACGGGACATTCGCAAAAGATATTGGATATGTACGTAAGTGCAGTTTGTATAGTGGACGAGATGGTATACGTGACCATCCCCGGCGCCATGGAAGAGAACGATGCGGTGCAATTGCCTATGACAACCTTGGCACAATATGATCGAAACACGCGGGAATATACTGTTTTGGTAAAAGATCGTTTCGACACGGATACTTTGTACGCAGATGCATACGGCAATATATTTTGGGAAGAAAGAACGTCTGAAAATTTATTTGAAACAGGGCGAATATTGCATATTATTCCAAATCAAACGCCTAATATTCCCAAAACTGTTTATCAGCGTGATGAAGGTGTATATGGTCACGCTGAAATTCGCGGCGAATATTTTTACTATTGCACTGCCGACGATTTTCGCCGATTGAACCTTCGTACAGGTGAAACGTTCTCTTTCGATTCAATAAGTTCATCCTATTATGTAGTACCGGATGATTAGCCGTAATCCTCCGGTGAATATTGTGATATTTACAGATGGTCAAGCGGAATTTCCAAACGAAACGGCTGCCGATAATATCCCGGTGCTTTGGCTGTTTTCCAGCAAGCACATAACCGCACCATGGGGAAAGTTTGCGTATATCGAAACCAACGAAGCGGTATGAGACAGCGCGGCAAAGGCAACAGCGAGGCAAATGTATACATTCTAACCTTTGGAAACGAAGAAAGGCGCAGAACCAATGGCGTATAACGAATTGATAAAGAACTTTGAAAAAATCAGAGCCTATATGCGGGAGTTCTATGTATACGGCTTCAAAAGCCAAATTATGTGGAAGATCGGGAGTGAATACTTAAAACTTACGTATAAAAACAGTGCTGTGAATGTCAAAAAGATTCACAGCACTGTTTTTTGCAATGTATGAGAAAATCCATTGTTCTGTTGCGGATATTGTTCATTCGCGTACCCTAGTGAAGGCCAAAACTTCACCAATCTGCGTCTACGCTTCCGACTCTCGCGAATGAAACAAAAAGGCAAACAGCAAATCGAAAAAGTCTTATTTTACAAAATATAGGTCTTATAGAACGATGACAAACACCTCGAAAGATGATATCTTATTTATACAAATAGAAAAATGCTTCTTTTAATTTTGTAAATATTATCAAAACAGCCGAACAAACGCTGCAGGGATTTCAACCGGACAAGAAGTTTTCTGGCTGTTTGGATAAGCCGAAAAAGCAAACTGCCCCGAAGAGCCGCAGGCGAGCGGCTTTCATTATAGAAACGGAGGAGTTATTTTGATGAAAAGAAGGCCATATGTATTGACCGCGCTGCTGTTGGCGACCGCGCTGCTGATGAGCGGCTGCGGCAGTAAACCCGAAACCGGCACATCTGCCACGACCACCACAACTGCTGCTGTGCAGGATGGCAGCACCACATCCGCTGTCGACACCGCCTCAACTACCGCGGCGGGCGCCGATACCACCGCAGTGATTTATCATACCTTTGAACGGGCACGGGCATCGGGGGATTGCCATGTGTGGATGATCGACGGAGCCGATTTGTTCGGCACCGGTTTCCGGGATTGCTGTACCGTGGACGGCTGCCATCCCAACGATCTGGGCTTTTTACGCATGGCGGAAACCGTGCTGCCGGTGTTGCGTAAAGCTTTGAATCTGGCATAAAACGGAGAGGATGATAAGGTTGACAAAGTTAAAATTGCAATTTGCGGATTCTCTGCAAAAACTATGGGGTCACTCGCCGCTGCCGGCGGCCGTGCATACGCTGACCGCGCTCAAAAAGGAGACCGTTTCTGTGCAGGCGGTGCTGCAGGTGCCGGCGGATGCCCCGCGCTGCCGTGTATCGGCGGTGGTGGAATCCCCACTGTCGGACTATGTGCGTTTGCGCCGAGTGGTGGAGGTGCCGGTTCGTCTGCCCATACACAAGGGATCGGATGACGATGCGCTGAGTGACAAACCGGGGCTGTATCCCGATCTGCTGTCTCCGTATGAGGGAGAGCCGGTCTGGCTGCAAAACGATTCGATCAGCAGCTTTTGGTTGGATATCACGGTGCCGGAGACCGTTCCGGCGGGGGACTATCCTCTGTTCTTTCAGTTAAAGGAGATACGGGAAGACGGCACTTGTGCCCCCACAGGCGAAGAAATGGCTGCTGCCCTGACTCTGACGATCAAAGAAGCGGTGCTGCCGGAACAGCAATTGATTTGCACCCAGTGGATGCACACCGATTGTCTGGCGCAATACTATCAGGTGCCGGTGTTCTCCGAAGAATATTGGCGCATTACGGAGAATTTCATGCGTGAGGCGGCGCAAACCGGTATCAATCTGTTGTTGACCCCGCTTTTTACTCCGCCATTGGACACGGCCGTTGGCGGCGAACGGCTGACGGTGCAGCTGGTAGAGGTGACTCAATCGGCCGAAGGAGACTATACCTTTGGCTTTGAACGCCTGCAAAGATGGATAGCCACTGCACAGCGGGCAGGGATCCGCTATTTTGAAATGTCGCATTTGTTTACCCAGTGGGGCGCCAAGGCGTGCCCCAAGGTGATGGCTCACACGCCGGAAGGCGAGCGGCGTATCTTTGGTTGGGATACGCCTTCGGACGGCGAGGACTATCTCGCTTTTTTGACACAATTTCTGCCGGCTCTGACTGCAAAACTGCGTGAATGGGGCCTTGCGGACCGCTGTTGGTTTCATCTATCGGATGAGCCTACCGACGAGGCGTTGCCGCGCTATCTCCGGCTGAAGCAAGCGGTAGCACCGCTGCTTGAAGGGTTTCCTGTCATGGATGCCCTGTCTCATTATGCGTTTTATGAGCAGGGTGCGGTGGAGCAGCCGGTGGTGGCGATCGATGCGGTGGAGCCGTTTTTGGAGCATGAGACGGAGTCGCTGTGGGTGTACTATTGCTGCATTTTAAATAAGGGCATGAGCAATCGTTTTATCGCGCTGCCTTCCGCCCTCAACCGGGTGCTGGGATTTCAGCTGTATCTGGCAAATGTGAAAGGATTTCTGCATTGGGGCTTTAACTTCTATAACAGCGCCCACTCTCTGTGCGCCATTGACCCCTATCTGACTACCGATGCGGATGGCGCTTTCCCGGCCGGCGATCCGTTTTTGGTGTATCCGGGGCGGGATGGCCGACCGCAGGGATCTATCCGTCAGATGGTATTTGTGCAGGCTCTGCAGGATTTGCGCGCTTGTCAGCTGTTGGAGAAAAAGTTAGGGAGGGCGTCGGTCTGTCAGTTGATCCGTGAGGGCGGCGTCCGTGGCTTTTTCGATTATACCCATTCTTCGGATGAATTGTTGGCTCTTCGGGAGCGAATCAACGAACGATTGTGACGAAGACGGGACGTTGCTAAACGTGGAAGCAGATCACGTCGCTGATTTTAGGTATCCTGAATGAAAAGGGACAGACGCCTCTGCGGGATGTAAAACCTCAGAACGAAGAAAATCCGAAACTGGATAAAGATGATTATGAAAGGAGTCAGTATACAATCACCTCAGGATGATTGCTGCACAAAAGGCCGGACAGGACAGAAAATCCTGCCGGCCTTTTCTTATCGCTAATACTAAAATCTGATTGAAAGCGTTTAATCAGATTTTAGTATTAGTAGTTTTTCTTGGGATAATGTACAATAAGTTGCGCAAAATGAAAAAGGGATAAAGATAGACATG
>CATWUX010000060.1 GCA_958354085.1 uncultured Oscillospiraceae bacterium | reverse complement strand
TTTCCTACATCAGGGGGTGTTTTGTCTATTGTCCGTTTTTACTGGACCTGTTCACACAGCCGGGGGCTTCGAAATATCTGCCGTAGATTAGCTATATCTTTTCTTCGTTTTGACAACCACCAATATGGTTACTGTGCTCATGCTGACAAATACCAAAGTAATCCACAGCTGCAGAGTAGTGTTGTCGCCGGTTTCCGGAGAATTATCACCATTATCCGGTTTATAATCGGGGTCTTTCGCACCACATTCAGAACATACACCGTCTTTATAGTTGTGTGCAGTCTGGGGAATGGTTTCACCTTTTTCAACAATGACTCCGCATTCCTTGCACACCTTATCGCCGGTATATCCTTCTTCGGTGCAGGTGGCTTCTTTGGCGTCTTTAAGTTCGGTTTCAACGTGCCCGGTTGCCGGAATAACAGTGGAATCTTTTGCCGCATCGCAATTCTTACAATGGATGGACTTGCTGCCGTCTTCGGTACAGGTTGCGGCTTTGTCTACCGTGAAATCCGTTTCCCAATCATGTCCCAGCTCATCCAAATCTCTTGTTTCAAAAAATTCGCAACGTTTGCAGGTGTGCTTTTCGCTGCCCTTGTCGGTGCAATTCGGCGACGTTACGGTTTCCCACTCGCCAAAATCATGGCCGAGAGCGTCTTTTTCCGCATAGGTTGTATAATCACACTCAGAGCAGGTGTCATAGGCATCCCAGCCTTTTTCCGTACAGGTAGGCGCTTTGGCGTCATGATGTACAAGCTCATGAGCGTGAGGATAGTCGTAATTGTACGCCATTTCATCGTAGTAGGTAGCGCCCGCCGTCTTGACCTCTACATAGAACAGGGTGGGCTGCCAAACGTCAAAACCGGCGCCTTTTGTGACAGTCCAGTCGTCGTCACGTCCCTCCGCGATGGGGGTTCCGTTGTACTCTTTGTAGAAAGGCGCGCTGCTCAGACCGTCGGCAGTGACATAACCGTTCGCTTGCTGCCAAGCAACCTGCTCAGCGTCCGCCGTGTACTCCATCACGATTCTGTCTTTGGCATCCTTTGCACCGACTTTGATAGAGGTGATGGTGCTGAGGTCAAAATTGAAATATTTCCAGCCAAGGCTGTAAGCACCGGCCGCACCGGCCCAGTCCGCACCGGTGAAATGACCGCAATCGGTGATATTCACACCGGGATAATCGTAATTGTATGCCATTTCATCGTAGTAGGTGGCATCCGCCGTCTTGACCTCTACATAGAACAGGGTGGGCTGCCAAACGTCAAAACCGGCGCCTTTTGTGACAGTCCAGTCGTCGTCACGTCCCTCCGCGATGGGGGTTCCGTTGTACTCTTTGTAGAAAGGCGCGCTGCTCAGACCGTCGGCAGTGACATAACCGTTCGCTTGCTGCCAAGCAACCTGCTCAGCGTCCGCCGTGTACTCCATCACGATTCTGTCTTTGGCATCCTTTGCACCGACTTTGATAGAGGTGATGGTGCTGAGGTCAAAATTGAAATATTTCCAGCCAAGGCTGTAAGCACCGGCCGCACCGGCCCAGTCCGCACCGGTGAAATGACCGCAATCGGTGACCTTGACCGATTGCTCCGGTTCCTGTGCCAAAACAGCTGCCGACACGGAACACAGCACCATGAAAACGGCGAGAACGACAGAAATCAGTTTTCTTTTCTTCATGTCAGAAATTCCTCCCAATACGTTTATTCGTGTTTCTTTTCTATTAAGATTCCTAGAAAATATCACCTCTTATCTTTCACTTTTTTAACGGTGCAAACGGTGCATATGTATGTTTATGTATAAATAGCCTCCTTTTTCTCGAAGGAGGCTATTTCTGCAATGCACCTCCTCCTTCAAGGAATATATTTATCTATTAAAAATTTGAAAAATAGATACGTTGTTTTGACAACAACAATATTATCAGTGTTCTGCTTACGGTTGCGAATCAGCAGTTGTAATACCCTGTAGGGCTATATATAGCCTAAATGTATCATATATAGCCCATTCTGTCAAGAGTAAACGTCTATAATTAGCCCATAATATAGATTTAATATACATTAAGGAGGATATTATGGATACTTACACAACGGTTAAAAATAGGCTGCTTTATTTGTGCTCGGAAAAGCATATGACAATTCACAAGCTCGCAACGGAATCGGCCGTGCCGTCGTCCACTATAAAAAATATTCTGTACGGGAAAAGCAAAAATCCGGGGATAGTCACTTTAAAAATGCTTTGCGATGGGTTAGGAATTACGTTGGTTTCTTTTTTTGATACTCCCGAGTTTCACAACTTAGAGCAAGAAATAAAATAGGTAATTTGTGATAAACCACCTTACTCAAGTTTATTACCTCCATTTTATTCGACCTAAGTCGCTTCTTAATAAAGATAATACCATATTATTCTAAAAAAGCAATAGTTTTCTAAAATTTTCGCCGCAATTATCCTGTGATATACATCAAATGAAATATTATAGATATGTACAAAATAGTTAAAAATAGGCTGCTCTATTTGTGCTCGGAAAAGCATATGACAATGCATAAGCTGGCAACAGAATCGGCTGCACCGCAATTCCGCAACTTAGGGCAAGAAATAAACTAGGTGGCTCATGATGAGCCACCTAGTTTTCGTACAAATCCAATATTTATGCGGTTTTGCGTCTTATTTCAGCGCCTGGGAAACCGCAACTGCGCAGGCAACGGTAGCGCCGACCATCGGGTTGTTGCCCATACCGATCAGGCCCATCATTTCGACATGCGCCGGAACCGAAGAGGAACCCGCAAACTGCGCGTCGCCGTGCATACGGCCCATGGAGTCGGTCAGGCCGTAAGAAGCCGGGCCGGCTGCCACGTTGTCGGGATGCAAGGTACGGCCCGTGCCGCCGCCGGACGCAACGGAGAAGTATTTCTTGTTGTTTTCGATCGCCCACTTCTTATAGGTGCCGGCAACCAGATGCTGGAAGCGCGTCGGGTTGGTGGAGTTACCGGTAATGGAAACCTCTACGCCCTCATGCTGCATGATTGCCACACCTTCAAGCACGTCGTTCGCGCCGTAGCACTTGACCAGTGCGCGCTCGCCGTCGGAAAACGGCTTTTCTTCCAGAATTTTCAATTCGCCGGTATAGAAATCATAGTCGGTGTTCACATAGGTGAAGCCGTTGATACGGCTGATGATATAAGCCGCATCTTTGCCCAAGCCGTTTAGGATCACGCGCAGTGGCTTTTTACGCACCTTGTTGGCCGTACGGGCGATGCCGATTGCGCCTTCTGCGGCGGCAAAGGATTCGTGGCCGGCCAGGAAAGCAAAGCAGGAGGTTTCCTCGGACAGCAGCATCTTACCCAGATTGCCGTGGCCGAGACCGACCTTGCGCTGCTCGGCAACCGAGCCGGGGATGCAGAACGCCTGCAGGCCTTCACCGATGACAGCGGATGCTTCCGCCGCGTCGGAAACGCCGCGCTTGAGCGCCAGCGCTACGCCGAGAGTATACGCCCAGGTGGCGTTTTCAAACGCAATGGGCTGCACGCCCTTGATGATGGCATCCACGTCAATGCCCTTGGACAGGCACAGATCACGCGCTTCTTCCATAGAGCCCAGACCGTTGGCAGCCAGGAATTTTTCGATTTTGGCAATTCTTCTGTCTTTGCCTTCAAATTTCACATCGTTCGCCATTTGTCTGTCCTCCTCTTATTCTTCACGGGGGTCAATGTACTTGGCGGCTCCGTCAAAGCGGCCGTACTGCCCGATATTCTTTTTGTAAGCCTCGTTCGGCTCCATGCCGTGGCGGATATCCTCCAGCATTTTGCCGAGACGGACAAACTGATAACCGATGACTTCGCCTTCGGCGTCCAACGCCAGCTTCACGACATAGCCTTCCGCCATTTCCAGATAACGCACGCCCTTGGCTTTGGTGGAGTACATGGTGCCGACCTGCGAACGCAGCCCCTTACCAAGATCCTCCAAGCCGGCGCCGATCGGCAGACCATCCTCGGAGAACGCGGACTGGGTACGGCCGTATACCAGCTGCTGGAAGATTTCGCGCATGGCCACGTTGATGGCGTCGCACACGAGGTCGGTGTTCAGGCACTCGAGCAGGGTTTTGCCCGGCAGGATTTCAGCGGCCATCGCGGCGGAATGCGTCATTCCGGAGCAGCCGACCGTTTCCACCAGCGCCTCCTCGACAATACCGTTTTTCACGTTCAGGGTGAGTTTGCAGGTGCCCTGCTGGGGAGCGCACCAGCCAACGCCGTGCGACAGACCGGAGATATCGGAAATCTGGGTGGATTTGACCCATTTTCCCTCCTCAGGAATGGGGGCGGGGCCATGATGCGGGCCTTTTTTGACTATGCACATTTGTTCCACTTCATGGGAATAGTTCATATTCGTACTCCTTTCGGCTTTTACTGCCTTTTTGTAGAGGCGCCGGGACAAGCCGGCAAATCTTACTGTTACTTATTATAGCCATTTTTGCGCGTGAGCGCAAGTAGACGGCAAAAATTTTGACGAAAAATTCACAATCTAAAAGCGCGCAGACTTTGGATAGTTTGGATAAAAACCGCCTGTGCTTTCCGTGAATTCTCGAAAAAGCACAGGCGGTATAATACGAGGGGGCTATAGGATTGTCTGGATACGCTGATCCATATTGTCGCCGGTGGGGAAGACGATACCGATACCGTCGGTGGTCAGATAGCTTTGCAGCAGGCTGCCGGTTTGGTCGGCGTTGCGCAGCTCCTCCAGCAGCTGTTCATCGGTGTAGCGGTCGAGCAGATTGGCCTGCTCCTCCGGCGCCTGTTCGCGGAACCGGCGGCGATAGAGGGACACCAGCTGCGGCGAGATTTCGCACAGGTCGGCCAGCCGGAGCTGCTGACCGGTCACGGTGTCATAGGTGAAGGTGCGGTAGACGTTTTGGGGATAGGCCGCGCCGGTCGCGTTGGCGGAGCCGGAAATCGAAAAGCTGCACACGGAATCGGTCAGGAAAATGGGTTGCAGCAGCGCTTTGAGTTGTACGGGATTTTCCGCCGTATCCCATTGCGCCTTGACCTGTGCGGCTCCGTTTTCATAGGCGTTGCGGACGCGATCATATTCATCTTGCGTTCTGCCGGCGCGGAAAGGCCGGATGAGAAATTCGCCTTCATATGGGAAAAAGTCGTCTGCGTCTGCCGCCATTTCCACATAACCAAATAATTCCCGATCGGTCAGCGGAAATTCGCGCAGCATGGTGATTCCCTCGGGGGCGGGAACAGCGGGCATGACATCGGTCATACTGTGGTATTGCAGATATATCCCGTTTTCGTCCTCTTTTTCCGTAAAACGCAGAACAAAATAGTGAGCGGGCGATGGCCTTTGTAAATGACGCGCGGCCAATATACGCTGATTATTGCTCAAGCAGGCTTCTCGAATCTTTTGGGCAGAGAAGGGGAGAGAAGACAAGGTATTCCATTCCGGATCGTATGTTTCATCTTCGTCAATAGCATACCCATGGAAGAAAGCGGTTTTACTGCCATCATCGTTATTGACAAGCGATTTTAACGTCATATGCCGGAAACGTGTGAGCTTTTGAGGTGTGTAGTTTATGCAGGCAGTGCCTCCGTTTTGCGTTGGTGTATTGTCGAAATAAACGGTAGTAATTGTTTTTCCGAAATATTTGATCGCCGCTTCTTGAAGCTCGCCCACCTCAAAAGAAGTTTTACCGGTAATCTGATGCAGTTTTTGCAGGCAATAGGACTGTAGAGCGGTATCTGTGAAACCGTTTTCATCCGAAAACAGCATGAAAAAGCTGAGCTGCTCGGCTTCAAAGTAGTCGTAATATTTCATCACATCCTCTTGCGAAACCGGCTCGGTGGGGGCGGTGGTGAGGGCAATGCTGTGGTATTGCAGATATATCCCATATTCGTCCTCTTTTTCGGTGAAGTGCAAACGTAAATACACACCCGGCGAAAAACGAGAGCGAATCAGACGCAGATTGTCACTCAGATATGCTTTTTCGACCATTTCATCTGTCAGGCCGTAGTTGCTGGGGACATCCATACCGGAGAAACCCAGAAAAACGGCGGTTTTGCTGCCGTCGGGATTTTGTGTGAGGGACTGCAGCACCATCATGTCATAGGCGCTATAGCCTTTTCCGGTCGGGCTGAATTGATCGGTTCCCTCGATCTGATAAATATCCTGGTTGGTGACGATGGGATTCTGAAGTTTATACCCGAAATACTTTTGAGCGGCGTCCTTCAGTTCCTGTGCGGACACCCGATCCCGTCCGCTTTGTTTGGTGAGCTTGATCATGCAAAATTCCAAAATGGTGTCTTCTGACACGCTGTCATCAAACCCCACCAGATTGCACAGCAGATAATGATTTTTCGAAAAATACTCATAATATTTCACCACACCCTCCTGCGAAACCGGCTCGGTGGGGGTGGGCGAAATGGTGGTGCCGGTTGTCCCGGAAGAATTCGAAATGCCCGGGACAAAGGGGATATCCGGTTCCTCGCGCGGAAGGTTCAGAATTCCCAGCGCAACGGCCACGCAGACGCACAGGGCGGCGGCGCTTGCCAAAAACGGGCGCCAGAACGATTTTTTAGGCGCCGGCGCGGTCAGCACGGCGCGGCGTATGGCGTTTTTATCCGCCAAATGCGTGTCCAGCGCCGATGCGATCAACTCTTTTTTGTTCATGCGGCTCATCTCCTACCAATAAAATTGTTGTCGGAGCTTTTTCAGCGTACGGTATAAACGGTTTTTCACGGTGCTTTCCGGAACGTCCAGTTGCGCCGCGATGGTGTTCAACGGAGTATCGTACAGAAAATACAAGGTGAAAATTTGCACCGTCAGAAAATCCGCTGCCCGGATTTCTGACCAGACAGCCTCCGCCAGCAGGTGATCCTCGTCGATCTCTTCATTGAGAAAATCCAGCTCCAGCGCTTCAAAGGATTCCTCCTCGCCGGCGGAAAACACCGGTATATTTTGCCGGCTTTTCGCGGCGTGCTTGTACTGGCGTCCCAGCTCGTGCCGCGCCGTGGTGAGAAGATACGCCTTGGGATCGCGGATGGCTGCGCCCTTTTGCAGCTGACGGTACAGCTTGAGGTAGGTGCTTTGCAGAATGTCCGCCACATCGGCAACGCATGCGCTGCGGCTCACGACAAAACGCCGCAAATCCGCAAAGGTGCTGTCATAGATGGCCGTAAAGGCTTGCTCGGTCGTCACAGGAAATCCCCCCTCTGTAAAGATAGAGCCTGCCGGGGCGGAAAAAGTTTCCGCCTTTTTAAAAATATAACAAAAATACCCGTCCTGTGCAAGGACGGGCGGCGAGATACCAAAAAGCCGGAATGCCAAACAGCATTCCGGCGGAGGGGAAGCGGGGTGGATTATACTTCGGCAATCAGCTCGACCTCGACGAGGACGTCCTTGGGCAGCTGCTTGGCGGCGACGCAGGAGCGGGCGGGCTTGCCGGTGAAATATTGCGCATAAACGCCGTTGAACGCGGCGAAATCGCCCATGTCGCGCAAAAAGCAGGTGGTCTTGACCACCTTGTCAAAACCGGTGCCGGCGGCCTCCAGCAACGCACCGAGATTGCGCATGACCTGCTCGGTCTGCCCTTCGATCGTGTCGGCCTCGACCTGCCCGTTGGTGGGGTTCAGAGCAATCTGGCCGGAGGTGAACAGCATCCCGTTGCAGACGATGGCCTGCGAATAGGGGCCGATGGCTTCGGGGGCGTTGTTGGTGTGAATCACATTCAGCATGACAAACTCTCCTTTTTATGTTACACTGGCTTTAAAATGAAATAGGGGGCTTTTTTATGAATTTCACGGTGGAAACCAATCGAATTTATGCCGCGGACGCGGATGGCCGTATCGTCGCTGAGATCACGTTCCCGGCGGCGGATGCGGCGACGGTGCGCATCGAGCGCACGTTTGTGGACGAATCCCTGCGCGGACAAGGCGTGGCGGGACAGCTGATGGAAGCGGTCGTACAGACGCTGCGCGCGACCGGACGGCGTGCCGAGCCGGTGTGCTCGTACGCAGTGCGCTGGATGGAACAGCACCCCGATTCCGCGGATGTGCGCGCCTAGCTTATTCCTTTGCCAGCTTATAGCCGGCGCTGGTCAGCGCGTCCTTAATCTGCTGCACATGCGCGTGGTCGCGTGTTTCCAGCACCAGCCGCAGATAGCAGGCGTTGATGTCCATATCCAGATCGGCGCGGTCGTGATAAACCGACACGACGTTACCGCCCTGATCGGCGACGATTTTCGATACGCCGCTGAGCTGGCCGGGCTTGTCGGACAGCTCGATGGTGATGTCCGCAGAACGGCCGGCCTTGAGCAAGCCGCGGCTGATGACGCGGGACAGGATGGTGACGTCGATGTTGCCGCCGGAGACGAGGCACACGACCTTTTTGCCGGCGACCGGGATCTTGTTGAACAGCACGGCGGCGACCGAGACCGCGCCCGCGCCCTCCGCGATCAGCTTTTGCTGCTCGATGAGGGTGAGGATGGCGGTGGAAATTTCGTCGTCCGTGACCGTGACGATGTCGTCCACGTATTGGCAGCACAGCTCGTAGGTCAGATCGCCCGGCTTTTTGACGGCGATGCCGTCCGCGATGGTGGAGACGGTGGGCAGCGCTTCTTTTTTGTGCGTATGCACGGCGTTGAACATGGAGGAAGCGCCGCTGGCCTGTACGCCGTAGACCTTGCAGTTGGGGTTAAGCGATTTGATCGCGTAGGCAACGCCGGAGATCAGACCGCCGCCGCCGATCGGCACGACCACCGCGTCCAGATCCGGCAGCTGTTCCAGCAGTTCCAGACCGATGGTGCCCTGCCCGGCGATGACGTCCTCGTCATCGAACGGATGGATAAAGGTGTAGCCGCGCTCCTCCTTGAGTTGGAGCGCACGCTCATACGCGTCGTCGTACGCGCCAGGGACCAGCTCAACGTTCGCACCGTAGTGCTTGGTTGCCTCTACCTTCGAGATGGGCGCGCCGTCCGGCAGGCAGATGAGGGAGGAGATGCCGTTTTTGGTCGCGGCAAGCGCCACGCCCTGCGCGTGGTTGCCCGCCGAGCAAGCGATCACACCGTGGGATTTTTCTTCGTCCGACAGCTGCGAGATTTTGTAGTAGGAGCCGCGTACCTTGAACGAGCCGGTGATCTGCAGGTTTTCGGTTTTCAGATAGACCTGACAATCCGGATTGATGTTCGGTGCGAAGATCAGGTCGGTGGAACGGATGACCTTTTTCAGCACATACGATGCGTGATAGATTTTGTCCAGCGTGAGCATTGGAATTCCCCTTTTCAACATTTTAATCAGTGGATAGTATAAAAATAAAAAAGCTCTCGTCTCTTTCTGAGAGACGAAAGCTATACTTCCGCGGTACCACTCTGCGTTGCCGCCCCGAAAGCGGCCTCTTTCTGCATCCAACAATGCATTCTCCAGTAACGGGGAGAAACCGGGTGAACTTACTCGGCGGCAGCGCCGCCTTTAGGCAACCTGCTCAGGGGCGATTCCGGTACGGGTCCCACGCTGTCTCACAGCAGCCGACAGCTCTCTGAAGAAGGATGTTCCGCCCGATGACCCCGTCAACGCATTCTATGTATGAACTCTATTGGTAAGGATAATCCTTTTCCAGACATTTGTCAAGGGCAAAAAACGAAAAAATCAGGTTTTGTCGAATTCCGCTTCCTGCTGCTCGTCCTGATGCGCAAAGGGAGCGGCCTTTTTATGCCCAAACAGGGAAACGGTAGGCCGGACGCCGGTGCAGCCGGCATAGTGCTTGACGCATACGATTGCCGCGACCAGAACGCAGCCGAATGCTACGGAGCGGACATCGCACCGCAGTAAACAGCCGATGCCAAACAGGATGAACGCGGTCATCACCCGCCAGTTGTGCGGGTTGATCACGATCACCAGCGAGAAGAGCAGGAACAGCCCGACCAGCCCCCACAGCGCGCCGCTGAACGGCAGCAAGCCAAGCAGCACGCCGAAGCTGACGGCGATCGCCTTGCCGCCGTGTGTGCGTCCCCAAGGGGAAAAGGCGTGGCCCAGCACCGGCGCCGCCATGACCAGCGCAAACAGAATGTGGCGCGCATCAAGGTAACGCAGCGCCAAATAAACCGGCAGCGCGCCTTTCAGCAGATCGCACAGCAGACAGATCATCCCCATGAACACACCTGCGTGCTTGACCGCGTTGGCGGTGCCGGGGTTATGGTCGTCGCTGAGCGCGACAATATCCACATGGCAGATCAGCTTCGGCAGCCAAAAGCTGAACAGCAGGCTGCCCAGCACAAAGCCGAACAGGGAAAAGAGCAGATATTGATGGATCATGGAGCTTCCTCCTTCTGACAGAATGGAAACAGAATTTCACGCGTTCACAGGGCGGAGACAACCTCCGCCTTCTGCAAAATATAATCGCAGATGTCGTCGCAGGCGCTGGCAAAGATGGTGTTTCGCTGGTGCTCGCGCATACGTGCCTGTGCGTCCTCGTCCTGCGCCAGCTCCCATGCGCGTGCGATCAGCACTTCGGGATCGGGATCGGTCAGGGACAGACCGCGCTGGGAGAAAAAAGCGGCGTTGACGGTCTCACAGCCGGGGATCGGCGCGGTATGCACGAGCGGCACGTTTTTGACGGCGGCTTCCGTGCTGGTCAATCCGCCCGGCTTGGTAAACAGCAGGTCGCACGCGTCCATGTATTCATCCACGCGGGTGGTGAAATCCAGTATCTGTAGCTGCGGACAGCCCGCAAAGCGTTCCCGCAGATGGGTTTTCATTTTTCGGTTGTTGCCGCCCAGCACGAGAACCTGTTCATTGCCGGTGCAGCGGCGCAGCAACGGCACAAGCAGCGTTTCCAGATCGCCGAAGCCCATACTGCCGGTCATAAACAAAAACAGCTTGCCCTCCGCCGGCAGACCGAGCCGGATACGCGCCGCCGCCTTATCCTGCCGCTTCAAAAAGCGCGAATGTACGGGGATGCCCAACGGCACCAGCTTTTCCCGGGGAATGCCGTGGGCGGCAAATTCTTCGGTCAAATCCGGGTGGGGGATGAAATAGGCATCCATCGCGGTCTCTTCCCAGAACGGGACACAGGTGTAGTCGGTCGCGATGGCATAGCAGCGCACATTCAGCCCGGTTTTATCGCGCAGACTGGTTAAGGTCTGCGCCGGAAACAGGTGCGGCATGATGATGGTATCAAAGCCGTTTTCTACAATATAGTCCCGCATATGGTCGGCATACAGCTCGTTGGCCCAGTAGACGACCGATTTTTTGTCGGGGCGGCTGATGTGTTTGCCGGCGGCGTATAGGAACCGGAAGGTGCGGGGGGAATGCGTGGTGATGCCGACATAACAGCCGGAGGCGATGCGGGAGGTCTTTTCACCGGCAAAGGCGAGCGCATCCCGCATTTCGCAATCGATGCCGCGCTGCTTGAGATTGTCGGTGACCGCCCGCCCGGCGGCGTTATGCCCTTGCCCGGTGTTGCAGGATAAAATCAGTGCCTTCATACGCCCGTCTCCTTTTTGCGTTCATGGCCGGTTCAGCCCTTCGCTTGATACCATGTTTCACCGCGTCCGACATCGACCGACAGCTTCACCGCCATGTGCGCGGCCGCTTCCATCTCCTCTTTCAGGATCGCCGATGTGCGCTCGGCTTCTTCCAGCGGCGTTTCCACGATCAGTTCGTCGTGTACCTGCAGAATCAGCCGTGCCTGCAAGCCTTCCGCCTGCAAGCGCGCATGGACGCGCACCATCGCAATTTTGATGATATCGGCGGCGGTACCCTGAATGGGCATATTGCGTGCGACGCGCTCGCCGAACGAGCGGGTGACCGCATTGCTCGCCTTCAATTCCGGCAGCGGACGGCGGCGGTGAAACAGCGTTTCAGCATAGCCGGTTTCGCGGGCGGCGGCGATCATGGATTCCATAAAGCCCGCCACCGCGCCGTAATGTGCGAGATATTCTTCGATATAATGCTTGGCTTCGCTGTAGGAAACGTGGATGTCCTGCGACAGCGAATGTGCCCCGATGCCGTAAACGATGCCGAAGTTGACCGCCTTGGCATGCGAGCGCATAAGCGGCGTGACCAGATCCTCCGGCACGCCGAATACCTGCGAAGCGGTGATGCGGTGGATGTCCATGCCGGCGTTGAACGCCTGAATCATCGTGGGATCGCCCGCCATATGCGCCAGCACGCGCAGCTCAATCTGCGAATAGTCCGCGTCGCACAACGTCCAGCCCTCGCGCGCACGGAAAAACCGCCGCAGTTCGCGCCCCAGTTCCTGCCGCACCGGGATGTTCTGCAAATTCGGCTCGGTGGAGGAGATACGGCCGGTGCGGGTTTCGGTCTGATTAAACGAGGAGTGGATGCGCCCGTCCGGCGCAATGACCTTGAGC
>CATWUX010000059.1 GCA_958354085.1 uncultured Oscillospiraceae bacterium | reverse complement strand
CACCTTGCAGAATGTGCAGAATGCGACAATTGACCGCAACACGGTTAAGAATCCGGGGACGCTGGCCGGCACATCGGACAGCACACGCGGCTCGATTTTGCTGGATACCGACTGGGCGATAAAGATCAAGAACAATGTTTGGGAGAAGAGTGCCGCGGTGCCGAACCAAGCCATGTGGAAGCTGCGCTATACGGCTGAGAAGGAAGTGTCGGCGTCCGGCAACGCGATCCAGTGACGGCACAGGAGAAAGCGATGAAGTGTGATCGATTGATCTGTTTATCCGCGATAATGCTGCTGATGTTTGCGGGCTGTGGGAAAGCCCCTGCATCATCGGTTCCCGCTGGCGGGGAGGTGATGGTGACGAACTCTATATCCTCTGCCGCATCGACTGTCGGTACGGCGGAATCCACCGGGTCGATGACGGCTTCTGCCTCTTTCACCGGTGATAGTACAGTGACAGTCTCTGTCAACCAAAGCCGTGCCACGCAAACGGCTCAAGCAACGGTTGTCCCCACTTCAACGGTTTTCACGGCTCCCACGGCGCCTTCCCGCGCCGAATGGTCGGAAACCCGCCAGCTGTTGCTGCTGACCGATCAGAAGAACCGGCGGTTAGTGATGCTGGACTCCGCTGACACGGATTGGACAGATGCCGGCTCCGTCGTTTGGGAATGGAAACCGACACAGGAAAATGGATTTCTCGGTTTTGCCAGCAGCTATTGGCTGCCGAGCGAAGCAAAGCTCCGGTATTCGGAGCAATACCATACCTATGTGATTCTCACTTGTGCTTCAGGCGGTACCTGTGCTATGCTGGAATACCCCTCCGGTAAAAAGCTGTGGGCCACCACTAAGGAATCCGGCAATAATCCTCACAGTATGGAATTGCTCCCCAACGGCAACATCGCTGTTGCCTCCAGCGGCGGTACCGTGCGGATTTATGCGGCATCTCAACCCGGAGATGCCGGTCAGCGGTTTGCGGAAGTGGAACTGGATTCCGCTCACGGTGTGGAGTGGGACGCCGGTACGCAGCGACTGATCGCCGTGTATTATCACGGCGTGAGGGCCTATACCATCGGAACGGCTTCTCAGCCGGTACTCACCGAAGACACGGCCATGCGGGCGGACCATGAATGGCTCTGCGGTCACGACTTGATTTCGATTCCGGGTAAAGCGGGTCAATATTGGATCACCGGCAGCGGCGGACTTTGGACATACCATGCGGTTACCCATCGTTTGGAAACGGCCGATCCGGAGTTGTCCAATGTCAACGGCGACTATAACATCAAAAGCGTGGACGTTCTTCCCGATGGCACGATGATTCGGGCGATGCCCCGGCAAGGTGATGAAAACCGTCCCGATCTGGAGCAGTATCAAAGCGGTGCGGTGGTGTTTACTTACTGGTCGGCAGAGAAAAAAAGCTATGTTTCCACTATGCGCGCATTGCCATCCGGCATGGCGATATACAAGGTAAGATCCTTCACCCCAAGGCAATAATAGCAAGAAAGGAAGAAACTATATGCAGAACCTTAAAAAAATTCTGGCTCTTGGTCTTCTTGGTTGCATGCTACTGAGTATGGTGGCCTGCGGCAATTCTGGCGGCTCCTCCAGTCAGGAACCTTCAAGCAACGGCGGGAGTGCCTCCACGGTTTCAGAGGCTTCTGT
Source organism: uncultured Oscillospiraceae bacterium (assembly GCA_958354085.1). Classification (GTDB taxonomy): domain Bacteria; phylum Bacillota; class Clostridia; order Oscillospirales; family Acutalibacteraceae; genus CATWUX01. The sequence goes on along the minus strand of CATWUX010000059.1, from coordinate 10,708 downwards.
GGATCCGAATGCCACTACTGATCCGAATGCTCCTTCCGGCGGCTCCGATTCTACCACAAGCGCAAATTCCAGCGTCACAGAGAATCAGAGAACCACCACGCCGACCGCTTTTAAAGATCCGGTTGTGAATAGCAAACATCTTCCGAATGTCACCCTGAAAGATAGTGAAAAGGAGATCACTCTGTTTGCCACTACCGGCGTTACCCGCGATACGTTCTTGTCTCCCGATACCAAGAAAGGTGTTGCGGCCACCAACATTTATGAGGAACTGTACGGCGGCAGTTTTAAAACCTACAATGTTCCGTTGGATCAGTATTATTCTCGTCTGTTCGCTTTGCGCCAGTCGAATCAGATGCCCGATTTGTTGTACCCCATTGGGAAGGATATTCCTTACAATTTTGTAAATGATCTTATCCAACCGGTGGATAATCTGGAACCCTATCTGGATCTGTCGGATCCGATTTGGGACAATCAACGCAGCTATATCGAGGATCTGAAGATTGCCGGCCGCCATTATTTGGCGATCCATGAGTTTACATCCCCAGCCTTGGTGCTGTATAATCCCAAAGCGTTCGCGCTGGCCGATCTGGAGACTCCGTTTGAGATCTACAAGAAGGATCCCTCCAAATGGACTTGGGATAAGATGCGTGAGTTGGCTAAAGAACTTACCATTGTCGGTACCGACGGGAAAGTCAAGCAGTACGGGCTGGGCCTTGGCGGTCACGGCGGCGAATTGTATGGCACCTGCGGTGAACCGACCATCAAGATGGGCAACATTGATAAGGGCGAGATTACCTATAACATGAACAACAAGTACATGGGTGAATACGCCGCCTTTGTTATGAGCATGAGCCAGAACGGTACCGGTTCCTATAAGGGCATTCTGGATCCAAAAGAAGTTGGATTCATCGCGGATCGCTTTATTGCCGGTTATGATGCGATGATCGTGGACTATTTGTGGCGTGCGACTACCGTATTTAAGGATCTGTGGAAAGCCGGCAAGCTGGAGGTCGCTCCTCTGCCCCGCCATCCCGGTACGAATCAAAACTATCGCGGCGGTTCCTCGTGGGCGTATACCATCGCGAAAGGCGCAACGAATCCGAAAAGCGCTGCTCTGTGGATCACTTTAAATGCCTATTGCAATTCCGAGTATCTGATGCAGGACTACGGCGTAGATAACAATAGCGGTAGCGTGGCTTACAAGAATATTGAAGGTATCTCCGCGGAACAAGGTCAGCTGATGTATGATCTGTTCTATAATACAAAGAAATTCCCGGTTTCTGTGACCAACGGCGACTGGACCAGTGTGGCCGGCGCGACTTTATTCAAGCACATGAAAGTGCGTACATGGACTGATATCTATGCGGAATACGGTCCTCAGATGGAGTCGGATTTCAACGAACGTAAAGCGGAGTTTATGACAGTTATCCAGAAATTGCTGAATCAATAAGTCTGAAGGAAACACGCAAAGCGGAGCGGTTTTCTGCAGCAAGGCGTTGAGTGAGCAGGCGTTATAAAGAAAAAAACGACAGAGAGAAAGGCTGTTACACGCCTGGCTCTCTGTCGTTTTCTTATATTCCGCTTCGGCAGGAAGCGTTAGCTCAACCATCACCGCTTCGTGAAAGGGCAAGAAAAGGGGAGTTGTTTTTACTATGGGGAGTGTGATGGATATTCTTGTCAAAGAAAAAACGATGTTTCCCTTTGAAAGAAAGACATCGTTTTTGGTATACAGCATTTTACAAAACCGTGCGATTGTGTAGGAATATGCTTTTGGCCTGAGAAAACCTGTGGGTTCATTGCCAGGACAAGAAATAGGTGAAAGACAGAGGCTTGCCATGCGGAATGCGGAAACGTTCCTGTACCGGTGCGCCCCAGCTGTCATCACCGCCGACACCATCCTGTGCACCGGCAATCCGCACCACCGTATACCGAGCGGGAGGAAGCTCATCTGGATGATAAGCGGCTTCCAATTGATCATAGGTATACGGGAGTACCTGCAAATCGAAGGGGGCATTGTCCTCGGCGGTGAAGGTCAGCCGGTGGCCATCCTCGCCATAGAAGGTAGCTTGCCGCACCTGACAACGGTTGGCGCATTCCTGCGGCCGCAGATAGGGAGTCAGCTGCTCGGCAACAGTTTGCTCCCATTGGCCCAATCGGCATCCGGAAAGACGGTCACAATAATTTTCTTTCGGGCCGAGGCCGTAATAAGTAAACCGCTGGCAGGAGACTGGCAGTATCCACTGCATGCCGAAGATCGGCAATGGCGGCAATTCCTCAATATCGTCGAGATGACAGTCTACCCGAATGCGGCCGTCGGTAAGCCAGGTGGTTTCAATAGTCGTGCGGCCCTTGCCATCCGGAGTGAATTGCCACGTCATGGTATGTCGGGGCAGAGCGTCCTGCGTGACATAATGGTGGGAGCAAGGCCTTGCGTAGCGGGTTGCCATTTCCCAGAAGCCATTACGGTACCCAAGGCCGCAGCCACGGTCGTTGTCTGTTGTCGCGCGCCAGAAGATAGGGCGTGGAGAACGGCTTAACCATTCAAAGCTGCCGGAACGGATCGAAACCAGTCCGCTGCCGTAGGAAGCCAGCGAATGGTTAGCGCTGCAGGTGACGCCAAAATACATGCGCCCGCGTTCCAGACGGGTGTCGGCGGCATGCGTCGGATGGGCGGTAGTTTTGCCCAAAACAGTTTGGCCGAAAGCGATTTCGTGGTTGGCGGGTGCCCATATGGTGGCCTTTACCAAGCGAACCGAAGCGATCACCGCCCATTCGCCTGGACGCTGATCCATGGGTCGCGGAAGCGGAATTTTTTGTGCTGCGCCGGGAAGCAGTGTCAGCGGAACCGTATCCTCAGTGACGGGGACGCCGTCGCACAGAAGCGTCAGAACCAGCACGGTATCCGTGGCGTCGGCAAAGATACGGCGGCTTTCCACGGTTACATCGGCATCGGTGAAACAAAAGCGGAAGGGTTGATAGGTAGCCTTCACCTCCGCGGCTTTCGGAGTGGGAGTGCGATCGGCGAAGAGAATGCCGTTGCCGGAAAAGTTCCCATTGTTAGGGCGGTCGCCGAAGTCCCCTCCATAGCCAAGGCGGATGTAGTCTTGCTGCTCAATGAGCAGAGCTTGATCCAAATAATCCCATACAAATCCGCCCTGATACTGTGGATAGCGTTCCTCCAGCTCCAGATAGAGCTGAATACCGCCGCAGGAGTTACCCATGGCGTGCATGTATTCACAGTTGAGCATGGGACGGGGATCATTTTTGAGGATGTTTTCCACATTCTGCGGCCGGCAATACATGCGGGATATCATATCCGTCGTTTCCGGATAGCGGTTATCCACGGCACAGCCTTCATAATGTACCAACCGTGAGGGATCCTCCCGACGGAATTGCTCCGATAACTGCCAAATGACGCTACCGCCGCGGCTTTCGTTACCGCAGGACCAAATCAGAATGCTGGGGTGATTGAAGTCTCGCGCCATCATCGAGCGACCGCGATCCAATACGGTCGGCAGCCACTCGTCATGATCGCCCGGTACCCAGTCATTCATCGCCTGGCCGCAGTTCCAGCTGCCGTGAGTTTCCATGTTGGTTTCATCAATGAGATAGATGCCGTAACGGTCGCACAGCCGGTACCAAAGGCTCTGGTTGGGGTAATGGCTGGTACGTACCGCATTGATATTGTGTTGCTTACAAAAGCGGATATCCCACAGCATATCGTCCGCCGTGATGCAGCGGCCGGTACGGCAGTTGAATTCATGGCGGTTAACGCCGTGAAACAGGATTCGCTTGCCGTTGAGGAGCATGCTGTTATCCACCATCTCAAACCGGCGGAATCCCACCGGTTCTATGATGGCTTCGGTAATTGCGGAGCCGTCTCCGACTGTGAGCTCCAGCTTATAAAGCTGCGGCATTTCGCCGCTCCATAGCTGAGGCGCTGCAACCGGAATTTCGATGGCTCCTTCCGTACCGGTGAAAACCGCCTCCCCAACCGATTGCCCGGCAGGATCCAGCAAGCGGGCAGCAACCGTGCCTGTCGTTCCCAAGGTTAGTTCGGCGGATAGGAGGGCATTGGAAAAATCCTCCGACAATTTGGTGCGGATCCGCAGATTCCGCAGATGGATGGCCGGCTCATAGCGCAGTAGGACACTGCGGAAAATGCCGAAGAAGCGGAAAAAGTCCTGATCTTCCAGCCAGGATGCAGAGCAAAAGCGATATACGGCGATGCAGAGCCGGTTACCGGTGGCATGCAGCAGTGCCGTAACATCAAATTCGCTCGGAGTGAAGCTATCCTCGGCATAGCCGACAAAGGCACCGTTTAACCACACATAGGCGCAAGGCTCGACACCTTGCAGCGACAATACGGTACGACCCGCGGATTGAAAGGAATCGACGGCATCAAAATCCAATGCATAATACGCCAGCGGATTGTGCTGTGCAGATGGGATATGAGGCGGTTCTACTGGCTCGATTCCTTCCCAAGGATAGGTGGTGTTCAAATATTGAGGCCGGCCGTATTTCCCGTTTTGCTGCAATTGCAGATGGCCCGGAACGTAAATGGTGTCCCAATCGGACAGGTCACCGGCCGGGAAGGGAGGCAGCGCGGCAGAGCCTTGGGGATACCATTGCAAGCGCCATGTGCCGTCCAACACTTGATAAAAGGGAGAAACAGGCCATAGACTTTCCCGTTCATCGGCGCGAGCTGCCTCCAGAGACGGATAAATCGCATGGTCGGAGACGGCCGGCAACCGGTTGACGGCAAAGACGGACGGGTCGGTTAAGAACGATGGTTCTGCATTTTGGGAAACCAACATATGTATCCCCTCCGCGTCAAACGGTTTCGCTGAAATCGGTGAAGTCGCCAAAGGTGACCATCAAGGGTGCATCGGTCAATGGCAGATTCACCAGCTGGAAAGCATGCTCGCCCTTAGGGACGATCATGGATTCGGGGATTTCATAAACGGCGCCGGTGCAAACATCCACTAAACGGACATCGCGGGGCATCTCCATACACAGCAGGGAAACGGTGCTGCGCACAGTGGTTTCCAGTACGGAAGTCGCCATCCAGTAAGCAAAGCCGTAGCTGTTGTTCGCTTTTCGAAAAGCCGAAGTGCGTATACGGGTGGTGTTGTAGGAACGGTAGGCTTCGATGTCTTTGCCGTCAAAACCGATGCTGGGCAGCGTGATAAACATGACGGGCAGTTCGGCGGACTGCACATCGTTGGAGGTCAGGGAACAAATGGTTTGCATAGCTTTATAGGAAGGCTTCGGCTCATATTCGCCGGTGGGAACGGCACCGTCAAATTTTTCGCGCATCAGGCCGAAAAAGCCGTAGTTTTCTTTATGCCGTACAGTATCCAGACCGGATAAATCCTCGTACATATCCACCAGCGAAAAGATGGAAGAGAATTTGATCTCTGTGGTCAGATCCAGCAGCAAGCGGCGGGCGATCACCTTGGCTTGAATATCCTCGGTCCAGTAGCAGAAGTGGTAGGCGCCGCGACCTCTCCAATCGGAGGGGGCGCCGCTTTCTCCCTGGATGATGCCGAGCTTGGGATTAAAACGGTCAATCAGTGCACGACGAGCCTGCATGACTTCGGTGACGCCGTTTTCGATATCCGTGCTGTAATTATGATAGGTTACGTCGTCAATCCAGTCGCCCATACCGGCTTCCAACGCATCGCAGAGAAAATCCAGCTCGCGCATACAGGTGGCGCCGGCAAAAATTTTGGCGCCGGGATCCACGGCACGTATCACCTTCCCGGTGCGAACCGCATACTCGCCGTATTCGGTGCCGCTGGGGCCGTGCTTCCAGCACCAGGGGCCGTCCGGTTCGTTCCATACTTCATAATAGCCGATGCGGCCGCGATAATGTTCCACGGTGGCACGCACATAACGATCCCACGCCTCTTTTGCTTCGTCGGAGAGCACAGGCGGGCAACCGACGGCGCCGGTTTTATTGCAGGTGGTTTCATCGTACAGCTCATTGCCGTAGCACAGGCACATCCACGGCACCAGATCGTGCGCCAGAAGATTGTCTACGATCTCGTCCAGCCAATGGAAATTGTATATGCCCTTCACGGATTCGGTACGAGCCCAGCCGGATTGGATACGAACCCATTTGGCGCCTAAGGTTTCCAGAAAGCCATAGCAGCCTTCCGGGCGAAAGACATCTCTGTCCAGCTTTTCAAAGCCGATGCCAATGCGGGACTGGGTGATCTCGTGGGTGGTTTTCGGACGGATTTCGCCAATTTTTGTTAAGCGATGCATTTCAAACACTCCATTGTCCTAGGTTTGCCGACAGAAAAACCGGCTTTTGGCTTCTTGACATTTACTATTTTTACATATATTACAATACAAGTAAAGCCAAAGAAATCGGTAATCCATACGGGCAGTTTTGCCACGAGATCCGGCAGTATAGTCAGGGACAATCAAGAGGTAGCCATGAAAGAGGACGGGAAAAGAAAATTTTACTTCGCTTATTGGTTCATAACGTGTATTTGTGGCAGAACGCACTGCGATAGCGTCCGGGAGACGTGTCGGTTTCACGCTTAAAAACGTCATTGAAATATTGCTGGCAGCCAAAACCGCATTGCTCGGCAATGGTCGTAATGGAATTATTGGTATCCCACAACATTTGCTTGGCGGCGGAAATCCGCACGTCTATCAAATATTGGTGCGGTGAGATGCCATAGGCCATCCGGAACAAATAGCGGAAACGAGAGTCACTGAGATTCACGGCGGCGGCAACTTCGGCGGTGGAAATCCGCTCGCCATAATGGGCATCTATATATTTTTTGGCATCCTGCATGGCTGGAAACTGATTGTGAATGCCCCGCCCGCTTTGGGCGGCGTCCTGACGCAGTAGTCCAAGCACAAGCAGCATACGGCCGTAGAGAAGGCATTCATCCGGCTCTTTGGATTCGTTCAGCACAATAATTTCGTGGAGAATTTCTTGCACCTGCCGCGCGTGTAGCGCGAAAAAGCAGGCGGGCAGTTCTTCCAGAACAGCCGCCAGCCGGTCGGCAGCATCAAACTTCAGAAACAGGGTCTTAAAAGGCAGCAGGCTGTGACGGCGGTCGCCGGGTCGCGTTATGACCACATGATCCTTTTGAATCGGAATACTTTGACCGTTGAGAAAGGTCTCGCGCCCGTTTTCTAAATACAATTCAATTTCGTATTGGTGCACATGACGTTCCGGCGATTCCTTCAGTCCGGAAAATTCACTGCAATCGAAATAGCCACAGTTAAGATGCGAAGGCATGGTGAACGGCTGCATTTATATCACCTCAGTCGGATTTCTTAAAAAATAATCGCTTTTTCGGTTTATATACCGCCTTTTTATATAGTACAATGAAACCAAGAAATTGTAAAGGAGTGTTTTCATGAAAGACACAAGTATTGCGGTCAAACAGCTGGTAATTCCCACCTATCCGGAGCCAGCAGCGGAAACATTGCCCATGTTTGCGGAAAACCGCGTGCATCAGCGCACTTCAGGCCGTCCCTATCCCAATAAAGTGGTTTTGCGCGTGAATCGGGATAAACCTATCGAACGTACCTATGAAGTGGTCGAGATTGAAAACGAATATATTAAAATTCAAATCTTGCCGGAGATAGGCGGACGCATTTATTCCGCTTATGACAAGACGACCGGTTATGACTTTTTCTATAAACAGCATGTGATCAAGCCGGCGTTGATCGGTGTGTTGGGTTCGTGGATTTCCGGCGGTGTGGAGTTTAATTGGCCGTTTCATCACCGTGGCTCCGGGTTTATGCCCTGTGACTATGCAATCGAAAAGGGCAAGGACGGAACAGTGATTTGTTGGCTGTCAGAGCATGATCCCATTGACCGGATGAAGGGAATGGTCGGCATCGTGCTGCGCCCCGGAGAAAAATGCTTCGAGACGCGGATGCGGCTGTATAACCGTACGGCGGCGCCGCACTCTTTTTTGTGGTGGGAGAATGCGGCCGTGCCGGTGAATGAGAAATACCAGATTTTTTTCCCGCAGGATGTGTCTTATGTCAACTTTCATTATCTGAAATCCCGCACGACCTTTCCGATTGCCGGCAACGGTATTTTTAACGGTATCCCCATGGAGGAGGCGCGGGATATTTCTTGGCACAAGAATACCAAACCGGCTACTTCCTATTTTGCGGCAGCTTCGGATTTCGATTTCTTTGGAGGCTACGACCATGGTAAGCAGTGCGGCGTGGTGCATATCGGCGATCACCACGTCTCTCCCGGCAAAAAGATGTTTACCTGGGGCTATTGCCAGCTGGCAAAATCCTGGGAAAATGCGCTGACGGATACCGATGGCCAGTATGCCGAGCTGATGGCAGGCTCCTATTCGGACAATCAACCGAACTTTGCTTGGCTGGAGCCGTATGAGACCAAGGAATTCTCTCAATACTGGTATCCGATCTCGGCAATTGGCGTCCCCACCTTTGCCAACCTGAAGCTGGCGCTGAAGATCGACCGTGAAAACGCGGTGCTGAAGCTGCAATCTACCCGCCCCTATGCCGAAGCTGTCATCCGTGTGGAAGCGGAGGGAAAGACGCTGCTGGCGGAGACATGCACACTGAATCCGGATGTCTGCACCGCATTGCCTTTGCCGGTATTGCCTGCCTATGTCACCGTGACGGTGACGGCCGGTGGCGCGACCGTGGCGGAGTACGAGGAGAAACCGTTTGATCAATACAATATGCCGGAGGTTATCACTGATATGCCCAGTGCCGCCGGTATGAATAGCGCACAAGAACTGTATTTGGCCGGCGTGCATGTGGATCAGTACCGTGACCCCGCCGTGATGCCCGACAGCTACTGGAAAGAGGCGCTCAAGCGGGATATTCATCATATCCCGTCCTTGATTGCCATGGCAAAATACGAGCTGGGCCGCTATTGCTATGAATCTGCCAAGACGTATATCGAGCGAGCGATTGAGAACATTTGCCTGTATAACACACGGGTACAAAGCGGCGAGGTTTACTATGTCTATGCGCAGATCCTAGAGGCCATGGGTAAGCAAAAGAAAGCTTACGATTATTATAGTAAAGCGGCATGGGCGGCGGATACGGTCAATAAAGCCATGACCCGCATTGCTATGCTGGATATTCGGAACAGGGATTATGAGGATGCTGTTCGCCACGCCAACACAGCTTTGAACTACGGGCGGAACAATTCCACGGCGAAGGCGGTGCTGGTGATAGCCAGCCGCGCGCTCGGCAACGATACGGATGCCCTGATCGCTGAACAATTGGCAGCCGATCCATTGGATCATTGGATGCGGTATCTGGCCGGCGCCGACGATTTGTACGAGCGCATGGACAGCGACGCGGCACAGACTTGTTTTGATATCGCCTTCGACATGGATGCTATGGGGCTTTACGCCGATATTTTGGCTTTGCTGGAGGGCGTGGTAAGAGAAAAGCCGCAGACGGCTTGCGCCATGGTGTGGTATGCGTTGGGGTATTATGCGGCGCTGAGCGGCAAAGATGCGACCGACTATCGTTGCCGTGCCGCCAAGGCTCCGGTGGGTAAAGCTTATCCTGTGAGGAGTGAAGAAATGCGTATCCTGCGTGCGGCGCTGGAGAGCGATCCTACCGATTCCAATGCCAAGATGCTGCTGGGCTGCTTATTATACAACAAACGGCAATATGCGCAAGCCGATGCCCTGTGGCAGGAGTGCAGCGATTACATCAGCCTTCGCAATCATGCTGTAGCTTGCTTCAGTCATTTGGGACGACGGGAGGAAGCGTTGGATCTGATGTACCGGGCTTTGGAATTGGCGCCCGATGAGGAAGAATTGGTGTATGAGACGGTGGTGCTGATGGATAAGCTGGGGATTGCTCCGGCAGAGAAGATTGCGTTTCTGCGGTCTCATACTATCACCCGTGACGATTGCTTTACTGAGCTGGCCAAGGCATATAATCAGGATTTTCGTCCGGAGGATGCCATTGCCGTGTTGATGGGTCATGAATTTGTTCCCTGTGAGGGAGGCGAGCATGCTATCGCGGATCAGTATTTGTTTGCACATCTGGTCATCGGCCGTCGGTTGATGGCGGCGGGCAAAATTGCTGAGGCGCTGGAGGTGTTCAAGCACGGTCAGAGCCTGCCGCAATCGCTGGGGGCAGGTCTTTGGAACCACTGCAAGCTGGTGCCGCTGAAGTATCATCAGGCGCTGGCGCTGGAACAACTGGGCGAGACGGACGAGGCACAGGAGATTTTTCGATATATTGCGACCATCGGTATTGAGTATTTCAGCAATATGCATCTCAAAGAACTGCCCTATTTCCAGGCCAATGCCTGGCGACACTTAGGTGAACCGCTGAAGGCGCAGGGCGTGATCACGACCATGTACCGCGAGTGGCAAAAGATCATTGACACAAAGGACAACGGCTTCTTTGGCACCACGCCGTTTTTTATCTCGTTTATGGACGATCCTGACAAGTGCCGTCGTGAACAGTATAGCTATTTGATGGCACTGTGCTTTGACGCGATGAATCGGCCAGAAAAGGCGGCAGACTTTATTCGGGAGGCAACCACTCAGAATTATGAAAATCTATTGGCGTTAACCTTTTGCAAGCAAGGCTTCTTGCGCTGAGCACTTCGTTCATTGTATCTGCTTTGGCCACCGGCTTTTATGTCCGGTGGCCTTTTTGTATAGTAAAACCACTCGCTAGGCGAGTGGTTCAAAAGAGCTTAAGC
>CATWUX010000058.1 GCA_958354085.1 uncultured Oscillospiraceae bacterium | reverse complement strand
CGGACGCAGCTCATCGCTGTTGTACTGCAGCAGCGCGCGGGCGATACCGTGGCGGATCGCGCCGGCCTGGCCGGTCACACCGCCGCCGGCAACGCGGCATTCGATATCGAATTTATCCGCTGTACCGGTGAGGTTCAGAGGCTGACGGACAATCAGCTTCAGGGTTTCCAGGCCGAAATAATCGTCGATATCACGGTCATTGATTTTCACAGCGCCGGTACCGGCGTACAAGCGAACGCGGGCAACCGATTTCTTCCGGCGGCCGGTTCCGTAAAAATACGGTCTCTTATTGTAATCCATCGTAACAGCCTCCTTCCTTAAAACTCGTAAACTTCGGGCTTCTGCGCGGCATGGTTGTGTTCCGTGCCGGCATAGATGCGCAGACGGGTGCCGGCAGCGCGGCCGAGCGTGTTGTTCGGGAGCATCCCGTTAACCGCCAGCTCCATCGCCTTTTCCGGACGTTGCGCCATCAAAGTGGAATATTTTACCTCTTTGAGATTGCCGATCCAGCCGGTGTGGCGATACCAGACCTTTTTGTCCAGCTTCTTGCCGGTCAGGACAGCCTTCGCGCAGTTGATAATGATCACATGATCGCCGCAATCCACGTGCGGGGTGTAGGTGGGCTTGTGCTTGCCGCGAAGCAGAGCGGCAGCCTGAGCGGCTACACGACCGAGGGGTTTGCCGGCGGCATCGATGACATACCATTTGCGGTCAACTTGACCTGCTTTTTCCATGTATGTGGACATCGCAATACCTCCTGTATTTTCTTTTTATCCGTTTTTGTTTCAAACGCGAGTATGATAATACCATAACCAAAATCCGCTGTCAATAGGCAAATACCGGATTTTTTAATTTACAGCCCGTTCACGCTCGTTTTCTCTTTAAATTGCTCAATATTGCTCTTTTTCTCGTTTGTCATTTCACTTTTTTTCGGGTAAAGTAAGAGGGTAATATACAACGCTCCCCAAAAAGAAAGGAGCCGGACAATGGCAATGGATTTACAACAGCTGCTGGCACTGGTGCGTGCGGCCGTGCAGCGCTATGATATGCTGCGGGAGGGCGACCGCGTGGCGGTCGGGGTGTCCGGCGGAAAGGACAGCGTGGCGCTGCTGACAGCGCTCGCGCAGCTGCGCCGGTTTTATCCGCAGCCGTTTTCCCTGACCGCGATTACGCTCGATCCCTGCTTCGGCGGGGAAGAAAATGACTATTCGGCGATCGCCGCATTGTGCGAGACGCTGGAGGTGCCGTATGTGCTGCGCCGGACACGGCTGTGGGAGGTCGTGTTCGAGGAGCGGCAAGAGGAAAATCCCTGCAGTCTGTGCGCGCGGATGCGCCGCGGGGCGCTGCATAAGGCGGCGCAGGAAAGCGGCTGCAATGTCGTGGCGCTGGGGCATCACAAAAATGATGCGGCGGAAACGTTTTGGATGAATTTGCTGTCCGGCGGACGTATCGCCAGCTTTTCGCCGAAAAGCTATCTCGACCGGCGGGAATTGACGTTGATCCGTCCGCTGGTGTTTGTTGAGGAAGAGGATATTGCCGCCTATGTGAGACGGGCACAGCTGCCGGTGGTGAAGTCACGGTGCCCTGTGGACGGCTGCACGAACCGGCAGGACGCGAAGGAGATGCTGGCGCAGCTTTCCGCCCGTTACGGAAATGTGGACGACAAGATCCTCAGCGCGCTGCAAAAGTCCGGTATCAGTGGCTGGTAAACGCGGCATTTGCTGTGCATCCGTACTTTTTATACCTATTTTATAAAGAGAGACAAGTGCAAAAACGCCCTTTTTCTTTCAAAATGAACAAAATTTTCCCGCGTTTTTCTTGTATAAACGCGCATATGTAGAAAATGCCTCAATATTTTTTGTCATCCTAAGGGCGATTTTTTGAAAACGTGTTGCGACTTTCCAAAAAGTGTGTTATGATAGTCCTGAAATTGCTTGAAATTTGTTTGGAAACGGAGAGAATCAGGATGGACGACAAAACCTGTCAGGAACCCAAAACGTTATATGTCCGCATGTTTGGCGAGTTTTCCATCCGCTATGGTGAGCAGGAAATGACCGGCAATATTGGGCGCAGCAAAAAGGTTTGGGCGCTCATTGAGTATTTGCTGGCAAACCGTGAGAAAGGCGTTTCTCAGGAACGGCTGATGGAGGATCTGTGGCCCGACGAGGATTATGACAATCCGTTTCATATTCTGAAAAATCTGGTTTATCGCGCCCGCGTGGCGTTAAAGGCACTGTGCGGCGAGGATACGCCAGAGTTTATTCTGTTTGAAAACAATTGTTATCTGTGGAATTCGGCGATTCCCTGCAGCATGGATACCGAAATTTTTGATGAAAGCTGGAGTATTGCCAAAAAGGCGGCCAACGATCCGGAACTGCGGCTGTCTCAGGCGCGCCGTGCCTTTGAGCAGTATACCGGTACTTTTTTGCCCAGCTTGTCTTATTCTGCCTGGGGGCTTTCCAAAAGCGCTTACTATACCAGCCAGTATAATCAATGTGTGCGGCTGTTGGCGAAGGAGCTTCTCAAGCAGGAAAAATACAGTGATGCGATTCGGGTTTGCGAGATTTCGATTGTGTACAATCCGTTTGAAGAGGATATCCATCGGCTGTTGCTGCTTGCTTATGCGCGGGACGGTCGTTATAAAAGTGCGGCCGAGCATTATCAGCGTATTTCTCAGCAATTTTATGATGAGTTCGGCGTGACGCTTTCGCCCGAAACCGTGACTCTGTATAAAGAGATTATTAAAAGCATGCATAATGTGGAGCTGGATCTGGCAACGATCAAGGCGGATCTGGCCGAGGCAAGTAAGCTTTGCGGCGCATATTTTTGCGATTATGCCATTTTCAAAAACATTTACCGTGTAAACGCGCGTTTGATGGCGCGCAGCGGCATTTCCATTCATATCGGTTTGCTGACCGTGACCGATTCCGCGGGCGGGATACCGGAAACGGATGCGCTCAAACGCATTATGAATGAACTTCAGCAAACAGTGGTGAGCCATTTGCGCCGCGGGGATACCGTGGCACTTTACAGCTCGTCACAGTTGGTGGTTATGCTGCCCAAGACCACGCGCGCCAATGGATGTATGGTCATGGATCGGCTGATTCATTTATACAAAACGCAATATCCGAAAGAGCCGGTTTCGATTCAGTATCGGCTGGAGGCGGTAGATCCTGTGGAAGGCTAGGCTTGATTTTCGTGCAGAAAAGAGGGGGAACGCGTATTCATGCCCAAATCCTGTTGTAAGCTGACCGCTTTTTTGCTGCTGCTCGTGTTCCTTTTCTGCTCCTGCACCGACACCGATACGAACAGCTCGTCTATCGGGGCAAGCTCTGTGCCTTCCGGCACGGAAAAGCCGCAGCCCACAGAGACGACCGTTTCTTCGGCAAGCAGCGCGACGGAGGATCCGCCTCCTACTTCCGGCCCTCCCGCTACCTCTGCGGAAACGCCCTCCGGGACGGTGCCGGACGGCACTTCATCCGGCGGGAACACAGAGCCGACAGCCGTAAGCAGCACATCCTCTTCCGGCAGCGTGATTACTTCCGGCAAGACTACCGCGCCGACGGCCAAGCCGTCTGCGGATCCTTCGCCGCAGCCGTCGCCGATTGGGGTCAAAACGCCGAAAGCGTCCGGTACGACAGTCTACGCCGGGAACGGCGTGGTCATTGACGCCAGCAATCTGTCTGAGGGGTATGTGATGGTGAAATGCACCAGCAGCGCTCCGCGGCTCAAGCTGATGGTGGTGTCGCCCTCGCAGACGTTTAATTATGATTTGAATAAAGAAGGGCGCTATGAGGTGTTTCCGCTGCAGGCAGGAGATGGGGAATACCGTTTGCGCGTAATGGAAAATATCAGCGGCACACGATATCGGGAGCTGTTTTCCGTGACGGTATCGGTGCGGCTGACAAATGCGTTTTCTCCCTTTTTATACCCCAGCCAGTATGTATCTTTTACTGCGGATTCACAGGCGGTAAAAAAGTCGTATGAACTTTGCGCAGGTGTGAACTCGGATCTCGGGAAGATCGAGCGGATCTATACTTACATAACCGGCCATGTGGTCTATGACACGGAGAAAGCCGCCACGGTGAAATCCGGCTATCTGCCCGATGTGGATGAGACGCTGCGCACGGAAAAAGGTATCTGCTTCGATTACGCGGCGCTGATGGCGGCCATGCTGCGCGCACAGAACATCCCGACGCAGCTGGCGATCGGCACCGTAGCGCCTGGGGACGTCAGCCATGCGTGGAATTTGGTGTATACCAAAGAAAAAGGTTGGATCGCGTTTAAGATTTCTTTCAGCGGCGGAACGTGGAAACTGATGGACGCGACCTTTGGCGCGTCCAAAGGGCAGGATATTGAGAAGTATATCGGAGACGGCAGCCGCTATACGGAGCTGCGTTATTACTAGACGGGAGGGCTGCGGCATGAAACAGAAAAAGGCACGCACTGCCGGACGGGTGCCGGCAAAGGAAATCGCGGTGTTCTGCGAACAGGTGGCGCTGCTGCTGCAGGCCGGGATCCCGCTCAACGATGGACTGGATACGCTCACGGACGAGGGAACGGCCTCCGGACGGGAGCTGCTGCAATTTTTGGCGGAGCAGGTTCGCGAAACCGGCTCGCTGTACACGGCGGTTCGGGAAGCGGGCGTGTTCCCGCATTACATGGTGCAGATGATCCGGGTTGGTGAAAACGCCGGTAAGCTGGAAACCGTCATGCAGGCGCTGAGCCTGTATTATGCGCGGGAGGATAAGCTGCGCACGGCGGTGCGCAGCGCCGTATTCTATCCGGTGATATTGATCGTGCTCATGGCGGCGGTGATCGTGGTCATGGCCGTGGCGGTGCTGCCGGTGTTCTCACAGGTGCTGTCCGAATTGGGTTCGGAGGCAGGATCAAACGGCTTCCTGACGGTCGGTGCCGCTGTCGGCCGCTGTGCGCTGGGCGTGGTGACGGTGTTGATGGCGATATTGCTGGCCGCTCTGGTGGTCTCTTTGACGTCCGGCGGACGGGAATGGCTGATGCGGATCGGCCGGCGGCTGCCGGGACTGCGCCGCGTGCATCGCCGTATGGCTTCCGGACGATTCGCGTCCGCACTGTCGATGATGTTGTCCAGCGGATACGATTTGCAGGAGGCGTTGAAGCTGTCCGGCGATGTGGTGACCGACCCCACTGTAAAGCAGAAAATTACGCAGTGCCGCGAGCTGGTGGAAAACGGTACGCCGTTTGCCGACGCGCTGCTGCAGTTGGATTTGTTTTCGGGGCTGTATGCCCGTTTAATCCAGACCGGCGAGAAAACCGGCCGGTTGGACGAAGTAATGCAGCAAATGGCCGCACAGTATGAGGAAGAAAGCTACGAAACGCTCTCTTCACTCGTGGCGGTCATTGAGCCGACACTGGTGATTTTAATGTCGATCATCATCGGCGGGATTTTGTTGTCCGTGATGCTGCCGCTGATCGGGATGATCTCGCTGATCGGCTGACGGTCGGCTAAACCGGCGGAAAAGGAGGGGGAAAAACGTGCATATTTATCCGGTAAGACACGGCAAAACCGTGCGCCGCATTGTGTTGCCGCTGGCCATTACGGCGGCGGTGGCGGCGCTGTTTATCTATGGAATTGCACGGGTATCCCGCTCCGCCGCCCGCGAGCAGCAGGCCGTGACCGAGCACGCCATTCAGCGTGCGCTGGTGAATTGTTACGCGATCGAGGGTGTTTATCCGGCAGATCTGGCGTATCTGGAAGAACATTACGGGCTGCGTATCGATCATGACCGTTTTGTGATTGATTATGACAGCTTCGCGTCCAATATCCGGCCCGCCGTGCGGGTGGTTCCACGCGGTGAAGGCAGGTATTTGCCGGAGGAAGGGCGGGCGGCTGAATGAGAAAACAGCATTCCATCGAGACTCTGTTCGCCGTTGTGCTTTATGGTATGTTCGCGCTGCTGTCGCTGCTGCTGGTGCTGATCGGCGCGCAGGTGTATAAACGGATCGTGCAGAATACGGAGGCACGCGGCAGTATGCGTGCTTCTTTGTCCTATGTCGCTAATAAAGTGCGGGCAAGCGATGAAAGCGGCGGCGTCCGGCTGGAAAATCGAGACGGCATCGATGTGCTGGTGCTTGAGGAGACCGTGGGGGACACAACATATGAAACCCTGATTTATTATTATGACGAGGCACTGCGGGAGCTGTTTCAACCATCCGGCACATCTTTCACGCCGGCTTCCGGCGAGACGTTGACGGCCGTTACACAGTTTTCGATGAGCGAGAAAAACGGGCTGCTGATCATCACGGCGCAGAACGCGTCCGAACAGCCGCAAACGCTGCACATATGGCGGCGCACAGCTTAAAACAGAGGAAAGGAGAAGGATCATACCAATGAAAAAGAATGAGACCGCTGTGTTTTTAATGGAATTGGTATTGGTCATTTTGTTCTTTTCTTTGTCTACCGCAGTAACGCTGCGGATCTTTATGGCAGCTCACCGACAGGAGCAGCAAAGTGCCCGCCTCAGTGCGGCGCTGCTGCAGGCGCAGGACGTGGCCGAGCAATTCCGCGCGCGGGGCGTCGTTGTTTTTTCGCCTTCCGACGCGTGGCAGCGCTCGGAACAGACGGACGGTACAGCATATTACCGGCGGAGCGCGGATTCACTGCTTGTGGAGGTTGAACTGCACACAGAGCAAGGTCAGGCCGGCTGTATGGAAAGCGGAGAAATCCGCGTGTATGCGGCTTCTGCGGAACAGACCGGCGAGCCGCTCTGCCGGCTGCCGCTGGGACGCTACAGTCCGGCTGCCGAGGGGGTGGCGTCATGACGCAGAAAAAGGGCTTCGGCGGCATGGGCGCTTCCTCGATACTGATGATTTTTGTTGTCTTATGCCTGACAACTTTCAGCGTATTGTCGCTGGTTTCGGCACGTGCTGACATGCGGCTGACACGCAAACAGCAGCAAGCGGTGGAGTCTTATTATGCCGCGGATGTGCAGGCGGATGCCCTGCTGCGGGAGATTGATGAGGCACTGCTGATGGCGCGGGCGGACACGGCGCGCTATGCGCAGGGAGAGACGACAGAATTCGACTTATCGGCCGATATGGAGATACAGGCGGCTTATGAACAGCTGACAGCGCGCCGCCTTGCGCAATTGGATATATTGGAACAAAGCGACAGCCGGTCGGCTGTTTTTGTATTGCCGGCGGGCGAGGATCGGCAGCTGCGTACGCAGGTGGAGATTTTACCGTTGACCGATGCTTTGCGGTATCGTGTGGTAAGCCGCCGCGTGGAGAATAAGGCCGGCGAGTGGGACGATGGTGACGATTGGAATCTGTGGACGGGTGAGTAATCCGAACGCGCTCCGGAAAGGTATGGTTTTTCCTTGATGAAACAGGACATTTTGATTATTTTGCAGGAAGCGATTGAACATAAAGCGTCGGATATTCTGATCGTGGCGGGCGGTTCGATCTCCTTCAAAATGAACGGCCGTGTGTTACGGGTGCAGGAGGAGCGGCTGACCGGCGAGGATACAGCTGAGCTTTTGCGTCAGACCTATTTGCTGGATAACGGGCGGGATATGCAGCGCCTTTTGCAAACCGGCGACGACGATTTTTCTTTTTCGGTGAAAGGACTGGGCCGTTTCCGCTGCAGCGCTTATAGGCAGCGCGGTACGCTTTCCGCTGTGCTGCGGGTGGTATCGTTTGAACTGCCGGATCCGCAGATACTGCAGATTCCGCCGGCGGTGATGGATCTGTGCAGCCGTCAAAAGGGGCTGATCCTTATCACGGGTCCCGCCGGCAACGGCAAATCCACGACGCTGGCGTGTATGATCGACCGTATCAACCGGACGCGCGAAGGGCATATTATCACGCTGGAGGATCCGATCGAATATCTGCACGCACATCGCCGCTGCATTGTGAGTCAGCGGGAGATTACGCACGATACCGACGACTATGCGGTGGCTCTTCGTGCGGCTCTGCGGCAGGCACCCGATGTGATACTGGTCGGGGAGATGCGGGATTTTGAGACGATTCGTACGGTGCTGACGGCCGCCGAAACCGGTCAGCTGGTGCTTTCAACCCTGCATACCATCGGGGCGGCAAAAACGATCGACCGCATTATTGATGTGTTCCCGGCCAATCAGCAGCAGCAGATTCGTGTGCAGCTGTCGATGGTGCTGCAGGCGGTGGTATCGCAGCAGCTTTTGCCGGATATTCACGGGCACCTGGTGCCCGCGTTCGAGATCATGACCGCTACGCCGGCGATTCGCACGATGATCCGCGAAGCTAAGGTCCATCAAATGGATAACGTCTTGTATGCCGGTGCCAATCAGGGGATGCAGACTATGGATATGGACATTCTTCGTTTATATCGTTCCGGGCAGATCACAAAAGAATGTGCTCTGATGTATAGTGCGGCGCCGGAGCTGTTATCAAAAAAGCTGGATGGGTAGCAGGATGAAAATTGTCGAAAATTTTGAGACCAGTTTGTGACCGGCATACGCTATACTATGAATATAGAAAAGCGGAAAGGCTGAATCATGTGGAATGTAAGGAACAAACATTGGTAACTGCTATGTCGACTATTGCAACGGTGACGATTACATCGTATGTCAACCATGTGCCGGTCGGTCAGCTATACAATGCATTTTATGATAAAACCATGCCTTTTTCCGACGATGTAGAGCTTTTACGGCAGCTGGAGGGGCTGTTTGATTCGCTGTCGTTTCCAAGTTGCTTTGAAGAGTACCGTCATTTTTTGAAAACGGACAAGCGAAAGCGGCCGCAACAGACGATAAAGGAAAGGGTGAGTAACGCCGTGAGCGATAATGCGGAAAAAAGTAAAGGGACTTTTGTGATTCATGTGCAGTTTCGCATGAATGCCACTTGGCAGGGGACTATTCATTGGGTCGAACAAAATAAGCGACAATATTTTCGCAGCACATTGGAAATGATCCGCCTGATTGATGAAGCCATGCAGGACGGCTGCGAAGAGCCCAAGATCGAATGGGAATAAAATCTCTATAAGCCATACGGAAAAGCTGCCGTCCGGAATAGGACGGCAGCTTTTTTGCAGTAACCATGCCTGCTGTTCTGGCAGGTGGATCAGGTGAGCCGATGATAGTGCGGTCAAACAAGAGTGGATCGCCCGGCCGACGATTGCCAATCAATGGGAATGGTTTTTGAAGCATCGAATATTTCCGCAAAGAGAAAAGACACCGGCCGCTGCAATAAGCGCCAGCCACGGGAAGTGCGGACAGAGAACAAAACGAACCCGACCGCCTTACGGTTTCCGTAAAGCGATCGGGTTCGTTTGTTAGGTGTTAATTTTCTTTTTTATGGTTCAAAACGCAAATAGTGGTTGTCGAAAGAGCGATAATTCCCAGGAGAGCCAACGGCAGCTGATAACCGGTTTGCGGGGATTGCGAATCCGGCAGATCCACCAGCGGGGGATCTTCATCTTCAATGATTTCCTCTATATCCGTAGTGGTGGTCGAAACCGGCTCCGACGTGGTCGGCTCGGTTGTAGTGGTCGTGGTCGGCTCGGTTGTAGTGGTCGTGGTCGGCTCGGTCGTAGTGGTCGTAGTCGGCTCGGTCGTAGTGGTCGTAGTCGGCTCGGTCGTGGTGGTCGTAGTCGGCTTCGACGTGGTGGTCGTGGTCGGCTCGGTTGTCGTAGTCGTGGTCGGCTCGGTTGTCGTAGTCGTGGTCGACTCAGTCGTGGTAGTCGTGGTCGACTCGGTCGTGGTGGTCGTAGTCGGCTCAGTTGTGGTAGTCGTGGTCGGCTCGGTCGTAGTGGTTGTAGTCGACTCGGTTGTGGTAGTCGTAGTCGGCTCGGTTGTGGTAGTCGTAGTCGGCTCGGTTGTCGTTGTTGTAGTAGTCGTAGTCGAAGCGGGTTTTTGGCCTAACAGGAAGTGACTCACCTTGTCGGAAGAGTTCACTTTCAAATACCAGACACCGTTTTCCTGGATCGTTTCGTAGCGCCCGAAACTGCCTCCTTTAACCCAATCCGGTTTGGCGAATACGCCCGCGCCGTTATAAAACTCGACGTTTTCCACGGATTGTGCGATGGAACTATCGGCTTGCTTCATAGCCGCTATGATCGCTTCCTGTGTGGAAGCATCCTGCGATTCCGCTGTCCACACCAGCAAATAGGTGGACTGCTTGATTCCGACGATTGCGTAGTCGGTCAAATCGATGCAAATGTTTTCCTTGCCGAAAGCCGTGTTCTCTTTTTTGATGAAGGTGATATCCTGCACATTTACGGCGGCGCCGGCAAACATGACAAAGCACACTGCCAGAACGGCTATAGCGGCTAAAGCGGCAAGAAATTTATTGGTTGTTGTTTTCATAGCGGGTTGACTTCCTTTCAAAAGGCATATCGCATAACCTCTTTGTTGTTTTTAGTATAGAACGCGCTGGTCTCAAGTTGGTCTCACAAATGAAAAAATTGGAAAAACTTGTGACTTTGATTTGCTTATACAATATTAATCGCGCAAAATCAAGAAAAATGTAGATATAATACAGATGGCGGTGATGGGGAATCAAAATTTTGCTTAAAAACAGTCTATGTAGCTGTTGTGTGTATGGTTACGTTATTTATGGTAATCATTAAGACAACGAAAGAGCTGCACTATCAACCGCGCCCTCTGACCGAAACATTGCAGGATACCGTACGTTGGCTGGCGGAACACAACCGGGTGAAGACGCGGGTATAGTATTTTGGCTAATCTTTCCGGTTTCCATAGACTTTTGCTTTTTGGTGTGTTATACTTTCCCCGATGGGAGAAAGGGGAAAGATTGGTATGAAGGTTTGTAATATTGGTTCTTTAAACATTGATTATGTCTACACGGTTGAGCACTTTGTGCGGCCGGGCGAGACGATCAGCTCCACGAACATGGAACGTTTCGCGGGCGGAAAAGGGCTTAACCAATCCATAGCACTGGCGCGCGCGGGTGCGCCGGTAGTACATGCGGGAAAGATCGGTGCCGAGGGAGCTTTTCTCAAGGACACTTTGGTGCAGTCCGGCGTGGATGTGTCGATGGTGAAGCAGGGCGAAGGCTCCAGCGGGCACGCGATCATTCAGGTGGACGAAAAAGGGCAGAACTGCATCCTGCTGTTCGGTGGTACCAACCAGCAGATGGACGAGGCGTTTGTGGACGAGGTGCTGGCCGGCTGCGAGAGCGGGGATATCCTGTTGCTGCAAAATGAAATCAATCAGCTGCCGCTGATCGTAAAAAAAGCGTATGAAAAAGGGATGCGGATCGCGCTGAATCCTTCGCCGTTCAACGATAAGCTGCGTGAAGTGCCGCTGGAATATGTGCGGTGGTTCATTCTGAACGAGATCGAGGGACAGGAGATCGCGGATGGTGCGACTTCGCCGGACGCTATCGTGGATACGCTGCTGGCCCGTTATCCGGGCTGCGGCGTGATGCTGACGCTGGGCAAAGACGGCTCACTCTATGCGGATGCGCAGCAGCGGCTGCGGCAGGACATTTTCCCCGTGCAAGCGGTGGATACCACGGCGGCGGGCGACACGTTTACCGGGTATTTCCTCGCGGGGCTGTTGCAGGAGCTGCCGATGAAAACCATCCTGCGCCGCGCGTCGTTGGCATCCTCGATTGCGGTTTCGCGTAAAGGCGCCGCCGGATCGGTTCCCACGCTGGCCGAAGTACTCGCCGCGGAAAAAGCGCTGTAACAAATCGATTGAAAAAGACCAGCCTGCCCGCGATAACATGCGGGCAGGCTGGTCTTACCATATTATACACACCGTGTAATTCCTGAAAGTGGGGGAAAACTTGTGAAGAAACGGAGGCCATGCGATGAACGCCAAAATCTATCGGTTTGACGCGACGATTCAAAAAGTACCGGATATAGACGGAGCTTATGTGATATTTCCGGGCGATGTGCGTGCCGAATTCGGGAAAGGGCGCGTAAAAGTCCACGCGACCTTTGACGGGGTGCCGTACGACGGGATTCTGGTACGCCGGCAGACGCCGTATCACATAATCGGCATACGTAAGGACATTCGCGCCCGCATTGGCAAACAGCCGGGCGACACCGTTTCGGTGACCGTGCAGGAGCGCGCATGACCGGCCGGTTATTCCGCCGCCAGCGCTTGGTGCAGCTCCACAGCCAGCGTATAAGCGGGCTTGGGGCTGCGCAGTACGGTCACGCCTTGTGATTGTGCGCGCACGCGGGCGTCGTCGTCCAGCGGCGAATTCTCTGCCAGAATAATGCACGCCGCGTCCGCCAGCACTGCTACCGCGATGGCGTTGACATTGCCCATGACCGTGATCCACGCGTCGCCGGAATGGGCGCGTCCCATAACCCAGCTGAGCAGATCGCCGCAGTAACCGCCGGTGACCGGCGTATCCGCATCGCCGGCGGCCACGGTTTCCAGCGCCAGCGCCGCTGCTAACTTATCAATTGTCATATGGTTCTTCTCCTTGTTTTTCCTCCGGCAGCGAGCGCTCGATTTGCGACAGGCGGCCGGCAATGTCACGGATCTGGCGGCGCATGAGGAAAATACAGTCGTTTTCCTGC
>CATWUX010000057.1 GCA_958354085.1 uncultured Oscillospiraceae bacterium | reverse complement strand
ATGGGATTTAAACGGAGGCAGCGAGGAGGTACAAAACTCCAAAGAAATGTGGGCGCGCCGCATCCATCTGCAAAAAATCCAGTGGCAAACCTACCGGCATACAAACGGCCGCGACTACACGCTCCCCCTGTTGGGGCAGCCCCTTGCCGACGGTGATCCGACGCCGCTGCCTTCCGGGGATGAGCTTCCCTGCTCCCGGCCATGGAAGCTGGAAGCGGAACATATGCTTCCTTTCGGCAACATCATGGGCGAAGCCGCTCAAAGCGTTCAAGAAAACAGCGGCGGTATCAATCTTGTGCGGGAAATCTGCCCTCACGCCTCCTACGGCGGCTATACCCGCTGGTTCGACGTTTTGGCTCAAGGCGCAGCAGACAACGCCTCCGGCTTGTACTTTCATAACGTTCCGGCCGCCCGGCGTCTGACACTGGCCGCCGGGAGTCCGTATGACGGCGCAGGGTTTGAACTGATGATCAACGGAAAGCCCTCCTGCCGGCTTTCCCTCCCCAACACCGGTGCTTTTGACCGATTTGTCCTGAGCGCCTTTGAAGTGGATATTCCGGAAATGGCCACCGTCGCTTTGGTCTATCGCCGGGGCGAAATGCAGGAGGCCGGCGTGGATTATCTTCTGTTGGAATGATACCGCCTGATGAATAGGATAGGGGCTAAAGCAAAACGCACGTTTTGCTTTAGCCCTCTTTTTTTACAAAGCCCTTGCCTTCCCCACCGTTCAGGCAGTCCGAAGCGCCGAGTTGCGTGCCTCATTGGGCGTAATACCCGTATGTTTTTTAAACAGCTGCGAGAAATACTGCCGCCCGTTGATGCCCACGTTTTCAGCGATCTCCACAATCGGCAGACAGGTGGTGGTCAGCTGGCGCTTGGCCTCCTCAATCCGGCACTGCGTCACATATTCCATCACCGTAATGCCGCACTCCTTTTTAAATATACGCTGAAGATAAGCGGGGTGCAAATGGAGGTGTCCGGCAATGTCATCCACCAACAGCTTTTCCGTGAAATGCTGTTGGATATACAGGCAAGCGTCGGCAATATACTGCGATTGGACGTCCGGCCGCAGCGGGATGGAGGCGTGGGACACAACCGAAAGCAATAACACAACCACAGCCAGATTCCCGGCAAAAGGATCCTCTGACGTTTCGGTGATCATGTCGAAAATTCTGGTCAGAGACGCGTCTGCCGCCACCATCAAAACCGGCTTGCGCCGGTCGAGAAACAGGCGGAACGCTTCATTTTCCGCCGCTATATCCCCCAACCCCGGGCAGGCGTTGTTCGCTTGCCGAACCGCCAATTCCAGACGTTGAAATTGGGCGCCTGCCGGTCCGGCGATCAGGCGGCATCCGGCATTGGCAAACAAAATCGTGTCCTTTTTCAGCGATTCGCTGATATTGTCCACGCTGATGCGGCACTCTCCTTTGAACAGCCGATAAAACCCCGCGGGCAGCGGCACTGTATACCGTGCGGACGGACGCAGATCCATCAAACCACTTTCCTGGATAGCAAGACGATAATTGTCTGTGTAAAAGCGGCTGTTATATATTCCATCCATCTTGTTACCCCTCACATAAGTTAATTATTTTTGTAGTTAATGCATCTATATTATAGCAACATCTCTCTTTAAAATCAAGCATTTCCGGCATATTTATCTAATATTTTTCAATATTTTTCTTTTATTAGGAAATATATCCCTTTTTAATTACATTTTTTATGTATCAAAATATATCTGCGCGCCATAATTCTTGTAAACAAACAGAACCCGCAGCCAAAGTTATCTTTGACTGCGGGTTCTGTTATTGGGAAAATTCGTTTTTATAAAGGGGGAAAGTGAAAACAGACAAAATAGGCTTTGGGGAAAGAATCAGCGGCTCTTCTTTTTGAGGGAGGCCACCAAAACCACAGCCGAAACAACACCGAAGGTGACAGCCGCTACACCCAGAGGGCTGCCGGTGGAGGGGTTGGGGTTGGGATTGGGCGCCGGATCATCCTCGCTGGGAACAGCGCGGAAGGTCAGGTCGTCAAAAAACATCTTGGCATCCGGGACTTGGCCATCGCCTGTTCCGGTTACCTGCCAAATGCCATTGTCGTTATCGGTCGAAACCGCTTCCGAGGTGCGGGCGCGGCCATCCACCAGGTTAACCGTGCTGGCATCGGCATTGGCGAAGTTGACATCATCGCAAATGAAAGCACCGAAGTAAGCCGTACCGCCCACTTTAGCGCCGGTATACGGAATCTTGATCTCCACGACATAGCTGTCCACAGGGCCGTTCGGCTTCGGGCTGTTGGCCGGATAGTTGCCTTCCGCGTTGCCATAGGTGCCCATGGCAACTTCCTGACCGTCCTTCATGTTCTTCACAACGAACTCGGCATCCGGAGAGTCCTCCGCCATTTTGCGCAAAACGGTGCCGGCGCGGGGAATATCATAGCTGTGAGTCTTGCTCAGATCCTCGTTAGCGCCTACCGCCACCCAGAAGGAATCCACATTGTTGAACCAAGAGGGATCTTTATAGGGAGGTGCATAGGTGGAATCGTTCACTACGGCATACACATAAATGGCCGTGCTGTCCCAAAGGATCCGCATTTCGCCGGTAGCAATATCCGCCTCGTCAGCCAGCAAGTCGATCATCTGCTTTTTATCCAGTTTGACCACTTCCGCGTTTTTGTACGCGTCGTCCATCTTACCGTCGATGGTGATGGCAACGGTCGTTTCCGTCGCCGTATAGGACGCCTTTTGGGGAGCGTCGGTGGGTTCCGGAGCAGCGGCAGCCATCATAACCATAGACACGGATAATGCACTTGCCAGAACAGTTGAAATCAGTTTTTTCATAAATAATCCTCCTTGCATATTGGTTTTTTGTCTGTTTTCATCATAACCACCCACAAAACGTCTGTCAATATCTCACGGCGTGAAGGTAAGAATTTTACACCGGAAACCCGGCAACAGGTTGGGATATTCTCCTTGTCAGCCGGACACCGCGGTCAGTTCATAGGTAAGGGCGCCATAGTCCCCCACGATGAAAGGAAGGGCCAATCCGGCTCCCATCAAAGCCGCGCCGGACAATTCCAGGCCGCCCGGTTCGACCCGATAAACAGTCTCCGGCTCCAAGCCCTGCAGGCGCAGCCGGAAAAAGGGCGTATCCGGAATCGCCATGGCCAGAACCGCCGTCACCAGAGCCTGCTTCCTGTCGGAGGAAACCTGCATCCACGCGGCCCCCAATCCTCGCCATCCATTCTGGAAGGGCGAGAGCAGGCGGTACAGATCGCCGTCCATTATAAGCGGCCGCAGCCGCTTGTATCGGGCAATCCCCCGCTTGAGCGTTTCTTTCTCTTCCGGGAGCAGCGTAGTCAGATCCAGTTCACACCCGAACACACCGGCCGTTGCTACCGCAATGCGGGTTTCCAGAGGCGTGATCCGCGCCACCTGATGGTTGGGAACCGCCGAAACATGGCTGCCCATGCAGGAGGGCGGATAAACCAATTAGGTGCCGTATTGAATGGCCAGCCGCTCCACGGCGTCGGTGTCGTCACTCGTCCAAATCTGAGGTGTGTA
This sequence comes from uncultured Oscillospiraceae bacterium, assembly GCA_958354085.1. Taxonomy (GTDB): domain Bacteria; phylum Bacillota; class Clostridia; order Oscillospirales; family Acutalibacteraceae; genus CATWUX01. Next base: position 9,047 of record CATWUX010000057.1, on the reverse strand, counting down.
GTACAGCATACCGAGATCAAAGCGGCTGCCGCCGCTGGCGCAGCCCTCAAACAGCACCTCCGGGAAATCGGCGGTCAGGCGTTCCAGCAATTGATAAACGCCTAAAATATAGCGGTGTCGGATTTCCCCCTGCCTTTCCGGCGGATAGGCGGGAGAGCCCGCCTCGGTAATATAACGGTTCATATCCCACTTGACATAGGTGATATCCGCACTGCGTAGTATGGACGCCACCGCGTCGTAGAGATATTCCACCACTTCCGACCGGGACATATCCAGCACATATTGCGAACGTCCCAAAGAGGGCAAGCGGTTGGCCGCACACAAGATCCAGTCCGGATGACGGCGATACAGATCGCTGTCCGGCGATACCATCTCCGGTTCAAACCAGATGCCGAATTGCAGGCCCTGCGCCCGTATACGCTCCACCAGTTCCGGCAGCGTACAGCCCAGCTTTTTCTCGTTGACGTTCCAATCTCCCAAGCCGCTGCGGTCATCCTCCCGCTTGCCGAACCAGCCGTCGTCCATTACCAGCATCTCAATGCCAAGCTGCTCCGCATCCGCGGCAATCGCCGTCAGCTTATCCGCATCAAACCCGAAATATGTGGCCTCCCAGTTGTTGATCAGCACCGGACGCGGCCGGTCCCGCCAGACACCGCGGCAAAGGTGCCGCCGGATCAGGCGGTGATATTGCCGCGACAAACCGCCCAACCCGTCCGCACTATAAACGGCGGCGCACTGGGGCGTGTCGAAGCTGTCGCCGGGAGCCAAGGCCCAGGAAAACGCATCCGGATGGATACCCAGCCCTACCCGTACGCTGCCGTAAGGATCCTTCTCCGCAAAGCAGAGGTGATCGCCGCTGTACGCCAGAGCAAAGCCGTATACTTCACCGTGATTTTCATCCGCCGTCGGCTCTGCCAAGGCGATAAAGGGGTTATGCTGCCCGCTGGAAGCGCCGCGCAAACTCCCCACCGCCTGTATGCCGTGATGGAGAGGCAAGCGCTCCGGATGCCGTTCGCGCGACCAGCTTCCCCATAAATGGAGGAAATCAAAATCGCCCTCGCTGAAATCCACAGAAAAGCTCATGGCCCGCTCCAGCACCAGCGGCGCTTCGCCGGTGTTGCGCAGCCGCGTCCAACGAACAATCGCGTCCTGTTCTTCAAAAAGCGTGTAATACAGCGTCGCTTCCAAACCGGTGGCCGCATCCCGCATACGAATGCACAGGGTTTCCTGAGGCTCCTCTGCCAAGCTATGAAAATGCGGCAGCCCTTCCGGAAAAACCGGCGCCGCGCACACTTCCACCGCCTCCGCCCGCAAATCCGCAGACAAACAGCCATCCGCGCCGCAGCCGATCACTGCGGCGCTCCGGTAATCCCCCACACCGAAGCCGGGATATTCCTGCGGCAGCACATTCAGGGAAAAACAGCGATCCTGCGAACCGGGGGGATTTGGCGACTGCGGCCGGTCCACATAATGTATCAGGTAGCGCAGGTCGTCATCGCCTACCCGCGGGCCATAATACAGATGTGCCAGATAGCCCTCCGGCAATATCTGCATGGCATAACTGCTGCGCCGGGTATCCAAGCGGATCAGCCCGTCCGTTTCCTTGTATTGTATCGGCATCCTGTATCCTCCTATACTTTAAGAATCAAAAAACACACCGTTGACCACGGCGTTGACCGCGCGATTCTCCAACGTGCAAACGATCTCTCCGCTGTACGTAAAGGACAGGTACACGCCCTCGCCGTATTCCGGCACTGTCACCGTCGGTATGATTTCGCGTCCATCCGCTCCAACGGCCGTGAAATCAAACGACCGCCCCTGTCTCTCCACATCCACGCAATACAGAGTCAGCCGGTGTTCACGGTTGTCACGCGGGGTAATGCGTATTGACACCCTGTCCTCCGCGTAAATGGCGCCCAGTTTTCCGGAAACAGCATCGCCTATCCGCAGCGATCGTGTGTCCGAGGATCCCAAGTCCCATTGCCACTGTTTGGTTGTGTTTTCCTTCAGTGACAGAATATAATCCGGCAAACGCTCCAGCCGTCCCTCTCCGCCGAAATTATAGAGACAGTATCCGTCGGCACCGTAACGGCCGGTCACATCGCCGCCAAGCCCGTAATACAGCGCCGGCTGAAACCATCCTACCGTCAAGGAAACGGCTGCGGATTCACCGCCCGTTCCCGCCCGGTTGACGGCCGCCACCGTATATGTATACGCCGTATTTTCCGCTACGTCATTGTCGATAAAACAAGGCTCCTGTGTAACGCCAATGAGAAGGCGGTCGCGGAACACCCGATAGGATACGCCGGCCTGCGCATCCCATTTCAGCTCCACGTGGGATTTTTTCAGCTCGGCCCGCGCCTGCAGGCCGGTGACAGGCTCCGGCACGGAGACGGTTGTCTCTGCCGGCTCCAGCTGCACCTCCCAGACTACCTCCTGGTTCTCCGCCGCCTCCAGCTTGACCGTCAGCAGGCCCGTCAGGGGATTTACCTGAGCTGAGCCTGTCGCCCGACCGGACAAAATGCGGAAGGAACGCACAGTGCTGTCCGCCGGCAAGGAAATCTGTGCCTGCCAGGCATCGCCGCCGACCACGGAGGTTTTGGCCTGAACGCGCGTGTTATCCGCTTTCCAATCGGCTATATCCACCGCTCCGGGAAGCAGATGCCGGTTGGTGGACAGCAGAGCAGGCGTCTCCCCGACCTCCCGCACCACCAGCAGACGCAACTCGTTTTTACGCACGATCTCCTCCAGAGGATCGCCGCCCCGGATCCGTCCCACATACCGTTCGTTCCAAAAATCCCAAACATCATAGACCTTATCCGTGCACAAGCCCACTCCGCCGAAAGCCGGAGCCCCGTCCAAATCCACCGAAATGGCTTTTCTCGATTGTGTGGTGTTCCAAAGCAGCAGCAAGCGGCAATTTTCGCTTACCGGATAGTCATACACCTCCGGCGTATCATCTTCCTCCATCTGGAACAGCCCCACCGGCCGGGCGGAAACGCCGTCCAAGGGCATGGGTAAAATCCGCCCTATATCCCGGATATCCTCGGCAGAATAGCGGGAAATGGAGGAACCCAGCATGGTTTTTCCGAACAGCAAGCCCATCGCCGTGATTTCAGCCCGCCGCTTGTCCGGATCCGAGGTGGTGAAATTTTTTACATCCGGATCAATCAGCTTGGTCACTTCATTGCGATACCACTGACGGGCGCCCGACTTGACCACCTCTTGATTGAGCGTCACGTTATCCATTCTGGAACGTTGGGCGTCGATGAGCCCGGTGGCGACTTCTTGGCCGGTATAATCCCATGTGTTTTCGGTGATCCGCAGAGAGCTGCCCGCCGTTTCCTTCGCAATGCGGAAAATGTTCCGATAAGCGGACACGGCTGTGGCGTACGGATCCGAAAAGCCGCCCCGCAGCTCCAGCATATTGCCTTTTGAGGCGGTATTGCCGTTGGAAATCATGGTATAATCGTAAAAAACCGATGCTACCCCTGCATTTTTCAGACGGCTGTAGACCTCTTTCATATGCTGAATAAACGCAGGATCGGTATAATCAGCGCCGTATGCCTCGCTGTCATACAGCATTTGTTCCGGATACTTTGCACCGTAATCATCGGACAAATACGTGGGCTGCATATACAAGCCGCCTTCCGCGCCTAACTCGCGCATAGCGGCCATCCAGCTGTCCAGCGTAGGATAACGGCCGGTAAGGTGCCCGTAACGCGCCCAATGCTCGTCGTCCCACCAAAGCTGCTCGTTGGGGTTCACATATTCGTCGGGCACCAGCCGAACCAGCGCGGGGGCATAACGCGTAATGCCGCTTTCGATCATCCGCCGCACCTCCTCCACGGCGCCCTCTGAGGTGTTGGCCTGCCGATCCCCGCCGCTGAAGGCAAATACATACCACAAGCAAACGGATATATAGTCGTTATAGCTCTGCAAATGGACGTCCATCGCCTGCGCCACCCGTTTTCCGTACCCCTCCAGCGAGGCGTAGGGATCCTCGGTCAGGCAATCTACAAAAGCGGTATCGCCCCAAAAAGTTTGGCCGGAATCCACTCTTTTTCCCGCGCTGTCGTGCAACCGGATAGAGGCGTCGAAAGAACGGCGGCCATCTGCCTCCAGAGCTTGCTCACTGCTGCCGACCGAAACGGTGCTTTGAAACTCATAGGAGGTGAGTCCGCCCAGCACTACCGTGCGTGCCTCGGGCTCTTTCAGATAGGTAACGGTGAGGACATTATGGCTGGAGGCATTCACCTCCGACAGCAGCCGAGGAGCCGTAAAACCTCCCTCGCCCGTCAGCACCTTATGCCCTCGAGTCGGATCCGGGCCAGCGAACAGCCCGCCGCCCTCTGTTCCGCGGGCAATCAGCGGCCAGGTTTCATAAACACGCATAGAGTCTGTCCCCGTGTTCACCAGCCCGGAACGAATCGTCAGCTGGGAGCTTTCCTCCGGAAGACGGAATTCCAACAAAACCGTGGGCTGTTCCCCGGAAGTACCCACGACGGTCAGCACATCGCTGCGCCCCAAATTGTCTTTCGCCTGCGAATTTTCCCATTGAAACGCATAGCCGTCTGTCGTTTTATAAAGGCCGGTGCGCGCATAGGCGCCGAGAATCGGCCATTCATTGCGCGCCTTGCTATAAACGGAATAACGCCCGGTTGCCGGATAAAATTCTAAACGAAGCCGGCTGTTTTCCAATACTGCCGCCGTTTCGTCAGACATATCGCTTTCGGGCTGGGAAGGATGCTTTTCGCAGCCGGGCATCGAAAACATGCAGGAAAATATTAAGGCAAATACCGCCGCCCAAGCAAATGAGCGAATTGCACATTTCACAAGCCATCCCTCCTATAAAATTATTGTAATATTTAAAAGAAGAACAAAAAATAGATAATTCGGAAAAAATATATACATAGATACCTCTCTCGGCACCTTGAAAACCCGGCGCCGAAAATGTCGAACGTTTTATACATACACCAAGGCATGCGTAAGCCCCCGCGCCATATTCAAAAAGCTAACTGACTTTCACAAAAATCCGTTAGCTTTTTGCTACTTATTCTTATCCGTATTCTACGAAGCAAGGAAAAATTGCTGGGCGATTGCCGGCTTTTGCGTAATGCTCTGCCTGTACCTTTCGTGCACCCCACGAAAAAAAGAAACCCGAAAGTCCTTGAAAATAAAGGACTTTCGGGATAGTGGATATCATTCCCACTTTTTCATATTTTTCTTTTGGCATATTTTGCGCCAAATGCTCTTCCAAACAGCCTTTGGGGAGCGGTTTTCCATCCGTTATTCTATTTCTCAAAATTTTTGTTGCAAAAAGTGTTGCAAAAATCGGGAAAGGAATAGTGCCGGGTGGCTATGTCGTTGCGCATTATCCCTTTGTCACACGGACAATTCGGTATATGGTTTTTCTATCGTTTGCAGTTGAATAGCTATAATATCCCCGTCGTCAAATATCCTTTCCGTATTAACATTGGGTTTGATTTTCTTTTTAGGCGGCTGTGGGGAAAGAATCTTGGTTTTGAATTCCTCAAGTTTCTTTTTTCGGGAATCCAGTGTTTTTTGACCGGCTTCTGCCCACAGTTCCAAACCGAAACCGCTGTCAATCATTGCAATTGCTTTATCACGAATGGAGTCCGTCAGAATACCCTTTTTCCACATGAAATCGGCAAGGGAATAAAAATAGTTACACCATTCCTCCGCATCCGATTCGTCAAACAGATCTCCTCGAACATAGTCATCGATCCTTTTCAGTGCTTCTTCTACATCGTACTTATAGAAAGCGGCAACATACTCTATATACAGGTCTTTGGCGGTATCATTGCCGGTGATACTTGTGCTCCATGCGCCCACTGTTCTTCCGCCTTTCTGCTTCAAAACCACCAAATACGTAGTGTTGCAATACGTTTTATGAAATACTGTAAGTGCCCGAAAGCTCTGTGTTTTTTCAGGCTTTCGGGCACTTCATAACCCTGGGGTATTATTCCCACTCTATGGTTGCGGGCGGTTTGCTTGTGATGTCGTAGACAATGCGGTTGACGCCCTTGACCTCATTGACGATGCGGTTGGACACGACCGCGAGAATATCCAGCGGGATGCGTGCCCAATCCGCAGTCATGAAATCGGTCGTGCTCACGGCGCGCAGCGCAATCGTATAGTCATAGGTACGGCTGTCTCCCATAACGCCGACCGACCGCATATCGGTGATAACGGCAAAATATTGGTTGACTTCGCGTTCCAGTCCGGCCTTCACGATCTCCTCCCGGAAAATCGCATCCGCTTCGCGCAGAATGTTCAGACGCTCCTCGGTGATTGCACCAATGCAGCGTACCGCCAATCCGGGGCCGGGGAACGGCTGCCGCCAGACCATTTCATACGGCAGGCCCAGCTCCAAGCCGGCACGGCGCACCTCGTCCTTGAACAAGTCACGCAGCGGCTCACACAGCTTGAGATTCATGCGCTCCGGCAGGCCGCCCACGTTGTGATGGCTCTTGATCACCGCGGCTTTGTCGCTGCCGCTCTCGATGACGTCCGGATAGATCGTGCCCTGCACAAGGAAATCCACTTTGCCCAGCTTGTTGGCTTCTTCCTCAAACACACGGATGAATTCCTCACCGATAATTTTACGCTTGCGCTCCGGATCGGACACACCCGCCAGCTTATCTAAAAAGCGTTTTTGCACATTGACACGCACAAAATTGATGTCATAATTCTTGGTGAACATCTCCTCCACCATGTCGCCCTCGTCCTTGCGCAGCAGGCCGTGATCCACGAAAATGCAGGTCAACTGCCGTCCGACCGCTTTAGCCAGCATCACCGCGGCAACCGAGCTGTCCACGCCGCCGGACAAGCCGCACAACACCTTGCTGTCACCGATCTGCGCACGGATTTTTTCGATCGAGGTCTCCACAAAAGACGCCATCTGCCAATCGGCGGAGCAATGGCACACGTTGAACAGGAAATTTTTCAGCATTTGTTCCCCGTTGATTGTGTGCAGCACCTCCGGATGAAACTGCACCGCATACAGCTTTTCCTCGGCGTTTTCCATGCCGGCACAGGGACAGTGCGGCGTGGTGGCGTTGACGGTGAAGCCGTCCGGAACCGTGTTGATATAATCGGTATGGCTCATCCAGCAGGTCTGCTCCGGCTCCAATCCGGCAAACAGCAGGCTGTCGGTACGCACGGTCACAACGGTGTTGCCGTATTCGCGTTCGGCGCTTTCGACCACGCCGCCCTTCATCCATGCCATCAGCTGTGCGCCGTAGCAGATCCCCAGCACCGGAATGCCCAGCTTCAGGATCTCCGCCGTATAATGCGGGGATTCCTCCAAGTATACGCTGTGGGGGCCGCCCGTAAAAATAATGCCCTTGTAGCCGGCGGCTTTGATCTCCTCAAAGGGGGTTTTATAGGATTTAACGACCGAATACACCCCTGCATCCCGCACGCGGCGTGCGATCAGCTGGTTATATTGTCCGCCGAAATCCAAAACCAGTACAGTTTCGTTTGTCAACCTGCGTCCCTCCTTTATTCTCAGCGACGGATCAGCTCGTCACGGCCGGGGCCGTTGGATACCATTGTGACCGGCACTTCCAGCTGTGCTTCGATAAATTCAACATAGCGGCGGCAATTTTCGGGCAGGTCCTCGTATTTGGTGATGCCGCGCACGTCGGATTTCCAGCCGGGCAGCACTTCCAGCACCGGCTTGGCTTTATTCAGCGACGGTGTGGTGGGGAAATCCCGCGTTACCTTGCCGTCGATTTCATAGCCCACACACACGGGGATCTCGTCCAGATAACCCAGCGCGTCCACAACGGTCAGCGCCACCTGTGTCGCGCCCTGCGCCTGCACGCCGTAACGGGAAGCCACGCAGTCGAACCAGCCCATACGGCGGGGACGGCCGGTGGTTGCGCCGAATTCGCCGGCATCGCCGCCGCGCATCCGCATTTCCTGCGCCGCGTCTCCGAAAATTTCGCTGACAAATGCGCCCGCGCCCACGGCGCTGGAATACGCCTTGACCACGACCACGATATCCTTGATCGTGTAGGGAGGCAGGCCGGCACCGATCGCGCCGTAGCCGGCGAGCGTTGAGGAGGACGTGACCATCGGGTAAATACCGTAGTCCGGATCCTTCAGCGCGCCGAGCTGGCCTTCCAGCAGAATGTTTTTGTCATTTTTGACCGCGTCACGCAGGAAATGGAACGTATCGCCCACATAAGGCGCAATCGCGTCGCGCTGCTGCATCAGCTGGGCGAACAGCTCGTCCGCATCCAGCGCCGGCTTTTTATACAGCTCGGTGATCAGCATATTTTTAACGTCCAGTACGCCCTTGAGCTTTTCATACGCATACGATTCGTCGAACAGCTCGCAAAGCTCAAAGCCGATCTTGGAATACTTATCGGAATAAAACGGTGCGATGCCCGATTTGGTCGAGCCGAAGGATTTGCCGCCCAGACGTTCTTCTTCATATTGGTCGAACAGCACGTGATACGGCATCACAACCTGTGTGCGGTCGGAAACCAGCAGCTTCGGATGGACGCCGCGCTGTGCGAGCGCCTCGACCTCTTTGAGGAACTTGCCGATATCCAGAGCGACGCCGTTGCCGATGATGTTGGTGGTGTGCTCATAAAACACGCCGGACGGCAGCTGGTGCAGCGCGAACTTGCCGAACTGATTGATGATGGTGTGTCCGGCGTTGCTGCCTCCCTGAAAACGGATCACGACATCGGACTGTGCCGCGAGAACATCGGTGATCTTGCCTTTGCCCTCGTCGCCCCAGTTGGCGCCTACGATTGCTCTAACCATGGTACATCCTATCCTTTCGTAGGGTTTCGCCGTATGCGCAGCCATGAAGCGCCGCACGGCAAAACCGAATTGAAACGGGCATCCGCGCCTGAAAAAGCGGGATACCGGCCATGAATCCCAAACCCATATAGTATACCGTATTATGTCCCCGATTGCAAGCAGGAAAGCGGCAGTCGGGCAAGGAAGTTTGTAGGAGTACAATACATATTGGACAATCAAGAAAAAAAGAAGAAGGACAGAGC
>CATWUX010000056.1 GCA_958354085.1 uncultured Oscillospiraceae bacterium | reverse complement strand
AGAAATATTGCGTTGTCTGCCCGTTCACGGTTTTCGACGTGCGAAGACCGTCCGCGTCATATGTATAGGATACCGCATCTGTGCCCTTTTGTAAAGTGGCAAGCTGCCGCCCGTTCTGCCACGTCATCACCATGCCGTCGCGGTAGTTCAGCGGGTTGCCGATCTGGTCGTAGGTGATGTCTTGCCCATCGTACTTGGTCAGCAGGTCTTTCCATTCGGAGTTACCGTATTCGTAGGTGATCAGGCGCGAGTCGCCCTCATAATACGGCAGAATGCGTTTCGTGAGGAGGTTGCCCCCGGTATCGTAGGTGTAGACCGTGCTTTGGCTGATGCGCGCGTCGTCCTCGCGAACAAGCTGTCCCAGCGTGTCATAGTAGTAGCTTACATCGACTGTGCTACCGTTCCTCACCGTGCGAATATTGCCCGCTGCGTTGTACAAGTATTCGATGCTGCGGAACTGCGTGCCATTACGCTTGAAGGTCATGGACGACACCAGCCCGGTCGTCGAGCCGTTTGCACCTGCGGTATAGCCGTACTGAACCTGAAGCGTGTTGGAGGAATTGACGTTTCCGATCACCTTGGTTGACAGTCGGTTGAGCGTATCGTAGGTATAATCGAACGTTACCGCACCCTGCGTCTGGCGCGTCAGCAGATTGTCCTGCCCGTAATAGTAGTTGTTGTTGAGCGTGCCGCCGCTGCTGACCTTGATGCTCTGCCGGGTCAGGTTGTTTGTGGCGTCGTAGGTATACAGCGCGCGTTCCTGCCGGTTGCCGCTTTGCCGCGAACCGACCATCCGCCCCAGCAGGTCGTAGTCGTAGTCGTACGTTACGCCCGCCGCCACGTCCTGCACCCGCGCGAGCTGCCCGCGGTTGTTGTAGGTGTAGTTGGCCAGCGTGCCGTTTTCCGATGATTTGGACGTGACGCGGTCGTACTTGTCGTAGCCGTACCGGAGATAGTCGCCGTTGCCGTACGTCAGCGTGTACAGCGGCGCCGAGGACGCGCTGTACAGGTATTGATTCGTCGCCAGCACGCGCGTGCCGATTTGGGTTGTCGTGCGCCGTCCCCACGCATCATAGGCAAAATTGTAGCTGAAGCCGTTGTGCGTGATGGACGTGAGCTGCTGCTTGAGGTTGTCGTAGGCGTAGCTGTTGGTCGTCGTGCCGAATTGGCTCGTCCCGGACACGGACAGCAGATTGTAGTTGTTCGCGTCGTAGGCGTAGTTGGTCGTGGAGGTTGTGTCATAGTGGCCGCCGTTTTGCAGGATGGTCGCCGGCGCGGTGACGGAGTTGACCAGTCCGGTCGTCGTGTTGACCGCATAACTGGCCGTTTTGCCGCGCGCGTCGGTGACCGACTGCACATAGTTGCCTCCCGCATAGTATGCCGTGCTGCCGGCGATATACGGCTTGGTCGTGTCCAGCACGCCGGCTTGGTTGATCGTTCCCGTTTTGGTCGAGACCACGTTGCCGTAGGAGTCGTAGCTCAGGGTCACGCCGTTGCCCTTCTGATTGGAACGCGCCGAGGTCACGCGGTGCTTGTAGGTGCTGTCGTAGGTGTAGGTATAGGTTTCGTTTTTGGCGTTGACCGCGCTGCTCAGCTCACTGACGCTCGTGTAATTGTACGTCTGGTTGCGCGCCGCGTTGTCCACGGCGGATTGCAGATTGCCGTTTGCATCATAGGTATATGTCGTGCCGGTTTGATCGATCGTCACCATTGCGTTGTACAGCGTGCAGGTGTTGGCGTTATAGCGGTACAGGAAGTAGAAGCCCGCCGTGCTTACGGCCGTCGATTTTTTTGGCCGGAAGGTCGCGCTGATGGATTGTCTGGCCGTGGTGCAGGAGTTGAATTGCTTATGCTGCCATTCATTTGTGCCGTCCGCATAGCGGAAATGTACCTCGATCGCAAATTTGCGCGAATCGATCAGAGCCACCGAGTTTGCCTGCGCCGTGCCAAAGAAGGTGAAGCAGACGTTTGCTTTGTTGACGGCCACGGTCTGGTATACACAGGGGTTGCCGCCGGCCGTTCCCGGCATGGTCATATAGGACGCGCCTTTGACGATGCCCGCGTCGGACGGCCATGTCCAGTGGGTGTTTTTGCTGAAATCGCTGTTGCCCAGCAGGTTGCATTCGCTGGCTGTGCTGTTCTTCTCCAGCTGCACGCAGTCGAACCAGGCCGTGCCGGTCGCGTTCATCAGGAACAGGTAGCAGCGCACCTCCGCAACGCCCGCCGGCAGCGTGCCGGACAGACTGTACCGCTGCCAGTCGTTTGTGCCGGTCAGGCCGTAGGTCGGGACGATATCCCCCATATGGTTTCCATCGGCGTCGTAATACAGCAGATAAAGGCAAGCGCCCAGCGTGCTGGAAGACACATTGTCCGTTTTGATGTAAGCGGAAAGGGTGACGGGACCGCCGGCCAGCTCTGTGGTGAAAATCTGCGTAGCACGTCCGCCGGTGCCGGCTTGTGTACGGTTGACCTTGATGGATCGCTGCCCGAGATAGCTGGTCGTGTCGTCGTAGGATGTTACGACTTCAGCGCCCGACCAAGTTGTCGCATACGTGTTGTTCACGTTTTCAAGGTTGGGATCCGTGTGATAATTCTTCACGTATTTTTGCGTGGACGAAGACGCGGAAAGCTTGTTGTGTTGTCTGGCGTTGGTATGCGCGGCGGTTGTGGTGGGCGGGCTGTGGATGTAATCGCCGTTCGTGATCGAACCGTCGTCATGCCAGACGCTGGTCGTCTGCCCGAAATCGTCAAATTGGTAGATTTCGGTGCTGCTGCGCCCGGACGGGACGTTGGAGGACACGAAGGTGGTGGTGTTATTGGCGTTGTAGGTGATGGACAGTTTGTTGCCAGCTTCCGTACCGTAGGTGGAGGAATATTCCGTTACGCTGGTCACGCGGTTGCCGTTGTAGGTGTATTCGACGCGCGTACCGTTGCTGGAATAGATCCGTGCCAGACGATTGCCGGCGTTATACCAATATTCCGTATCCGAGCCGTCCGGATAGGTGATATGGTTGAGCAAATTCTTGTTCGAATCCGTATAAGACAGCGTGATTTTTTTGCCGTCCGGCCGGGTGATTTCGGTCGGATGATAGACAGACTGACCGGTGCTGGAATTCGTTACGTAGGCATAGGTGATGGTTGTGGTACGTCCGGCGCCGTCGACGATAGACGTAATGCGCCGGCTGGTTCCGGTTCCGGTGCTATTGTAGGTACGGATATTTCCGTCGGAATCCTGGATCGTCTTCAGCATCCCACCGCCGCTGGCAGTCGGATCGGAAAATGTCCAGACATTGTCGGATTTATCCCGCATCGTCAGATCACCTGTGCCGGTGATCGTCAGGCCGAGACCGTCTTCGTCGATATAACGGCTGCTGGAGTCACTTTCCTTACGGAAATAATGCTCGGTGCCGTCCGTGTCGGTGTAAATGTATTTATAACCAGCGGCCAGCAGTGCAGTTCCTTGCTGCGTACTGCTCGTGATCATGTCGATTCGCTGGTTAAAGTCGAATTGGAAGCCGATGCCGAGATAGGAGTTTTTTGTTACGGAATTGTACTTGCAGCCGTTGTAGCTCAGTTGGATGGCGGTGGGCATACGGCTGCCGCTGTCACTCATCAGCGTTTCCGTGACGACCAGATTGCCATTGTAATCGTTAATGTGTGAAACCGCATTGATGCCGACCGATTGCTGGTGCGTTGTCCAATATCCCTCTAGACCGGAGGTGTCGCGGTAGGTGATGAGGAAAACCGGATCAGGACCGTTGCCATGATCACTGTCGAAATACACCATTTTCCCCGACATGCTGTTGGCGCGCAGCAGGATGCCATGATTCGTCGCTGTGCCATTATTCCATGCACGAGCTGCTTTGGTAATATTGAAAGTGGCATGATTTCCCTCAGTGGGGTCGGTAGATTTCACGTAATCCAAAACCACGGAGTTCCAGCTTGGTAATTCGTAGCCCGTTATATTGGGCGCCAAAATGCCATAATTCTTTCCAATCGTATTTTGCTGTTTGTTCCATGCGCTGGTGATCTGATGCGCGTTAATCTGCATGCTGGCAGTATTGTATGTTTTATAATAATACAAGTTCAGATAGGCGTTCACAATTTGAAAATCGTGCAAATCACTGATATCCGTATAAATCAGCCCGACCAATTCCGTACTGGGATATCTGGCCCACGGTCCAACCTGTAAATACGCCATTTCACCGAGTAATGCCGTTTTTTGCGTTGAGGACAGGTTTTGCAAGGAACCTGTCGCATCAAATATGTTGGAGTAATCCCGTTCCAACGCGATTGTCGGATCAACAGTGACCGGATAGGCGCGCTCTGGCGCGTTCAGCCACGCGTTGTCCGCGGACAGCACAAGCGTAAACTTCTTGTTCTGCACAGCGGTCAGCTGCAGCGACAAGGCAGTGCTGCTTTCGCCGTTTGCGTCGGTCATAAGCGGTGCACACAGAGTATACAATGTTTCACCGGCAGTATTCCGCAGCGCAACCGTGCGCTCGTCTACCTGCACCGGCAGCAAACCGTCGGTTTTGTATTCTATCGTGAACTGACGGCGGGCGGTAGCTGTATTCAAAAGCAGATTTTCCTTTATTCCGGTGGAACTTACAATGATCTGCAAATCTACATGGGCATAGAGATTGCGGTACCATGCCTCCTGCGAGAGCTTGGATAGCTTTAAGAAACGGTCATTGCCGGTTACAGTTTCGTTTTTTTCTGTCACAACAACTGTGGAATTGTTGGCAGAAGCATATCCCCAGGAGATTTTTCCGTATTCTCCGGTCAGTGAAAGCATGTTGCTTGCCTTTGCTTTTTTTGCGAAGCGCACCGTACGGTCGCTTTTCAGTGTGGCATATTCCTGTGCTTCCTCCGATACTGTCGGATCGTCTATCGCTACGCGGTTATCGTATTCCTGCCATGTGCCGTTTTCATCCTGAAAGTGTACCGGAATGCTATAATCGGCGCGTATATATGAGCCGTCTGTACAGCGAAAATGCTTGACGGTCGCGGTTCGTTTGGATTCTTCTTCTGCGATAATCAGGGGTGGCGTATATTCATCGGATATCTCTTCTGCTAAATTGTTTTCTTCCGCAATCCCAGTTTCGTTAACGGGTGCATTCTGTTCCAATGCCGTTATTGGGAACATTTGCAGCATAAAGGCTACCACTAATGCCGTGCTCAGCCAAGCTTTTAGTAATTTCCGTTTCATTCAACTTCCTCCTCATACTGTGTTACGGGTGTGGTGAACGAGACTATTCGGATCTTCTTTATTCTTTCTACATTGGTATCACCCTTCCTTGATTTCTAAGTATTTCCAATTGTGATAATAACACACATCGTATATTTTGTAAATATAGGATATTAAATTGTAAATAAACTTCGTATACTTTGACATAATTTAACGATAATTGTAGAATTACTCACAAACTCTGTGCGAGGGGCATACCAGCATTCGTTTTTCTTGTGTCGTTGTATATTCTCTTGTCATCGTGCCGGAACGTTAGGAGCGAATAAGCTTGTGATGTGCATCACTCTGTTTGAGCATACACTCAAATTGAGTGAATTCTTTAGAATTGAACCGCCGAATGGCGTGGTAAACTCGAACTGTTATCCTCGGGATGTATTCCCGCAACGGCGGATGGAACGTCTTTACCCGTTGGATAGTCCAATAAAACGTCCGCACCCCCTAAGGTATAATAAATTGCGCAAATTGAAAAAGGGATAGAAATGGACATAGTTTGCAGACTCTGGTAGAATGAAGTCACCACACAGCATTCTGAAAGGAGAAAGCAACCTATGTCCGAGAAGATTGTACAGCTAAATGAGGAAGTAATCAAGACCTGCTAACGAAAGTCAAGTAGAAATTTTTGAAATTCCGCAGTGCGAAATGGGCACACCAATCTAAGCCGCTTTGCGTCTCTTTTTTGAAACGGCGGCCAACCAGTAAAGTATATACAGGATTATGCTACTTCCAAAGTGTCGAGATAAGACTTAACCGTGGCGTAATAGATGCGCAGGAACTTATTTGCAGAAGCCATCATGTAGACCCTGTAGGGCTTGCCCTCAGCTCGCTTTTTGTCCATGAACTGGTACACCGGTTCGTCCACTGGCGCATTCTGGAGAAACACACCCATAATCAGAAACAGTGTTCTGCGGAGTGCGGATGACCCGATTTTACTCATAGCCTTGTGGTTGCCGACGATCTGCCCGGAATCATTTGGCGGGGCATCAATACCCGCAAAGGCAACTAGGGCTTTCTTTGAATAGAACCGCCGCACATCGCCAATCTCGGCCATGAGCTGTGGCCCCAGAGTCGGCCCGACACCGTACATTTTCTGTACCACAGGATACTCTGGCAATCGCTCAGCCAGACGCAGCATCTCTTTCTTGAGTTCTGCCAGAGCGGTAGAAGTTGCTCTCAGCTGCGAGACAGCTTGGGTAATCAGAAGATGCGTTGTTTCAGTCTTTGGCATCACACCAACGGTTCCACAGGCGCAGGTATAGACTTCGAGAGCCTTTGCTTCACGGAAGTTGTATCCGTGCTTCTGGCACCATTTCTGATATTTCTTTACAAACGCTTTCTGGGACAGCCCACAAACGCATTCGCAATGCCAGAAAGTTTCAACGAAACCCACCCATTTTTCACTGCCATCAGCTTTTACAGGGCTGGAAAACAAACGATTGACACCAGGAAATACCGTATCCAGCAGAGAAATCAAATTGTTTTTCAGCATGGTCTGAATCTTGGAATACTGCCTGTACTGACGATAGCAGGCTTTTAACTGCATCCGAATTTCCTCTTCCGGAGTAAACTTTGGAAGATTCAGCCAGCGGTCAAGGCCGTAATTTGCCAGCTTAATGGCATCCTTTTTATCGGTTTTGGCTCGGCGTAATGTGTTGTTCCCGTAGTCATGCACCAGTATAGCGTTGACTACAGAAACATAGATCCCCGCTTCGTGGAGCGCCATTGCGATGGGTAAATGGTAATGGCCTGTGGCCTCCATGACCACGCGGGTCTCATCGTCCAGGCTTTTGAGCCGCTTTGCCAACGCGCTGAGTTCACTGGACGTGTGAGTTACTTCAAAGGGTGAGCAGACCACCTCTCCAAAGGGACGCATGACCGCTATCATGCTTTTTCCTTTCGAGACATCAATGCCGACAGAGTTCATTCACATTCCTCCAATACAAATCATCCGCAACCGGAATCCATCTTTTTCTCATTGCCGATTCAATCTATTGGGTGACACGAACTCTATGGCTCAACCTGCTCAAATCGAACGCTGCAATACAATCTGTTTTATATTTATATCGTTTTTACTTGAATAAGTATCTAAAACTTTCTCCATCAAAACTTCCTCCTGTAAAGCAGTAAAAATCATATTATTTGGACGTCCTACAATAAGCCTAAGTGAATTAAAAATTAATTTCAATAGTTTTTTCAAAAAAGATATCTAAGTTAATAGATATCTTTTCACCACATAAAATTCAAATTTGAGCGTGCGTTGATTAAGTCTAACTCTGCAATAATTTCTTCACTTCATCTGCAAATAACACCGGCTCATCAATTTGAGGAGAATGGCCACACGCTTTCATAATCACTAGTTTTTTATCCGGTGCTACAATCTCTTCATAATATTTTTTTAACAAATCAACACGACAACTTTTATCATATTCTCCCGAAATAAAATACATAGGAATAGAATATCGGTTTCCGATATCATAGATGTTAGAAGACAACGCATAATCTAAAAGCTTTTTGTTCCCGGTATAGTGTGCTTTCAGATTTAACATTCTCACCAACCATCTAATGTCATTAAGTGCCAAATCAGGTGATGCTAATATAAGTTTTATTTGATTACCGCCGAGCTGCTCTCTGGAGGAACAGAATCCACTAGGTTATCCAACCGCTCATAGTCGGTTTCCTTCAGCAACTCCTTCACCCACTCCAAATTGCCGGCGGAGGCCGCGCTGCTTTCCTCCACCAAGTACAGACCGCCGTCGCACCAGAAGGAATTCATCACCCCATCCAGTGGCTTGCGGCTAATGTACTCGTTAATGCTCCAGGTGCCGGCGATTGCGCAGAAATCCCCATCGGCAATGGTACCCGCCCCAAAAGCACAGGCATCGATATCAAACATGCCGCCGGACACGGGGATGCCGGCTTTCAGGCCAGTCTGTGCCGCCGCTTCCTCGGTCACAACGCCACGCACAGCGAAGGAGGATATTACCGGTGGCAGACAGCTATCCATCTCCTTAATATCCATGAGGGCGGTCAATCGGGGGTCGTAATCCCCAGTGACCAGCGATAGCAGATTTGTTCCGGACATATCGGTGATTTCCGCCGCGATGCGGCCGGTTAAGGCATAACCCACATAGTCCTTCACCGATAAAACCGAGCCGATGCAGTCATATAGCGGCCGGTTATTTTCCTTTGACCAACGCAGCAGGCAAGGCGGTTGGCAGGCCAGTAGCTTTTGGAAGGTATGCTCTCGCAGCTTGTCAGCGGTACCATTCGCGGTGCAGGCCAGCTCGATTTCCAGCGCCCGGGAATCGGTGGAGCCGATGCCGTTTCCCAAGGGCTTCCCCTGCTTATCCAGCAGATACAAGCCCTTGCCATGGCCCGATAGACCCACGGCGCAGATTTCCCCATCCAAGCGGTCGGTGATGCGGCGAATGAGGGTGAAATTCTTTTTTGCAATCTCCTGGAGGCTCCGCTCGGTGTGGCCGTTTTGGTTGATAATCAGCGGAATTTGGATGCTTTCCTTGAGGATTTGGTTACCCTCCAAATCAAACACAGCCGCCTTACAAACTGTACCGCCATTATCAATACCCAGCAGGTATTGCTTCATATCACTTCACCCCCGCTTTCCCAAAGCAATCAATTATGTACTGCAAATTTCGTCGAATGTATTTCCTTGGCTCGGTCTTGCCGTCGTACCAAAATTCCCAGTTTAATAGCCGCACTCCCTGTGCCAACAGCTCCGCCATGCAAGGGACAAAGTCCACACGACCTTGACCGTACTCTAAATCCCGGAACACCTCGGGAAGAGTATCCCTCAGGTGGGCGGCTACAATGTGTCCTCTGGCAGTTTTCAGATCACCCACAGGGTCATCGGTGCCGTTGGTGATGTTGCCCGTATCCGGGTACACCTGCAGATAGGGGGAGTTGATGCGCTCAACATAAGCCATCGCCTTTTCGGCGGTATTCATAAAGCCGTTTTCCATGGTCTCAAAGGCCAGAATTACTCCGCTTTGGGCAGCATAGTCGGTGGCTAACCGCAATCCCTCGCAGAAATACTGCTCAGTATCTGTACCCCGCTCCTCATACCACACATCATAGCCGGGTATTTGAATGACACGGATGCTCGCATCATAAGAAAAATCCACCGCTTTCTGCACCAGTCGGAGGCTTTGCTTGCGGATTTCTCCATCCCGACTCCCGAAGGGGAATCGCCGCTGGCCGGAAAGACACATGGTGCGCACGGGAATGCTGGCCGAGCGCAGAGCGGCAAGGGTATCCTGCTTGACCCTATCGTCTAGCACCCGAGCCAATCGCCCGTCGCTTTCATCCACGCTGATTTCTAGCCCGTCAAAGCCGGCGGCCAACAGCAAGGCGCTTTTCTCTGCCAAACTTAGGCTGTCCGGCATGGCTTTCTCGTAGAGGGATAAAAATAGATTTTTTCTGCTGATTTCTGTCATGTGAGCAACAAACCTCCTCGGCTTCCTCCTCCATATTGCGGTGAATTTTCTGAGGAAAATCCCATGGAAAGCATACCATTATTCCTTTTAGGGGCAAATGGACTGGGAGACAAAAAGAATGGATTTATCCGTCGAGTTGTGCTTGACATCCGTTCTGTGTGCCGCTAAAATGGAATTAGAACAAAGGACGGGAGGAATTGGATGAACGGGCTTGTATATATGGGTTGTCAGGACAATGTGACCTATGCCTACGCCCCCCACTATCATCGGCAATGGGAGGTTACCTATTATCTGGAGGGAGAAGGGGTAAACATCACCAACGGTTTGGAATATCCTTTTTCGGCAGGCACTATCGTGGTGCAGCCGCCCTACCTCTATCACGAAGACAAATCTGAACAGGGCTACAAAAACTTCTTTTTTGAGGTGGAAAACTTTGATTTACATGCAACTGAACCTATCGTCATCAAGGACACTGAAAATAAAGATTTCCTACAGATTCTTAAGCAAATGTATCAGGAATACTTCCCCCACAACGATGCGGTGGTGACCGAATCGCTACTGTCGGTGCTGTCGGTATATCTGCTTCGGGGGATGGATGCCGGCCCCTCCAATTTCTATGTGGAGAAGCTGAAACGAAACATTATCTTTAATTTCTGCCGCCCCGACTATCAAATCCTGGCTGTCATGAATCAATACCCCGTCTCCGAATCCCAGCTACGGCGGAATTTCAGGCGGAAAACTGGTGTTACTCCGCAGGCGTTTTTGCAGGAGACCAGGCTAAAGCACGCTGCTCAGCTGCTCTTGGATGTGACCATCCCCATACGGCAGGTAAGCAGTCTGTGTGGCTACAGTGATGCCTATTATTTTTCTCGGGCATTTAGGCAGAAATACGGGCTGTGCCCCAAAGCATGGCGTGAACAAAACACCAAGGAAGCTGACGGATAAATCTATCTTTTTCGCCTGCCAAGTCCATTGGCTAATCGCCAAAACTCCTGTACAATAAGAAAAAGTATACTTGATAGGAGTGACTGTGATGGACATGGATAAAAAAAACTTTTTGCAGACCTATTTGGCGGAAAACGAAGGGGTACTAAACCTACTGCCCATTTTCGTTCCCCGGCTGTTTGGCGCCTCCGGGCGGCGGCTGAATCTCCATCCCGATGACTACTTTGCCTTGGGGACAAAGCGCGGTTCCATGAAGGAACGGTGGTTTTCCTCCATTATTTGTGCCAATAACGGACCTCTGGCGGCAGAGGACGAGGGTATGAGTTATGTAAATATCGACGGCAATATGGAGCACAAGATTTCTCTCAAGGATTTTGTGGAGCTGCTGGGCCGGGAGATTTTGGGCGACTACATCACCGACACCTACGGCACCTGGCCCATGTACTCTAAATTTTTTGACTACGAGGGGCCGCTGTTCCATCACCTGCATCTGGGCTTTGAGGATGCGGCCAAGGTGGGCAAACTGGGTAAACCGGAGGCGTATTACTATCCGCCCCAGTTGAATAACTACCCGGGCCATGCCCCATACACCTATTTTGGTTTTTCACCAGAGGTAACCCGAGAGGAAGTGGCTCAAAGACTAGCGCATTACGAGGACGAAGACATTCGCATCACAGAATTATCTAGAGCCTACCGCATCCAGTTGGGTACCGGTTGGTACACCGCCCCCGGTGTCATTCATGCTCCCGGCTCCTACCTCACCTATGAGCCCCAGTGGAATTCCGATGTAAACTCCGTATACGAAAATGTGGTGGATGCCGAGATTTACAACCGAGAGTTCTTGATTGAGAACCTGCCGGAAGATGAAAAAGCCGGTGTGGAGCATGTGCTGGATCTGCTGGATTGGGAAAAGAATGTGGATCCCCAGTACCGGGAGCATTATTTCCGTCAGCCTATTGTCATCACCGATACCGACGCCTACACTGAAAAATGGATCGTCTACGGCAACTCCTATATTGCTGCTAAAGAACTGACGGTAAAACCTGGACAGTCGGTGGTTATCACCGATGAAACCGCCTATGGGTGCATTGTGGTGCAGGGCTACGGCAGACTGCAGAATTACCCCTGTGCCGTGTCCACCATGCTGCGATTTGGCGGCCTCAGCGAGGATGAGTTCTTCGTTTCCGGTAGTCGTGCCGCTGCTGGTGTACTTATTGAAAACCATTCATCCAGCGAACCCTTGGTGATGCTTAAGCACTTCCCTTATAACCCCAGTGTTCCTATGGGTGCAGTACATAACGATTAACTGTTTGCTGTTTATAAGTTCAAGCTTAGCAGCTTCAAAGGAAGGCTGGTTAGCACATAGTCAGAGATGAACAAAAATAAACAAAAACAGATGTGAGACAATCTATTCAAATGCGTAGGTTGCCTAATTAACGTCTCGTAGGCTATGATGAAGGCGTTGATGGCCTCTTTTCTACGCTGATACTGATACATGGAGAATAATGTCATGCAACCCATTACACAATTGTCCTTTTTTAAAGAGATGGAAAGTCGTTCAATTTCTCCGGAAAACCCCACTGGTGAAAAAGGGAAAGGCGCTATGGCCGCCATAGGAGAGGGCACCGCCTCGGCGGCTGCACGCGATTTGGGTATTGGATGGAAGGTAAACCCTTATGTGCGCATCGGCGCTGGCAAAACTTTTTTGTTAGCTAATATCCAAGGGAGTGGTTGTATTAACCATATTTGGATGACACCAACCGGTGTGTAGCGTAATTTGTTATTGCGTATATATTGGGAGAACGAAGATCAAGCTGCAGTGGAATGTCCGTTAGGAGACTTTTTTTGTAGCGGCTGGCAAAAATATGCCCCACTGGTGTCTGATGCCGTTTGTGTAAATCCGGGTAGTGCTTTTAACTGCTATTGGCCTATGCCGTTTTGCACTAGTTGTCGTATGACTGTCGAAAATCGTGGATGTGAA
>CATWUX010000055.1 GCA_958354085.1 uncultured Oscillospiraceae bacterium | reverse complement strand
CTCCCAATCGGTACTGCTGCCGTAAATCATCCGGATCCCCTGATCGGTAAACAGCAGCGTCGGCTCGCCCTCTCGTGCCACGCACATACACGAGGAACAAACCACCTCGTCCAGTTCCTTGCCCTCATCGCTGCGATAGGGATAAAAGGTGCCGTCAAACGCCATCTTGCGCAAGTGCACCCGCCGCACACCGTTTGTGCGCAGCCAGTCCATGCGCACCCGGCCCATCACCGGTTCGCCGTCCGCGGTGCGCGCGGCCAACACGTCCACGGTGCTGCACACAGCCTCTTCCGGCGTCGAATTTCCCTCGGTCACTTGCTCCTGCGTGAGCCAGCTCATCTGCTGCGCCGCTCCCGCGTCCACACCGGGGCGCGTGCGCAGCGCGCCGTCCCGCCACCAGAAATTGGATACCGCCGTCAGCTGATCGTCCGCCACCCGGTTGGGTGCGTCATTCAGCTGCACACCGCCGCTCAGCTGCGGCACGGTCACCCGCCGTACAGCCGCGCCGCTTAAAGCCGGATAGTTCATACCGTGTCACCTCCCCGCGGAAGCATGTCGAGACGTGCCTCCGTCAGGCGGCGCACGCCGGCGCGCTTCCGATTATACAGCGCCGAAAACAGCTGCTGGCTGTCGCCGTCGCCCTCCGATTGCGCAAGCAGCATCGCCACGCCATACGGCATCGCCTCGTCCAGCGTCCGCTGCGACAGCGGCACCTCCTGCTCCAGCGAGGACAGTTCCGGGAAAACCCCGCTGTTTTCCATATACCACAATTCGCCCGCGATCTGGTTCGCCACCGGCAGCGCCCGCCGCAGCAGCTCTGCATTGCGCCGATGATCCAGAACGCCGTTCGCGTCGGTGTACTGCAACAAGTACAGCGCCCGAGTCACCACGTCCAAACCGGTTTTCATGGCTTTTCCGCCTCCTCCCGTTTGGCCTCCAGCTCCCGCAGCAGCCCGCTCAGCTCCGGTACAACGCCCTTGGGCAGCCGTTTGAGATACTGCGCCGCGTCAATGACCTGCCGGTCAAACAAATTGTCCAGTGTACGGATAGATTGGCTCTCGCTCCACAACGTGGAAGCGCCGACGTCCACCTTCACGCTGATGAGCAGATCGCGATAACGGTCGCCGTTAAACGGCAGATACCAGGCACCGCTCTCATCTTCGATCCGCAGCGCCCGTTCACCGTACTGCGTCACCCAAAATTCCGCCCAGATACGCGCCACATCCTCGATAAACGCATAAAAGCGGTTCTGCACCATCTGCAGCGGCATAGTGGCCGCCTCGCGCAGCGCAATGATTGCCGTTGCATTGTCCGGGCGCAGATCGCCGAGCGCCGCACTGTTCGCGCCCGCCTGACTCAGCGTATTGGAAATCAGCGAAGCGATATTGTTATCCAGCCCCGGCGCAAAATTCGGCGGCTGTACATAGCGGATGGACTGCAGCACCTCCTGCGGCCCGCCGGACACGCGGATCACCTGTCCGGGATCGTTGGAAATCGGCGCCGTCACCACGTCGCCGTTGACCACCATGATCGGCATCCCCATCATCATGACCGCCCACACCGACGCCGTCAGCATCCGGTTGATTGCGATCTGATTGGGGATCAGGTACGGGATCTCGCTCTCGCCGTACGCGCAGTTGCGCCGCCGCTCCCAGGAAAACACCGCCAGCGGATACAGCCGAATTCCCAGCTCCCATTCCGGACGGATCGTCGCGCCGCGCACAACGCGCACCGCCTTGATGCGGAAGGTCTGCCCCTCCTCATCCCATTCCTTCCACAATTTCGTCAGCACGGTCGCCTTATCCGCATCTTCTGGTTCCTGCCGGCTGCGGTCGCCTGCCATATAGCCGCGCTCTTTATCCGCGCCGATCGCCTCGATCTCCTCCGCCGGCCGTCCGAACCGCTTGGCCTCCCGGCGCAGCTCGGCAACGCTGCGCCGCTGCGCAAGCAAAATATACGGCTGCGCCTGCACGTCGTCCAGATTCGGATCGCCGAAATACACGTTTTCGATATCCAGCACCTCACAGGCGATATCGCCGCGCACCGGCACCTGTCGCGCCGCGTCCGCATACAGCCCTGTTTTGACCTGCGGATCCCAATAGGTGTACAGCACGCCGGTCCCGCTGCAATACGCGTTGCGCAGCGCCGTTTCTTTGAGGCTGTCCAGCTTGAGCCGTTCCGCCGTCACACGGAAATAATCCGACATCGCGGACAGCACCAGATTGATCTCCTCATCCGTCCCCAGCTTGCGCGGCAGTCCGGCGGACAGCGTGCTGCCGGCGGACTGCGCCGCCATCTGCTCACGGATTCCGCTGATCTGCTCCCGCAGCGCGAGCGTATTCGGCACACCGTCCGCGGAATACCGCACCGCCAGCGGGCTGGAGGCGACCACCGCCATTTTATATTCGCCGATGCGCTTGATGACGTTGTGCCGCACCAGTGGGCGGTCGTTGCCGCAGTGCGCACCGTACCACTGATCGCCTACAAAAAAGCGTTCATTGATCTTGTTCTGTTCGAACATTCCGCGCTTGCCGAGTCCCTCTTTAAAGGCGATGCCCGCCGTGTATTCAGCGAATACCTGCGCCGGCTCCTGCCCTTTTTTCCTCGTCAAACCCCTCACTCCTTCCCAAAACCGTCAGCCGCGGGGATGTCCCGCATCCCCGCAGCCGCTCTGATCGGTTATTTACGCAACATACGCATAGATGGCGTCGCTCATGCTGTTCTTGACAAACACATCGTAGTAGGCGCGATAATCCAGCTTATACGCATCCGCGTCCTGATTCTGATCCGGCGTAAACGTGCGGATCTTCTCGGTCTTTTTGACCAGCGACGCCGCTTTTTTCGGCATCACCAGCATACCGATCGTTTTGGCGGTCGAGGTCGGCACAAAGCCGCCTGCCTCCTCGCCGGAGGTCACCCCGTCATAGAAGGTATACGCGGTTTTCATGCGTTCGTTGGACACCGGCAGAATCGCCACATCGTTGATGGTGCGCACCTTGGTGCAAAGCTCGCCCTTCTTGAAATCGGACACGATCATATAGCGCGAAAATTCCGCGCTGTTCTGCAAAGCCGTATAAAAATCCTTGCCGACGAAGCAAACCAGCGGCTCTTCATATCCCACCTTGTCCTGCACATTGGACACGGCAGTCGAGAACATCTTATACGCCTCAGATGCGGGCGTACCGGTCACCGTGTGGGACTTGGTCACGGCCAGCCCCGCCAGCTTGGACAGCACATACGCGTCCACCTCCGGCACGACCTTGGTACGTACGAACTCGCCCAGAACCTGCCCGGCGAGTCCGGCGATCCCGGTCTCGTCATCGTCCTCGCGATCGATCTGGAACGACCGCGCGCGGTCCATGCTCATCGTGACCGCCGTATTGGACACCGAAATGGCCCCGCGGGTAAACCCGGTATCGCGGTCATAGTCCGCCAGACCGGACATTCCCAATTCGGGGATCAGCACGGTTTTCGCCCCCACAAACTTGGCGCGCAGCACGTTATCGGCCAAAAAGCCGGTTACCGGCGCCTGCACAAACACCTTATCCAGTTCCTCCGTGAGCTTGCTTGCAAAAGTCAATGTATTGATAGCCATTTTCTCTCTTTCCTTTCTTTTAACCCCAAATAGCGCGGCGCATCGCCTCGACCGCCGCCGATTCATCCTGCACCGGCACATGGCTTTCCTGCGAGCCGACCGAGCCGGCCGCTGCCTCTGCCTGCTTGGCGGAAACCGCCGCCACCCGCCGCTGTTCCTCAAAAAGATACCGTAAATACGCTTCGGTCAGCGACATTCCCTCTGCCGCCTGCCGCACGACCTCCTCCGGCAGCGCGGAAAATGCGCCCGCCTGCGGACAAAACGCCGTAAGCTCCGCATATTCTGCCGCCAGCCGCTGTTCGAGCGCCGCCTGTTCGCGCTGCGATGCCGCCTCCTCGGCCGCCTGATACGCGGCAGCCGCCTGCTCGCGCTGCGCCCGTTCCAGCGTCACCATACGCTGCGCCGCCTCCTCATTTCCGCCGCACAGCTGCAGCGTCCGCTCATACAGCAGCGCATCGCTGCCATCGACCAGTGCGTCGATCAGCTGCGCAACCGATTGGCCGCCGGCCGCCGCCAGCGCCTTGAGCTTTTCATGGCAAGGCGTAAACGCCTCCCACTTCATCCCCTTCTGGGCATAAGCTGCCGCCTCATCCAGCGACAATACCCGTTCCTGCTTGTTGAATTTGACCGGCACCGTTACCCCGGATGCCGTCTGCGCGTCGGATGCCGGTATGGTAGCCGTCTCCTCTGCTGGTTCCTGCCCCGTGAAGGCTTCCTCTGGTAGGGATTCCTCCATCCATGTCTGTTCCAACCGCTTCTCCTCCTTTTTTCGGTTACCACTGCCGGCGTAGCCGTAACCTGTATTCCCGCTCCGCCCACCCGCTCTTTAATTCTTTGGATCGGGCATTTCCACGCCCTCATAATTGAGAAAATTGCGATACTCCTGCAGCCGTACCGCCGCCTCAGCCGCCTGCACCTCCGTCTCTGCCTTCGCAGGCAGAGCGGAAACGGCCGTTTTATCCCGTCTTTGCCAAAACAGCCGCCTGCCCGTACCGCAGTGATACACAAACGCCCCCAAAATAAACGCCGCCAAACATTCCATTTTTCCGTCTCCTCTCTCACACATCCCAGCCGCCGCGCACATCGCCCGCCACGATGCCGCCCGCCGGCCGCCGGCGCACCGCCGCCGGCGACGGATGAAAATACCGCACATCCTCCATCGCATACCGCAGCGCGTCCATTAAATGGTTGTCACGATCCACCGGCCGGTTGATGCCGCTGCCGTCCGCCGCCTTGTCCCACACATACGCCCCCAGCTCCGCAAGCGTATGCACACACTGCGGGTGTACGATCATACGGTATTCCTGCAAGCAGGCGATCCCGGCAACCACCGAATCCGCACCCTTGGCCGCCGGTGTCAGGCGGGATATCCCCAGCCGCCGCAGCTCATCGTTGGACTTCGGCTCCGCGCTGTCCGCCCGGATACGCTCTTTGGCGAACCCCTTTTGCGTGATCATCGCCGCAATTGCGCTGTTGAGCATCCGTTTCTCATAATGCTCGTCATAGATATACAGCACCTTATCCACCGGGTTCACCGCCGCGGCAATAAACGCCGTCGGATCGTTCGTATACCCGTAATCCAGCCCGAACACATGGCGAAATTTCCACGCGTCCGGCAGCGTCCGCACATCAAACGCCTCGCATACCCAGTTGGTGAACACCAACCCGTCCGCCACGCCCCATTCGCCCAGCCCCGCCACCGCAAAGCGGCGCGGATTCTGTACCCGCATGGTCTCGAACACCTGCCGGTCGGTCTCGTCCAGAAACTCATTGCACGCATATGTCGTCGTGAACGTCGCCGTATTGTCAGCCGGCCGGTCAAAAAAACGGCTCTTGAGCCAGTGTCGGTCGCTCCACGGATTAAACGTCAGCGTCGTCTGCTTGAACAGCGGCGGCGGCACCGCACCGCGCGGAACGGACAAATCGACCAGATCGAACTCTTCTTCGGACTCCAGCTCAAACGCTTCTTCGATCCAAACCCAGCATAAGAATCCGTGTTCCACCGTGATCGACGCGATTTTCTGCGCGTCATCCAGCCCCCGAAAAAAGATTTTCTGTCCGGTCGGACGGTAGGTCAGCTCCATCGGCGACAGCGTAGCCTGCCAGAGCGCCTCCACCCCCAGCCGCCGGATTGCCCAGCGCAGCTGCGCAAAGGTGGACGCACGGTGCGTATCCATCACCCGCCGCAGCACCAACAGATTGGAACCGGGATACCGCATCAATCGGTAGATGAAGTTCAGCGCCGTCGTGGACGATTTTTTGGACGCCTTACCGCCCTTGAGCACGCGATACCGGCTGCGGCACGACCAAAACGCCCGATAGCCGCGCCCGACCGCCGCTGCCAGATCCACCGCCACAGGCGTCATTCCTCCAGCTGCTCCTCTCCGGAAAACACGACCTCCGGGTAATTCTCCGCCGCCTTATCGGCATATCCGAAATCGTGCTTCAGCAAAAACACGCCGCCGGTAGCGCTCACCTTCGGTGTCAGCACGTGCTCCACCAGCTCCGCGCGGCAATCAAACACCGCTGCGCGGATCGCTTCCCACGCCGCCGCACTGCATCCGGCCGGCCGCGTTTCCATCGCCGCGAATTCGCGCAGCTTCGCACAATCCAGATCCGCGCAAGCCGCCACCCGCTCCAGCGTCAGCGGCACGCCTTTGTCCGTTGCCGCTGTCCGCGCCTGCCGGATACCCCGCACTATTTTTCGGCTATCCACAGCCTCACCTCCCAACGCAGCCTACTATACACGCCCCCGCCGATGCCCTGCAAGTGTCCGCCGGTGTCCTCCCGAAAAACAAAAATTCCCCCTGATGCAGAACTTTCCTTGTCCTGCACCAGAGGGAAACGGATATTCGAACGTATACATACCCCTGTCCGAGCCGCTCTCGTCCGCGACAGCCGCGAGCGCATCCGGATAAAAACGGAGCGGCACCGCTGACGCTGCGCCACTCCGTCTAAAACAAACTTTTCCTGTAGGGGGAGCTTTTTGTGCCGTTCGCACATTTAAGGGGCATTTCTTTTTTCCGCTGCTTTTATCCGTGCAAACCGTTTTCCTGCCGCTCCATATTTTCCACGACCACATCATAAATGTCGCCCAGAGACGAGCAGTATTCCAAAACCTTCCACGGGGTATTGGTGTGAAAATGAATCTTGATCAGGCTTTCATCTCCAACCGCCAGCAAACAATCGCCGGGAATATGCTGCGTGATATAGTCATGCACGTCATCCTCGGACAGATTCTGCCCCTCAATGAGCAGCTGCGTGTCAAATTTATATTCGAGCATCATGCTCCCCCTTTCCAAGCCGTCCGTGTCAGCGCATACGCGCCGTCATTTTCTTCACAGCCGGGCAAACCCCGTAAGCCGTCAGCGCGCCCAGTACCGCCTCCAGCACACCGTTGGTCGCAATCGTAAAACCGATGATCCCCAGCAGCGCCGCATACGCCACTTGATTCGCCGTCGCATATTGCGGGCCGAAGAATACATAGATCCCCAGCAATACCGGAATCGTGTTCGTCAGACTGCCCAGCGCGCCGCTCAGACCATAGACCAGCGCGTTTTTCAGCCGCCACGTTTTGGTCAGGCGGCTGAGCAGCTGATAGCTCAGTCCGGTCACCACGCCGACCAGAATCCGCGGCACAAAGCAAATAACCAGGCTCCACCCGTTGCCCTGAAATTCACCAAGCGAATAAAACGGGGTAAACACGAATGCAAGCGCCGGATTCGGCGGCATATACGTCCACACGATAAAGCTGAACAAGCCAGCAAAAAAGCCCATCGCCGCGCCTGCCCCCGTGCCGAGCAAAAGCGCCGCCACAATCACCGGCAGCATGGCCAGCGTGGCCACCATCGGGCCGATGGGCAGCGAGCCGAGCACCGTGAAGCAAAAGACCGCTTCAATGCCCAGCAGCATGGCGAACTGCACCATGCGCAAAAGATTGTTTTTTGTTGCGTTTGTTTTCATACCAATTCTCCTCCTGCTGTTGTTCCGAACGGATACAACGCATCAATTTTGTATGCAAACACCGCAAGACGCCGGCGTACAAACACAGCTAAAACGCAAACAGGGCTGTTTTGCCGCTTTGCCGATAGCCGGCTCCTTTTGGTGGAATTGTATTCACTTTTTATTTTTTTCGTAAATCAGCCGCAGACCGAGCAGCAGCAGATGGTCGTCATACAGGATCTCCCGGCGGCAATGCCGCACGATTTCCCGTCCCAATCCGCCGGTCGCCACGATCGTAGCGGCACAGCCCAGCTCCGCCTCCAGCCGGTCGCACATCCCGTCCAGAGCCGCCGCCGTCCCATACACCGCGCCGGACTGCATGGAATCAATCGTGTTCGTGCCGATCGCGTGGGGCGGTGCTTCCATGCGGATACGCGGCAGCAGCGAAGCGCGTGTGATCAGCGAATCGAACGAGGTGACGACGCCCGGCAGGATCGCGCCGCCGCGAAAAGCGCCGGTCTGATCCACAACCGATACCGTGGTTGCCGTTCCGAGATCCCATATAATGCAGGGCGCGCCATACTGCGCGACCGCCGCCACAGCGCCGACCAGCAGATCCGCGCCCAGCTGCGCCGGGTTATCGATGCGGATATTGATGCCGGTTTTTGTGCCGGGACCGACAAACAGCGGTGAAACGCCGGTTACCTTTTCCACTGCGCGGCGAATGGCCGCGTCCAGCGACGGCACGACCGAGCTGATGATCGCGCCCTCAAACTCCTGCGGGTGGATACCATACAGGCGGAAAATATCGTGAAATTCCACCGCGTACTGATCCTCCATCTTGGTATGATCCGTCGCCACACGCGATTCAAACAGCAGTGTTTCGCCGTCAAACGCCCCGATGGTAATATTGGTATTGCCCATATCTAAAACCAGCAGCATGGTCATGGTTCCTTCTTTCCGACGGTTGTTCGCCCTTTGTGTATCCAAACGGCTTTTATAAAGTCTATTATAGCATAAGCCGGACATTTCATGCAAGCCATGCCGAAAATTTTTGCAGACCGCGGGTGCAGGCTTTACAAACAGGGGCGATCTATATTATACTGGAGATATAGCATTGCCGGAAAATGTCGAAAGGTGCGTGTACGCTCATGACACTGCTGGTACAAAAGGAACGAATCCTTTCCAACTACCGTATTTTACAAAAGCAAGCGGGCAGCACGCCTGTGCTGCCTCTTTTGGAAGCGAACGCCTACGGCTTTGGCGACGTGGCAGTCGCCCAGCTGTTGGCAAGCGAGGGCATCAAAACGATCGCGGTCTCCCGACTGGAGGAAGCGCAGCGAATCGCCGAGGCGGTACGCGGGCTGGACATTCTGCTGCTGACCCCCTATGCCGACGAAGCAGATATTGAAACGATCCTCAAGCTGGACATCATCGCCGCGATCGGCTCCAATGACAGCGCAGTTCTCATGAGCTCGCTCAGCCGCAAGCTGCGCACCCGGGCGCGCGTACAGCTGTGCTTTGATTTTGGCATGGGGCGTTTCGGATTTGCGCCGCAGGACGCCGCAAAAGCCGCACAAACGCTCAAGCACCTGGACAATGTCGAGTTAACCGGTGTGTTCACCATTCTCCCTCACAACCGGCGAGCAAAAGAAGCCACGCGCCTTCAGCAGGTCAAGGATTTCCAGCGCGTACTGACCGCCATTGAACGCGAAGGACTGCGCACCGGCCTGACGCATATGGCGGACTGCGCCCAAGGGCAGCTCTGCCCCTCCATGAAGTTGGGAGCGGTGCGCGCCGGCGCCGACCTTTTCGGCCGCGGGCCGCTCAAGGAAAAGCATGGTTTGCGGAAGGTCGGGCGTTGCATTTCCGAGATCTGCGACATCAAATGGCTGGTCGCGGACAGCACCGTCGGTGACGACGCGCAGCGAAAGGTTCGGCGCGCGACCCGCGTGGCGGTTGTCCCGGCCGGACAGGCAGACGGGCTGTTTACGGAGAACCCCTCCCGGAGCCGCTGGTTCGGCAAACGGCAGTGGTGCGAGATCGGCGGCAAAAAAGCCGCTGTCATCGGACGAGTCGGCTTGACCGCGCTGACGGTCGATGTGACCGATATCGACTGCGCACCGGGCGAGATCGTTGCCTTTGATGTGGATCCGCTGCGCGTGAACGCCATGACCCGGCGGGAATTTGTCGGCTGATTTCAACCCGCCGTACCTCTTGATTTTACCGGAAAGAAGGCTCTTTCTTTATGCCCACCCCCCTTGCCGACGCCGTTTTTGCACATACCGCACAGAACAAGGCGTCCTTTCACACACCCGGCCATAAGGGCCACGCCGCCCCGCTGGATTTTCTCTCCCTTCCGGAGCACGACCTGACCGAACTGCCTGACACCGGCAGCCTGTACGACGGCGGCGACATGATCGAGGACGCGGAACGGCTGGCGGCGCAAGCCTTCGGCGCAGCGCGCACGCTGTTCAGCGGCGGCGGCTGCACCCTGTGCATCCAGACGATGCTTCTGCTCGGCGCCGGAGCCGGCGGGCGCGTACTGATGGCGCGCAATTCCCACCGCAGCGCCGTCCACGCCGCCGCCCTGCTGGGCTTGGAGGTGGAATGGCTGTGGCCGACAGACATACAACCAACCGCCGCCGATGTGTCCGAAGCGTTGAACGCGCATCCGCATATACAAGCCGTATACATCACCAGTCCGGACTATTACGGCAACCTTTGCGACGTGGCGGCGATCGCCGCGGTTTGTCATGCCGCCGGCGCGCTGCTGCTCGTCGACAACGCCCACGGCAGTCATCTGGGGGCGTTTGAGCGCCACCCGCTGGCACTGGGCGCGGATATGACGGCGGACTCCGCGCATAAAACGCTGCCGGTGCTCACCGGCGGCGCTTTCCTGCATTTGAATGAACGCGCGGCCCGGCTTTTTTCCGCTGCCGCCGCGAAAGCCGCCATGGCGCTGTTCGGCTCTACTTCTCCCGCTTACCCGACGCTGGTTTCGCTGGATCTGGCGCGCGATTGGTGGCAGCGGGAGGGTGTCGCCGCCTATCGTGCCACTGCACAGGCCGTCGCGTCCCTGAATCAGGCGGCGCAGGAAAGCGGCTGGATACAGCCGGCCTTCACCGGCTGCGCCCCGCTCCTGCGCGATCCCGCCCGGCTGACACTGGAGGTTTGCCGGGGAGACGGCGTAGCCGCAGCGGACTTTTTCCGTGCGCAGGGCTGCGAGTCGGAATACGCGGACAGCCGTTATATCGTGTTCATCCTCACCCCCTTCAACACGGAGGAAGAACGGGAACGCCTGCGTGCGGCACTGGAAGCGGGAACCAAAGCCATGCCGGCGGCAACCGGCGCCCCTGCCTTTTCCGCCATGCTGCGCGCGGAGCACCCCCGCCGCGCCTTATCGCCGCGCGAAGCCTTGCTGCGCCCATTCGAGGAGCTGCCCACCGCCCATTGCGTCGGCCGCATCGCGGCGCGCAGTGTCTGCCCCTGCCCGCCCGGCGTGGCAGCCATTGTTCCGGGCGAGGTGGTAGACGCGGCAACCGCCATGTGGCTGCAGGAACGCGGCTATGACCGGCTGATTGTGACAGCCGAGGTGGCCGTATGAGCGCTTTATGGGGAACACTGGTGAATTTCTTTGCCATTCTGCTGGGCAGCGGACTGGGCATCGTCTTTAAACGCGGTATTCCGGAGCGGCTGCGCAGCGCGTTAGTCAACGGTATGGGGCTGTGCGTGCTGTTTGTCGGCGTGCGCGGACTTTTTGAGGGCGAGACTACCCTGCTGATCGTTCTTTCGATTGCCATCGGCGGACTGCTCGGCACGCTGCTGAAGCTGGACAGCCTGCTTGACCGCATGGGCGGCGCACTCGAACGGCGTGTGCAAAAAGGGGCGGCGGACGGCAGCTTTGCCCAAGGCTTTGTATCGGCCAGCCTGCTGTTCTGCGTCGGCGCCATGGCAATCGTCGGCTCGCTTAACAGCGGCCTGCGCGGCGATCACGAAATGCTGTTCACAAAATCCGTGCTGGACGGCGTGATGGCGCTGTCGCTCGCCTCCACGCTGGGCGCGGGCGTTGCCTTTTCCGCCGTACCGGTGTTGCTGTATCAGGGTACGATCGCCCTGTCTGCCGGTGCGCTCGCGCCGCTGCTCTCCTCCGCCGCCATCGCGGACATGACCGCGGCCGGCTCGCTTTTGATCGTCGCGATCGCGCTCAATCAACTTAAATGCACCGATATCAAGGTGGTCAACTACATCCCGGCGGTCTTTCTTCCGCTCGTCTATCATCTTCTGCTCCCACTGCTTGGTATGGGCTAAAGAGCTTTTTGTGCCGTTGCGCATAAATTTCTTGTATCCCCCGCCAAAATGCGTTATAATAAAGAAGATTAGAAGCTCTGCCGCAAGGAAAGAAACGGCGTTTGCCGTTTATAATAGAGAAATGGGGGATTTCTATGAAACTGATTTTTGCCATCGTCAACAAGGACGACAGCGGTTCCGTTTCGTCCGCCCTGACCCGTGCCGGCTTTGGCGTCACCAAGCTGGCCACCACCGGCGGGTTTCTGATGGCCGGGAACACCACTTTCCTGATGGGGACCGACGACAGCCGTGTTGACGAAGTCATCTCCATTATTGAAAAGCACAGCAAAAAGCGTTCGCAGATGGTGCCCAGCACCACCTATGGCACCTCCACCTATGCGTCTTTCCCGATGGAAGTCACCGTCGGCGGCGCAACGGTGTTTGTGACCGACATCGAGCGTTACGAAAAGCTGTAAAAGATAGGAACACGCTATGCAGTTTCACGGATTGACGGGCAACGACCATACCAAGCGGCGGTTGGCGGCGGACATCGACGCCGACCGCTTTCCACACGCGCTGCTGATTGAAGGTCCGCCCGGCAGCGGCCGGCGGACATTAGCGCGGCTGGTCGCCAAAGCGGCGGTCTGCCGCGCACAGCAGCCGGCGCAGCGCCCCTGCGGCGTCTGCCCCGCCTGTATCAAGGCGGCGGCCGGCTCGCATCCCGATATTGAAGAAGTCGGCGGAGACGGCGCGGCGCGTTCGTTCCATATCGACGTCGTGCGGCAGCTGCGCGGCAGCACCTATGTTTTGCCCAACGAATCGCCCCGCCGGGTACTGATTCTCGCCGGCGCGAACGCGATGACCGAGCAGGCGCAGAATGCGCTGCTGAAGATCCTCGAAGAACCGCCGGCGCACGTTTTGTTCGTGCTCACATGCGAAAACCGCTCCCAGCTG
>CATWUX010000054.1 GCA_958354085.1 uncultured Oscillospiraceae bacterium | reverse complement strand
GCGCTCAGCGCACGGTCGTACATGGACTGTGCAGCGGTGTCGGCATTGTTCAGATCCTTCGTCATGTGGGCATAGGCGAACACCCGCTCGACGCAGGCGCTCATCTGCACATGCAGCAGCAGGCAGTCCGACAAAGCCTGTATATTTTCAAGATGTCCGGAATAAGCCGCAATCTGCTCAGCCAGCTGCGGCAGGCGCGCGAGATCCTCTTCCCATTTCTCCGTTGAGGGGTATATATCCTCCATACGCCATTTGTATTCGGCGGCAATGGCGGAACGATCGGTCGTATGCATAAGCTGTCCATCCTTTCCTGTAAACCTGTTTTCATGGTATCACAGTTTGCGGGCGTTTTCAACCGGTTTGGCTCCGGGTATGAACAATTTTACCGCATGCAGCGTGACGCCTTTTCCGCGCAGGTTTTCTACGCAGGCTTCCAGATACGCGCCGTCGTGTTCCGCATAAACGGGGACGCGGGCGTCCAGCGCGCGCAGCAGCGGATCGCTCGCTGCATAGGCGGCGCAGCGCTTGCCGCGGTAAGCGGCGTCCCGCCAGTGGGGATCGACACGATAGCCGCGCCGCTCCATTTCGTCCATGACGCGTTCGTGATAGAGGATCAGGTATTCCCGTTCATGCGTGAATACATAGTTCACCACCGCGTGACGTTTTCCCCAGCTGAGTCCACGCAGGGCACAGCATTCCCGATGCTGTCCAAGCAGCTGAGCGCGCGGCAGCAGCGGAAGCAAGGCTTCATGCCAAAGACGCATAGAGGTCCCTCCGTTTCGGCTTTTCCCATAGTATGCCCGCTTCCGGAATGTGATAGTCATGACGGCTTATTGGGAAAATTCTTTGACCGTTTTTATGCCGGCTGATTATACTGGCATGAGGGGGAGGGAACAATATGGGATACAATCGGCAAGCGGCGATCGCTTATGCGCACACGTGGGCGTATGGACGCAATCCGCGCTATGCGGATTTTTCAACAATGGGCGGCGATTGCACCAATTTTTTATCGCAGTGCCTGCATGCCGGCGGCCTGGCCATGAACTATACGCCGGTGATGGGGTGGTATTATACCTCGCTGCGCAGCCGTGCGCCTGCTTGGTCGGGGGTGCGGGAGCTGCATCGCTTTTTGACCAACAATACCGGCGTCGGCCCGCGCGCGGCGGAGGTGCCGATTGGGCAGCTGATGCCGGGCGATCTGGTGCAGCTGTCTTTTGACGGCGGCGCCACCTTTGTGCATGGCGTGTTTGTGGTGGAGATCGGCTCTCCGGCGGAACCGGCGACTATTTTCGGCGCGACACACAGTGAGGACAGCGATTATCGCTCGCTCAGCCACTGGGCAACGGCGGTTCCGCGTTTTTTGCATATTTTTTAAATAGGTACTTGACATTTGGAAAACTTATTATATAATGAACATATGAATACTTGTTCATATGTTTGAAACGGAAAGGATGCGTAGGTTTTATGGAATTGGAGAGAATGAGTGAATGCAGCCGGCAGGAAGAGCACGGCGAGTTGCTGCGCAAAGCACGGCAGGAAATGCCGGATTTTGAAACGCTCTATGATCTTTCCGAGCTGTTCAAGGTGTTTGGCGACACCACGCGTATCCGGATTTTGTGGGCGCTGTCCGAGGGGGAGCTTTGCGTTTGCGATCTCGCACAGCTGCTGGAAATGGGACAGTCGGCGATTTCACATCAGCTGCGGCTGCTGCGGCAGGCACGGCTGGTGCGCTGCCGGCGGGAGGGAAAATCCTCGGTGTATTCGTTGGATGATGACCATGTGCGGGGGATCTTTGACCTGGGCTTGTCTCATATCTGTGAGCGATAAAAGGGGTTGGAGTTTATGCAACAGGACAAACGGCGCTATGCCTATCGGCTGGAGGGGTTGGACTGTGCCGGCTGCGCCGCCAAGATCGAGGCAAAGGCGGCGGAACTGGACGGCGTGGCCGAAGCGGCGATGAATTTTACGGAAAAGAAACTGGTGCTGACGGCGGCGGAGGGCGATTACACAGCTGCCGTACAGGCGGTTTGCGCCAGTGTTGAAGGCGGTATCCGTGTGTGCGCGGCCGATGAGCGAGTCAAAGACAGACAGGAGCCGGTACACGGGGATAAGGCGGCATGGGGGCGGATCGCGGCGGCAGCGGTCTTGTTTGCGCTGGGCTGGCTGCCCGGATTGCCGCAGTGGGCGCAGGTGGGCTTGTATGCGCTTGCAGCTGTGCTGGCGTGCGTGGAAGTGGCAAAGGACGCATGGCGGGAATGGAAAACACCGCTGTTGGGCGAAAATTCGCTGCTGCTGATTGCGGTTGTCGCGGCCTTTGCCATCGGTGAGTATGGCGAGGGCGTGCTGGTAACGCTGCTGTTTGCCGTCGGCGAGCAGCTGGAGGCATATGCGGTGGGAAAATCCCGCCGGCAGATCGAGGCACTGGCGGCGATTCGGCCTGACCGCGCATGGAAATTACAGCCGGACGGCTCAGCGATCGAGGTGGATGCGGAGACGATCGAAGCGGAGGATATTCTGTTTTTACCGCCGCATCAGCGGGTGCCGGTGGATTGTGTGGTGCTGGATGGTGCGTCCGAGGTGGATACGGCGGCGCTGACCGGCGAAAGTATGCCGGTCTATGTAAGCGCGGGAGCGGCGTTGCTGTCCGGTACGATGAACGGCGATGCCGCGCTGAAGGTGCGGGCTACGGCGCGTGCCTCGGCTTCGGCGGCGGCGCGGATACTGGAGATGGTGTCCGATTCCGCTGCACGCAAGGGCCGGTCGGAGCGGTTTATCACGCGATTTGCGCGCGTTTATACGCCGGTTGTGATTGGGCTTGCCGTGCTGCTGGCCGTAGTGCCGCCGCTGCTGGGCGCGGGCAGCTGGACGGAATGGCTGTCGCGCGGGCTGGTCTTTTTGGTGGCCTCTTGTCCCTGCGCGCTGGTCATTTCGGTGCCGTTGGGATTTTACGCCGGCATCGGTGCAGCCTCGCGGCGCGGCGTGCTGATCAAGGGCGGGCGCTTTGTGGAAACGTTGGCACATGCGCGGGCTGTGGCCTTTGACAAGACCGGGACGCTGACAACCGGCGAGCTGGCGGTGACGGGCGTGACCTGTGCCGGCGGGATGACGGAGAAAGAGGCGTTGGCGCTCGCAGCGGGGCTGGAGATACATTCCGCGCACCCGATAGCGTCGGCAATCGTGGCGTATGCGGCGGCAAACGGTGCGGAGCCGGTGCCGGCGGATCAGGTGACGGAACGGCCGGCGCTGGGAACAGCGGCAGTCGTGAACGGGCAAACGGTGCTGTGCGGCGGACGGCGGCTGATGGACAGCGAGGGCGTGGAGGTCGCAGAGCTCGGTGACGCGCCGGTCTATCTGGCGGTAGACGGCATAGCCGAGGCGGCCTTTACGATACAGACGGTGCTGCGTGCGGAAGCGGCACAGGCGATGCGGGAGCTGCGCGCGCTGGGCGTAGAACGGCTGACGATGCTGACCGGCGACCGTCAGAGCGAAGCGGCGCGGGTTGCGCGGGAAGCGGGTATCAGCGAATTCTCGGCAGAGCTGCTGCCGGACGGCAAACGCGAGGCGCTTCGCCGGCTGCGGCAGGAGGCCGGTGTGACATTGTTCGTGGGCGACGGTATCAACGATGCGCCGGTGCTGGCGGAGGCGGACGCCGGCGTGGCGATGGGACTTGGATCGGCAGCGGCGCTGGAGGCCGGCGACGTGGTGCTGATGGCGGGCAATTTGCGGTCGCTGCCGGAGGCGGTGCGGCTGTCCCGCCGCGTGATGGGAGTTGTGCGGTTCAACATCGTGTTTGCGCTGGCGGTCAAAACAGCGGTGCTGGTTTTGGCGGCGGTCGGCTATGCACCGATGTGGGCGGCGGTTTTCGCGGACGTGGGGGTGTCGATCTTGTCGGTACTCAACAGCGTTCGATTGCTGCGCACCAAGAACGCCGGGAACTGACGAAAAGCGGGCAGGATTTCCTGCCCGCTTTTTGCGGTCGGTCAAACAGAAAGTACGGAGAGGGGCGGCCGCCCCTCTCCGCGTAAAAACTCTTATCCGCTATTTGTTGCAGTCGCAGCCGCGATTTTCTTCTTTCGGAGGGAAGAATTCATCGACGGGGAAGCACATTTTGCGGAACAGGTCGCAGGGATTGTCGCTGGTGGGTACGCTGCATTCCCGGCTGGGCATGCAGAAGTCATACACCGGTACCAGCATTTGTACGTTACGCACGAGCTGGACGATGGTGAAGATGCCGATGGTGACATATACGATTTTGCCGTCTGTGTCATCGCAGAAATGGCCGCCATACCGGTTGCAGATGCCTTCGGGAATGGAACAGCAACAGCAGTCACATTTGCAGCAATCGCAGGACTCGACCAGGCGGGCGGAAAGAATGACCGGATCGGCGATCTGGACGATGCAGCGCGGTACGTTGCGGGTGGGAATGTCTTGATGATCGCAGCCGTCTTCGCGGTACTGGCTGTGGAACACCTTGACATTGCCTTCGCTGCCGTAGAGGATGACTTTTTTCTGGAACACGCACACACCGCATACGGTGGTGCAGGGGGTGGAGTGCCCCGAGAATACTTCAATCTGGACTTCAAAGAAGAAGGTCAGATCGCAGGAATAGTATCCGCGGTTGAAGGGGAGCGCTTCGACGTCGATGTAGGTGGTGATCACTTCGACCTTCCTTGTGCGCACGCTGACGGCGTGATCGATGATCATCTGGTCGCGCTCTGTAAAGAATACGCGTATGTCTTCCAGACAATCTTTGTCGGAGCAGGAATCATAGACTCTGCCCGCATCGATGCAAACCGCTTCTTTGCAGTCGGTTGCGCAGCTGTTGTCATGGGGGAATTTGTTTTCGGCCATAGAAAATCCTCCTGTGTAAGTAATGGTTTGAAGGATTATATCCTGCTTCCGCCCTGTAGAGAGCAGGGTGTAACTTCACTACCATACTATGACACCGGCGCATTTCGGTGACAATTCCCGTTCAATTTTCCTTGTGGCTGCCCGGCTGATCGCCTATAATACGAGGGCCTGCGCAGGCATTAACCCGGCAGGCCCCTTTTTGCCGCCAAAGATGGCAAATCATTATTCGTTTATGACCGATTCTTTCAAATAAGAGCGTAATTGCGAAAAAGGAATCGGAAATTCCACCGCGCCCATATAGTGCGGAAACCAATCCGTTTCCTGCACCACAATGACCAGCTCGGAATCGGTTACATAAAAAGTCTGTGCATCGGTGATACCGGTAAAATTACGCAGCAATTTATCCTCCAGACCGCGCTCTTTTAATTGTTTCTCGATCTCCCGGTTAATGCTATCCGCATAGGAGGCGTTGTTGCGGAAGAGATCCGCCAACGTGTAACTCTGGCCGGTCATCGACGAAAACGTGATACCCTTCTTGGCGGTTTGACCATTCGCGCCACCGCTGTACAGATAATCGCTGAATAACAGACTGACCAATCCACCGCCGTTTCGTTTTACCTCATAGCCAAAAACGCCTTCCACAACACGCTCCGGCCCGTCGCCGGTTGGCAGTGAAATACGGGCGGCTTTTGCCCGTTCCAGCGCGGCGCGCTCCAGCTCCTGCATGGAAATGTTCAGCTGCTTCTGACGCGCCGTGTCCTGCATCCCCGCAAAACGAGGATAGGAACCGGTAAAAGAAATTTGTGGCGCACGGGTTTGCTCGGTAACACCGCTGATGGAAATATCCCCTATATTCACGCTTGCACCGGACGCCATCAGCACCGCCGGCGCTAACAGAGAGATCAACAATTGTTTCATGCCACCCTCTTTTCTCCCGTCCTTTTGAACGGACAGGCGCCACCGCACCGCGCTTTGTCAATTGGCACACCAAATCAAATTCCCGCAAACAAATTTGCCGTAGCTTTGGCGGCAATGCCAAGGCTGTACCGTTTCCCGTGCGGCCAGTCGGCCGGAGAGATTCGGTACATTCCTAGGATATGCGTTTTTCGCGGATCTACCACAGGAAAATGGAGTGAAAGGATGGGGAAACTGCAAGGATTATCCAGAGAAAATTTTTGATGATCAATTTGAAAGCGATAAGCGAGGCGATTTTCCGCTTTTCATAACAGCGCCACCTTTTTAATCTTTAGGTCTTTGATAAAATCATCGTAAGATAGATCGCAACCGTCAAAAATATGCATATAGACAATCACTTTGTTTTGATATAAAAACCAGTATTTGCTTCGATCCGCCTCTGCGTGATGATAAGAAACCGTTTCTTCATGAAAGGTGGGGTTGTTTTTCTTCTCCCATCCTTTTTCTTTCACATCGTCCCAAGTATATTCCTGCTTAATCTTCCCCAAGCCGAAGCAATAGTTCTGCAAATTCTTTTTTGCTTCGGCTGCTTCCTCTTTCTCCAGATAATAAAACGAAACCGGTATACGAATGTCACCGTCCTGATACAAATAACTATAGCCATGCCCTTCGTAGTCAGCTTCAAATTTTGCCGTAATACTCGGTTCATCGGAGCAGATTATGGCTTTGTCCTTATAGTAAGGTACGTAGATATACCCATCCTCTTTGATCGGTTCCAGCATGGTTCGGTATTGTCCTCCGGCGAAAGTGGCAGGGTTGGTGCGATTGATCCAATGGACGAAGTCATCCACTGTGCTGAAATGTTCGTAAGGGTAATGATAAGGGGTAACGCCATCACCGTTATTGCTGCCTGCAGGAGCGTTTTGACAAGCGCTGAAAAAAGAAAGAATTGTGAATAGCGATAGCATGACAGATAAAAATTTTTTCATGTCTTTTTCCTTTCTTGGCCGTTTATTGGGATAGATAATCGGTACATACATTCCCGCTTTTGTGGCAGCGCTGACTTTGGACAGCGTGAGGGAGTCAAACCGATTTGCAGAGTACCGTTTCCTCAGTCCCGTCGGTCAGTATTACGGTATAGAGCGTATCCTTCTCAGTGATTTCGGACATCTCTCTGTGATACCAATCCCTGATTGTTTTCAGGCAGTTCATCTTGTAATGGCTTTCTGGTAAGATTTTTACCAATAAATCTTTGTTGACATATACCGTACTTTTTGTAATTTTCTTTTGCATCATTCAGCGAAATATGATTTGCTCCGATTATTCTATCCGGTTGATTATGAGCAACAATATCATATTGCCAAAAACAAACCGGACAAATTTCAAACAAAGGATCACCAACCGCTCCACTTTCATGCGTATAGTAACCGCAGCAAGGACATTGGATTTTAACCATATTTACCACCCTTTCCAGTTCGACGAATATAAACGTACTTGCGCTAGCCAGTAATCAAGTTGTAATCCGGAAGCGGCAGCTCTGGTATTATGTCTTTGGTCCGATGCGCCGGAATACAAAATCGCATCCTTGATTGTCGTTGCCTATTTCCACCCCATAATGATGCTTTGTACTGTGAATCACGGAATACAAACACATTGATACCATTTATCAGAAGATAAAGAAAGTCTTTTGCTGACAACCGCAATGTCTCTATTCTTCACGGCAAAAGACTCTGGTTTTTTGCCATCTTTTGCCCAGATTACAGAATAGGGACTCAATGTTGAAAAAATAACAGAATTGAAGTTAAGAAAAATACTATTAAACCCGCCGTCTTTACGTAATAATGCCTCCCGCACTATTTGTATACTCTCCGTTTCATCGGCGGTCATCATTTTCGTTTCTTGCTTTTCTGCTTCGGTATCCTTATAAAAATACTTAATTACCCATTCCTTGTCCATTGGCTGAACAAGCACACATTGAAGCTGGTCGTTATTCCAATATTCATTTTCAAAATAAACATATAAGTTTTTTGCTAAAAGTTCAAAGCAGTGCTTATTATCGCCAAAATCTTTTACTGCCTCTTCCCACATGCCATATTTATAGTATAATATTTCATTTCCTGCCCATCTACATGTAAAAAAAGCAACAATACACAACACCAAAATAAAAACAAATATTCGATATTTGCTTTTCAAAAATCCTACAAACCCTTGAAAAAAACTCCCTATCTTTTCCGACATCCATATCCCCCTTTTAGACGTTTGCATCGGAATCTTCTTCTAATATTTTCCTTTTACCAGATTATCACATATATTGAAATTTGTCAATATATTAGATTTATTATAACGTAAAGAATATATATAAAATGCTGAATTTATGGTGAAAACAAAAGAAAACGTGCCGTGACGGGCGCTCTTTTTAACCGCTCTCTAACACAAAACGCCTTGACAAATAAAGTGGGAAATGCGACAATGTAGCCAAGAGGAAATCCATGAGGGGGCGTTTGTGTGTCCGAACAGAGTGTGCAGAAACCGAGTAAGAGCGGACGGTTTACCAAGGCGGAAAAAAGCTGGATCCTGTATGACTGGGCCAATTCCGTCTATGCAACCAATATGCTGGCGGCGATTTTCCCGATTTACTACGCCAGCGTTGCCGGGGACGCCGGGGATAAGTGGTGGGGCATCGGTGTGGCGATCGCCTCGTTTTTTGTTGCCATCACCGCGC
Source organism: uncultured Oscillospiraceae bacterium (assembly GCA_958354085.1). Classification (GTDB taxonomy): domain Bacteria; phylum Bacillota; class Clostridia; order Oscillospirales; family Acutalibacteraceae; genus CATWUX01. The sequence goes on along the minus strand of CATWUX010000054.1, from coordinate 4,402 downwards.
CGTTTTTAGGCTCGATCGGCGATTTCCACGGCATGAAAAAGCGCTTGTTTGCGTGTTTTGCCATCGGCGGCATGGTGTTTACCGCCATTACGGCTTTTGCCGGCAGCTGGCAGCTGATGTTGATCGGGTATGTGCTGTCGCATATCGGCTTTTCGGGAGCCAATGTGTTTTATGATTCTTTTTTGACCGATGTGACCACACGCGAACGCATGGATAAGGTGTCGGCGTGGGGGTATGCGATGGGGTATCTGGGCGGGAGCACCATCCCGTTTGTGATCTCGATTGCGGTTTTGCTGGCCACCGATTTCAGCCAGACGGCGGTGCGGGCTTCGATCCTGCTGACGACGGTTTGGTGGGCGGTATTTTCTATTCCTATTTTTAAAAATGTGAAGCAGACGCATTTTGTGGATACGCCGCCCGCCCAGCTGGCGTCGGTCGCGCTGCGCAATCTGCGGCATACGCTGGGGGATATTGTGCGCCGGAAAGGGCTGCTGCTCTTTTTGGTCGCGTATTTCTTTTATATTGACGGTGTGAATACGGTTATTTCACTGGCGACCAACTACGGCGCGACGCTGGGGCTGGGCTCGACCGGGATGATTCTGGCGCTGCTCATTACGCAGCTGGTGGCGATCCCGTGCGCGATTCTGTTCAGCAAGCTGGCGGCCAAAGTCGGTTCGGTGCGCATGATCGGCGCGGCGATCGCGGTGTATTTCTGTATTTGCAGCGTGGGCTTTTTCATGGGGCAGAATGTCGAGCCGTATCAGCTGGAATATACCGCGCTGGTGGAGCAGGTGACGGCTTCCGCAGAATTTACGCCCGGCAGTGCCGACGAAAAGGTTTGGCAGCAGGTGGCGGACGATTTGAAGGAGGACGGCCGGGATGCTCTGGCGGCGAAGGATCGCCCGGCGGCATTTTATACGGTGAAGGAGGACGGTACGCCGGACGGCGTGATCGGGGACGTCATCGCCCGCCTGAAGGATGCGGACAATACGCATTATGCTTTTTCGGATGAAGCGGCGCGTACGGGGGCGCTTGCCGTGATCGAGGATACGGTCAAGCCGGCGCTGCTGGCTTTTGCGGCGGACGATGCAAAGCAGACAGCGTATACGGAGGCGCTCGGGTTGTCTTCGCTGCTGTTTTGGCTGATGGCAGTGTTGGTCGGTACGGTGCAGGGCGGCATTCAGGCGCTGTCGCGCGCGTATTACGGGAAATTGATTCCGGCGCATCGTTCCAATGAATTTTTCGGATTTTATGATATTTTCGGCAAGTTTGCCGCGGTGATTGGGCCGTTCCTGTATTCGGTTTTTTATATGCTGACCGGGCGCGCGTCCATCGGTATTATCAGCCTGATGGTGCTGTTTATCCTCGGCGGCGTTATTTTGCTGTTGGGAAAGAAGCAGCTGCAGCAGGCGGAACAGGAGGCGTCGCTGGCGGCAGAGGAGTGTGCGGCAGAATCATAAAGAAACCGTTTGCGCTTTTCCGCATATACTGAGAAAAAAGCATGTGCGGAAGGGCAGGGACAACATATGTGCCCAAACGAATTGGTCGCTGTGATCAGTGCGCTGGCCGTTGGGTTGGCGGAAGGACGCGCCGAGGAGGACGTGGAGCTGCTGGCTGTGTTTTTTACGCAGTTGGGCGATACCTTGGCGACGATTGCGCTGCGCCGCAGGCAATGCGAATCACCCAAGCAGCTGTGTGAATAAAAGCAACCGTCGGTGGAATGCTTATAGTATTCTGAAAAAAGGCGGGTTGTTATGAATAAGGATCTGGCATTATTAAATTATATTTATCAAAATGCGGAAATGGGCAAGAACACGATTACGCAGCTGACCGGTATTGTGGAAGACGTAAAGATGCGGCGTTTGCTGGAAGAGCAGCTGGCGGAATACCAGACGGTGTTTAACGCGGCGGAAGAGCAAATTCATGCGCAGCGGGCTCAGGTGAAAGGGCTGGGAGCCTTGGCAAAAATCTCGACGTATATGATGATCAACCTGAATACGCTGACCGATAAAAGCCAGTCGCATATTGCCGAAATGATGATGCAGGGCAGCAACATGGGCATCATTGATATCACACGGGAGCTGAAGCGCTATCCGGACGCGTCCGCAGAGGTCGTGAAGCTGGGAAATAAGCTGCTGAAGATCGAACAGCGGAATTTGGATGAGCTGAAAGCTTATTTGTAAAGGATAAGCAGCGAAAATCAAAGGAAGCCTGACAATTTTGTCAGGCTTCCTTTGATTTTTGTCAGCGGACGGTGCTGAGAAAGGCGACGGCTTTACCGAGTATCTCAATTTCCTCCAACGAATAGTCGTCATAGTTTAGATCCGGAACCATCGGGTTTTCCGCCCGCAGCAGCAGACGGTTCGGAAAGTGATAAACGCGTTTGAGCGTAGCGGTGTCCCCGATGCGCACAGCGGCGATCTCACCGTCGTCGACGTCCGGCTGCTTGCGGATATAGACCAGATCTCCGTCAAAAATGCGGGCGTTGATCATGCTGTTACCCTGACAGCGCAGACAAAAGTCCGCATGAATATCGTCCGGTACGCCGACCATGTCTTCGTAGTTTTCCTGCGCGAGAATCGGCTTGCCGCAGGCGATGGTGCCGATCAGCGGGATACGGCGCAGGGGCGGGAGCGGTTCGAGATTGGACGGAGGCGCGGAAACGGCGGGCGAAAACAGAGCCGGCGGAACGTCAAAATACGCAGCGCAGGCGGCAATTTCTTCGGCAGTGGGTTCGGCGCCGCGTTCCGTCAACTCCAAAAAGCGCGGATGCGAAATGGACAATTCCTGCGCAACGGCTGCCGGCTCGCGGGCAACGGAGAGGCAGAGCCGTTCAAAGGTACGAGAAAACGGGGTGAAGACGGGTTGTTCGCCGGTAATGACGGACGGGGGCAGCTGGAGCGCCTTGGCCAGAAGCAGGATGCGATCCCGCCGCATATTGGCGATGCTGCCCGATTCCCAGCGTGAGACGGTTGCCTCGCTGACACCGATGCGCGCGGCAACGTCCGCCAGCGTCAGGTGCAGTTCCTGCCGCCGCGCTTTGATAATATCCTTTATCTCCATAGTGCGTTTGCCTCCTTTGTTATGATGGCGGCCTGTTCTCCCTCAAAAGACAATTTTAGTATAAAACAAAAATTACGAAACCGCAATGCGTTTTGGAAAATTCACGCAAATTACTTACGTTTACGTATTGACAAAAAGCAAAATATATGCTAAAGTACATTTTGCATTAACGCAAGAACAAATGTTCTTAATTTTACTTTTTGCAAAAAGGTAAGGAGGAGAGAGAATGGAATGGTCGGATTTCGAAATCAGCCGGCATTTTCGATTGCTGGCGCGCGGGCAGAACCGGGTACGGATTTTGGCGGAGCTGAACGGCGTGCCGTGCCGTTGTATGCGGGACAAGCTGACGACGCTTGGGCTTTTGCCGGAAAAGCGGCGGAAAAGACGCATAACGGCGGAGGCTGGGCGCGATACGGCGGGGAGGGGACAGCGTGACGGCGGCGGAGCTGCGTAGGCTGTTGGAAAAGGTGCCGGGATGGGCGCACGTGAACGTATATGTGGACAAGCCTGTGGAGGCGGTCTGCATTTGCGGTGAAAGGGTAAAAGCGGAGATTTGCGATTGGTTCGAGGCGGCATCGGCGGTGGAAACCGAGGTGGATGCGCAACGGGGGCGGCTGCCTTGCGTGACGATCACGGCAGACGTTCCGATTATGTGAGAAGGGTGGAAGAAAGAATGAAAAATTGGACGTTGTCACCTTGCCGGCGATGCTGGCATCGGCAGTGTTTGGAATGTACGGCGTTTGAGCGATGGTTCCGCGCAGCGTGGAGGCGTATCCGGCGCAGTGCCGGCCGGCTCTGAGGAGGGGAGAGATGGCAATGAGTGAACGGGCGGCAGCGCTGAAAGCGGAGCTGATGCCGCTGATCGAACTGCGGTATAAGCTGGAACGACAGCGGCGATGTATGGACGTTCTGCGTATGGGAAACGGCCGTTATGCCGGCGAGGCGTTGGCGGAGATTACGCGCGAAAAGCGCGAAACCAATCGGGCGTTTGGCTGTGGGCAGCGGCGGTTGCAGGAGATTTTGCGCTGCTCTGCCCTGTCCGAGGTACAGCGCACGGTACTGTGCGTTCGGTATGAGGATGGGCTGAGCTGGTCGCAGGTGGCGGAGGTGATGGGATTCGGGAGGCGGTATGTGATTAAGCTGCACAATCAGGCGCTGGAGGCGGTCGCAGGCGAGCGCGCGGCTTGACGCGTGCAATAAGGGAGAGAAAGACGGCGGGATAACCCGAACGTGACTTTTATGCGGATCTTCTAAATGAGGCTTGCGAAAAGCCGCCCGCCGGATTTTGAACTGCACCCCATTTGTTAGACAGTATGATATACTATCTAATAAGTGGGGT
>CATWUX010000053.1 GCA_958354085.1 uncultured Oscillospiraceae bacterium | reverse complement strand
ACCATCCAGAAGAAGCGCCAGTCGATTCTGCTCTCGTCCGTTGTCGGCGTCGGGAACGCTTTTCCGACCTCAAGCTCATCCACGGCAAACTCGATTTCGGTGATCGCCAGCGCGCCGGTCTTGGCGTACTGATAGGACGCAATCGGGTAGGAGCCGTTATAGCCGCTCATCACGCGGTTGGCCGCGTCCACGCCGTCGATCTTCGTCTCAAAGACGCCGGGAGCGAAGCGCCCGGTTGCCTCTGCCGAAAGCGCCAGCTCGGTCTGCACCTTATACGCCGTGTTGGGCTTGAAGCTGCCGTCCTCCTCCAGATAGCTGGCCGGGTCATAGTTGTCGTCCTCGTCAAAGCGGACGATTGCTTCCTCGCCCTCGTCGCACTTGTTATTGTTGTTCGCGTCCACAAACCAGCTCAGGCGGGACACATACATGGGCAGAGGATTGCCGTCGTCATCGACGCAGGTGGTTCCCTCCGCCTCGGTGGGCATTTCGCCTGCGACAGGCGCTTTCACGCCCAGGATGGTGGCGCCGGTGTAGGCATCGACCTCGCCCACATCAAAGTAGTACATCGCGCTGATGGACTCCGCGCCCTGGTCTACCGTGCTGGCTACCAGCATGCCGTTGACAAAGAGCTTGGCGTCGGGGCTGATGTAATACTGGGTGCCGTCCGCCGCTTTATTCATGACCTTGACGTTCAGGTCGTTGAAATACAAACCGCTCTCGTAGAATTTTTCTTCATCAAAGGTCATGCCTGCTTCATCCCACTTCTGCTTCTGTTCAGGAGAAAGGGACTGATAGCATTGATAGTAAAATGCGTCCACATACCAGAAATAATTGTCCATTCTGTCCTCTGCCGAGGCGTCGTCATAGGGGATACCAGAGCCGACCGGCGGGGTCTGATTCATATAGAATACTTCGCTGGTGTAATCAAGCACCGGGTTGCCGTTTGCGTCCAGAACGCCCACCATGCTGGAAACCCTGCCGTCGAGGAATTTCATATCCGTAGAGCCGGTGCCGCCGCCCTGCACCGCGGTCTCATAGGCGGCAGGCTCTTTCAGGATCACGCTGACCACGTCGATATAGGTGGCGTTGGGATCCTGCACCCGGTCAAACTGATAGGTGTAGAGCAGCCATGCCATATCCGTGGTGCCGTCGATCCAGTTGGGCGAATAGGTGCCATCGGTGCGTGTGTCTTCCCCCCAATAACCGCGGCCGGGGTCGGTGCCCACGCCGGAGGAATCAAAGGTATTGACCGCCACATACTGCAGATCAGGCACCTGCTGATCGGGAAAGCTTTCATTATCGCCGGCTGTCAGAATGAACTGATTGCCGGGCGTCGGCTTGTAAGCAAATACAAGCTTATAGGTATTGTTGTAGTCTACCGTGTCGGTGGATCCGATGGAAAGTCTGCTGCCGGCATAGTATCCGCTGGTAGGGATTATAGACTCCGCATTCACGGTCAGCCAGCGGTCGGTGTTGGCGGTCTGCTTTTCGCCCTCCCAGGACCAAACGGAGGTAATCTTCGGCTTGATATTCTTGATCAGCATGCCCTTTGTCAGGGTGGGTTTTTCCACCGTGAAGCCCGCAATCGGGATGGTGACATCGCAGGTGCGGGTATAAAGCACCTGCTGTGATGAGCCCTTTTCGATCGCCTTCATCAGCACGGTGCAGGTGCCGGGCTTCAGGGCGGTGAATCTGCCTGTTGATGCGTCAATGGTGGCAATATCGCTGTTAGAACCCGTAAGACTCCACTGATAGGTCATATCGGGGTTTGTCGCATAGATAGGATCGGTCTGCCCCTTGAAGGTGAGATACTTCGTCTTGGCGGGGAGGGTGTAGCTTCCGCTTTCCTCGCCGTTTGTCACATTGACGCCGTTTACGAGGATATCCGCGCCCTCAGCGGTGTAGGTATAGGTGATGGAGAACTCGGCAACAGCGTACTTATAGTCGCGGATAATCGCCGGATTTTCGCTGTCATACACATAGGTGTCCTTATCCAAGACGGTCACCTTGAAGGTGTAGAGACCGGGCATAACGCGGTCGGGATCCCCATCGAAAATGTCGTTGGGATAGAACCGCCGATACCAGTAGTCATTACCCTGACTAATGTCGCCGTCACAAAGCGTCATATTCTTGTACTTAACTCTTGCACCCTCGGGGTAGGAGGTGCACTTCACCGTGATACGCAGGTTGTTGCTCCAAGCAGGCCTCACATCCGGGTCGATGCCTTTCAGGTTAAACTGCACATATTCATTTTCTAATATGTTCGTTTCCGGATCATAGGAATCGACTGACAGGGGATACTCGTCAAAATCCACATCGGAGAAGACGATAGCTTCGGGTGTGGCATAGGTCGTGCCGTTCAAGTCATAGCACGCACGGTAAGTGCCGTAAGCACGGGTACCGAGCATGGAGGGCGACACGCTGCCGATGGTGATACCCGGCTCTGTGCCGGTGAGCGTTACCCAGTTGCCGGTGTCTTCATCCAACCGCTGCCCGTAGTAGCTGTCCTCGTCAAGCGTTACACCCGCCGCTGTGTTGGTGCCGAGAATGGTCATACGGGAATAACCCGCGCTCAGATAAACATAGTCTCCTCCGGCGCATTCTACTGTGGGGTCATAGATAAAGCCCTGCGAGTAGTTTGCCAGGGGTCTGTACTTGCCCTGCGCCGTGATGCCGGAATGGACGAGCACGGGCTCCAATACTGTGTGAACGTTTTCGTAAGCCGTTCCGCCCGTTCTGTTCGTGGTGACTGTAACGCGCATATTGCTAAGTCCCGTTCGGGTGCCTGTGAACGTAAATGCTTCGTTTTCGCCGCCGGACGAGGTAAAGTTTGTCCTCATCGTGTCAGCGCCGGTGGCGGTGTCGTGGTCATAGTTGTAATAAGTCACATAAACCACCCAGTTGTCGATCAGTCTATCGTCAGCCCAGCGGTCGAGCAGCTGACGGACAACGGGATTGAGCTTCACCTCAAATGTCGGGAAAAGCACACCGTCGATATTTGTGTACATCTGAGCGGTGTCGTTTCCAACGCCGTTTTGCGTAATGCTCAGCATATTGTGCAATGCAAGCTGGCCATAGTCCGCCGTAGTCGTTTTCAGTGTAAACGAGCCGAGGTCATGGTTGATGGAATAAGTGTCCGTATAATCCTTGGCTCCGCTGCCGCCGTTTACAGCAACCTTGACATGGCAGCCGTCCCAATATTCCTGAACATGACAGCTTATGAGATAGCTCTTGTAGGTTTCCCAGACAAAGGGGTTTCCGTCTTTGCCAACCGCACCGTTCAGCTCAAACTCCGGACTGATGCTGTAATAATATCCGACATCTTCTCCGCTGAGCGAAATCGTCCATGCATAGACCGGATTTTCCTGCTGGCTGGTCTGGGGCATATAGTCGTTATTCAGAATGCCCTCAGGAAAATAAAGGCCTTCTGTCAGGTTTGCTACCAGCTTGCCGCCGGTGCCGGGCTTCCATTTGCCGTAGTTATCGCCGGTGTCAACATCGGAGCTGTTGGTAACGCCTGCGCCCGGACTGATAGTACCGGACTGAATCTCTCCGTTTTCATAGGGCTCCACGCAGATGCGCTTGCTGGTGTCGGCGGTTTCTAAATCGCCGGAATCGTCGTCGGGGTCATATTCCTCGCTGCCTACCCTAATCAACTGCTTCTGGGGGTCGAGGACGCCGTCGGGGATGCCCACATCGCCATAAGTGCCATTCTTATAGTATTGATTCATCCAGCCGCCTGAACCGCGCAACCAGACGACCTTATCCACCTTGTGCGTCTCAAAGATACCGGCGCGGATGGTGATGTCACACGTTTCATTCAAACTCAGTACATCGGCACCGCCCAGCCCTTTAAAATAGCCGTCGTTGATGGTGATTTTGGTGTTTGGCCCTGCACTGATAGCAGTGAAGAATCCATATCCCATGCCGCGGCCGCTGATATAGCCGCCGTTGACCGTCAGTTCAGCGCCTTCTTTCAGTGTAATGCCGTTGCCTTTGATCTGACCGCGCGCATATCCGTTAAAGGCACCACTGCTGTGATTGTCATACTCGTATGCGTTAGTGAGCCACTGGCGTTTGGAGCGGCCGCCGCCCATGATGGAGCCGCCGTTGACCGTCAGCTTGCCGTACACCTCGAACACATGGCGTTCATCCGTTTTTTCAAGTTCGACACCGATATACCCGTCATAGCGCAGCTCGCCGCCGCCCTTGCTGTCCACCAAGGTCAGGTTGCCGGTTTCCAAGATTTCGAACATCGTGTCCGAGTCGCCATGATCCTTGCGGAACAAGATATTGTGACCGTTCAAATCGAGGTATTTGGTACCGTTGATTGTAACGGTCATATCCTTGTTGTCGTTGCGGAAATCAATATCGTTTTCCAGCCGGATGGCGTAGGTGCCGCCGCGTTCCAGCATATTTTTGAGCTGGAGATACGCCTCCTCGTCGGTCATACCGTCGGTTGCCACGTCGATCCAATGGCCGGTGGTAACATTCGGCGGCACAAACGCATAGCAGTCGTCCTTTGCCGTAAAGACATAGGTAACCTGATAGTAGCCCGACAAGGTGGCACTCGCTTCAACGGTGGCGACGTTGCCGTTTATCTTGACGGTGAAGTTGCTGCTGAAGCTATAGCCCGGTCTGGCGCTAATTAAGAACGAGAGCGTATATTCTTTAAACTCTTCAAACACATCGTCCGCGTCCAGCGTGCTGCCCGAGCCGGTGGCTCCCTTATGCCATTGCACTTGGGTATACCTCGCCACCTTGGTACTGCCTTCCAAAGTGAAGTCGGGTTTTTCTCTGCCGATGGGCTCTGTCACCGTGAAGCTCACGGTGCTTACCTCGAGCGCAGAAGCCGTCAGGCTCATAGCCGGGAGCATCCCCAGCACCATGGCCAGCGAAAGAAGCAGACTGAGAAGCCGTTTCGGTTTTGCTTTTTTTGTGTTGTTCATGCTTTCTCCTCCTTAATATAAAGGTTTATATGACAAAGGTAACTGCCATACAGTGTACGATTCTTTTCTCCGGCGTATGGCCGCCGGTAGCTATCACCCAGAACCACCGCCTTTCTTTACAGACTGTCCATGACCGCCGCCATGTACTGCTCCGTCACGCTTCCAAAGAGGAAGGCGTCGATCAGACCGTCCCGTTTTGCCGCTTTGACCTTTTCGGCCAGTTCGCTGTCCGCTTGATCGTCCACAAGAATGACGATCTTGCAGTTCGGGTCGATTTTTTTGATCTTATCCCGGATGGCAAGCCGCTCTTCCAGCATCCAGGGGGTGTAACCGGTAGCTTCCATTAACAAGGCATAGGGCTTGAAGGTTTTGCAGCGCTGGACGGTCTTGCCCGGATGCTCAGAGATAATGACCTGATAATCGTCCAGTTCCTGTGATAGCGTCCGCTGTATTGCCTTTGCGAAAAGCCCGCTCTGCATATCCAATAAGATTTTGCGCATATTCACATCCCTTCCTTCCTTGTTAGATTACCTGCCCATGAACGCCGGGCACGGCGCTTATATAGACTGCCCAAAGCGCGTTTGTACATGATTTGCAAAAAGCAGCTATGTTCTGACTTGCCGAAACCGGAGGCTTTTCCGGCAGATACATAAAAAATCAGTTTGTCAAGTATATTTTAAGGATTTTTTCGCCTTTGTCACTCCGAAAACGGAGGTTTTTGAAAAGGGGCAAAAAAATACCCGATTCACCGTAAATCCGATGAACCGGGTATAGGCTTTTTATGTTATTCGTCTTTCAGGGCTGTGACGATCAGCTTACTTTCCACCACTGCCGCCATCAGTTCCTCCTTGCTGCCATATCCGCACTGGCTGACCATCTCGCGGATATGCCACCGGGCGGCGTCGCCGGTAATGCCCAGCTTTTGCCCGATCTCCGCAAAGCTCATGCCGCGGATATAACAGCGCAGGATTTCAAGCTGTATCGGTTTAATCTCGCTTGAAAGGATGTCCTCCAGCTCCACAGGCGGTGTTTCGCCGGGAAAGCTGCGTTCTCCGTTCAGGACGCGCTCAATGACCGCCATCACCTCGTCGTCCCCGTGATCCTTATAGCACAACCCGTCGGCGCAGCCCGCCTTTGCCTTGGAAAGCACCTCCGGATCGACCAGCGAGGTCATAATGACCACCTTGGTATTGGGCCAGCTCTCTTTGATCCGCTTTCCGGCGGCAAGCCCCGAATGGCGGTGGAGCGTCTGCACATCCATCAGCACAAGGTCAATCCCTTTATTGCAAAGCTGCTCCGCTTCAAAGGCGTCCCGGACGGCGCCGACCAGATGAAAGCGCTCGTCGGCTGTAAACAGCTTGACAAAGTGCTCCTGTATGTATTTGTCGTCCTCAACAATCAGGATATTGATCATAGATTGTTTTCCTCCACTCTCGGAAGATACAGGGTAAGGGCAAACGCGGGGCGGTGAGAAATCTGCATATCGCCGCCGGAAGCCTCTACGCTCCTGCGCAGGGAGGAAAGACCGCTGCCTTCCGTGATTTGTTCCTTCGGCACTTCGCCGTTGTTGGTAATCTGCACCCGCAGGATACCGATCTTCTCGGTGATTTTGACATTGACTCTGTTTCCCCCCGCGTGACGGATACAGTTGGTGACACATTCCCGCACGGCAGCCGTAATCAGCTGCTCCGCCGTAGTATCCGGCGGGATATAGCCGTCCAGCGTCACTTTGACGCCGAGTTGTTTTGCTTTCATCTGCGCTTCCTCAAAGGTGCCCTTGGCGGTGGAGCGGCTTGCCGAAAGCATACCGACGGCCTCCTTCAGATCCTTCAGCTTGCGCTTGGTTTCCGTGGAGGAGCTGTTCTTGACATCCTGGATCGTCAAAAGGCTGCTCCCCAAGGTGTCGTGAAGCCAGACCTTCAGGTTCAGGCTCTCTTTTTCCCGCACCTCGTCCTCCATCCGTGCATACATCTTCCGGAGCCGGAGGTTTACCTTTTTCAGTTCCTCGTTATTCTCCCGCAACCGGACATTACCCTCATAGAGTTCGGTCTCGTCATGAGCGGCAAGCTGAACATAGCCGCGAAGTCCCTCGCCGTCCAGTTCACTGCGGCAGAAACGGTAAATCCTGCCGTCCCGGAAACGGTAGCAATCCGTTACATCCGTCATGGCCTTCACTTGGCTTTCCGGCGGGGGAGATGCGAGAGCGTCCGTCATATCGCTGAGTGTCCGGGGAAGTTTTTTTGTCAGCATATGGGACAGCTCAGCCATCTTCCGGTTAATGAGAATGATATGTCCGGAGGCGTCCGCAAACATAAGACCAGCCGGGAGATCGTCGATCGCTTCCTTGACCGACCATTCGTTGATCTCCCGTTTGCTGCGCCGGTGTTCCCCAAAAAGGCTGATGCCGGAATAGGCAAAGGCAGCGACAAGGATACCAATCAGAGCCGGCACGGGCAAATGGAAATCACTTTTGGGAACATGCTGGTTATACCGGACAAGGAAGCAAAGCAGCATCAATAACCCCCAAAGCAGGACCCCGTCCAATATGGTATGTAGCACCGACCGGCGGTGGAAAAACCGGTACAACGGCAGAACAAGCTGCGCCAGCACGCCAAGCCATGTGAGAATAATCAGCGCCATCTGTGCGTAATGAGAAAGCTCACAAAAGCAGGTCATCCGGCAGCACCTCCCCTCAGAGGAAGGATCAGTTCCCACTCATCCTCATCCGACACCGCAACGGAAGCGTCCGGCCACTCTTTTTGAAGCGGACTCAGATCCTCCTTGCAGCCGACGGTTACACGGATACGAAGCACGCCTTCCACCACGCTCACCGATACCGCACAGGAAACGAGGCTGTCCAGCGCCGCTTCCACCGCGTCCTCAAAAAAGTCATAGGCAGTAGGCGCAATCTCGCCGGGCAAAAAGTCCCGTTCCGTATCTACAAACACCACACAGTGCGCTCCCATGGCTTTCAGGTAGCGGACAGATTCCTCAATGGCGTTCTTCAACTCGCCTTGGGAAACGTCAAACCCGTTCTGAACGGAAAGCGTCAGGTGCTTTTTGCGTTTGACATAGCCCCCGAGGACGGCGATCTTGGACAGAATGGCGTTTCCTTTTTCCGCATCGCCGTCCGCCAGCTCATATTCCTTCATCAGCTGCGCAATACGGTCGATCTGTTTCTGCGTGGAGGCAGTCAGCAGGTCATACAGCCTGTTCTGCTCCGCAGTCACCTTTCGATCTTTTTCCAGCACATACTCATGCCTCAGCATAGCGGTGCGTTCTTCCAGTTCTTCCTTTGTCTCGGTCAGCTCTTTGCGCAAATTGGTCAGTTCGGATATATCCTCCGTCCAGACCGTATATCCGCCGCCGATGGGAGCTGTGTGCAGCAGCTTTCCTTCGGACAGTGCAACAGGAGCGTTAAGCGCCTGTTTAATTTGCTCCACCGGCAGCGGCTCGGCAGAAGCAGAAGCGTACCGCACCTGAAAGTTTTCGTCCACAATCTGCGCGCTGTTTCCAACGGAGGCCACAAACATTTCGTCATACCGTGTGTTGGTGGGGAGCAGTCCGCAATAGATACAGCTTTCAAACACAGCGGCAAACAGCAGCGAGCAGGCAGAGGAGAGATCTGCGGCGAGAAGCGTCGTAACCGGATTGCCCACCATATAGGTAATAATATAGTAAATCGTCAGAACTAAGGCTACAATCAGGGGCGCGAAGGCACGGGGCTTGCGCTTTATCTTACCGCCGGAATACATCACATAAAATGAAGCAAACGAACACAGTGCAAACCAACCGAACACCAGGAAATATCCGATACCGTGCCGGTAGTTGTCCGACGAAAAATCATGCTGCGGAAAGGAAAACGCAAACTCGTGGAGGTCATTCGTCATAATCATCACGAACAGCAAAGCAGCCGGTATATACAGCATCTTCGTATGCCGCGGAAGGCGGTAGTCCTCCGTTTTCCCGATAAACAGGGAGGCATACAGCATATACAGAGGTATCCCAACCAGCGGCAAATAATACAGATACCAGAGATATCGGCTGACGTTTACGTCCATGCAAATGTAATACTTCAGAACCTTTAAGTTCAGCCAAAGGATCATCAGGACGGCAATGCCGCACAGATAACGCCGCGCCTGCTTCTGAACCACTCTCCGGTACAGGGAAAAGCCCCATGCCGTAATCAGCCCGATATGGAGCAGAGAGCGGATAAAGTCCGTGAACAGCACATCATCAGAGGTGTTTTGATTGTTGACAAGCCGGATCACAGCGGCTATCACAACGACGGCAGCTACAGCGATCCAAACCGCCTTATTGTTCTTGGCTTTCACGGCGTCTGCTCCTTTGCAAAATTTGCAATTCTTCCGGCGCGCTCCTGCACTCGGACATAAATATACATCATAATTATAGCATAAATCGACGAAATGTTCAATCATGGGATTGTATTTTGCATTGACTTTTTTTCTGATAAACTACGCTTGAAAAGCGGTAATATCCTTTTACTTGACAGAAGCACAAAGTCGTATTATAATCGTTACAGCATTTTGGTTGCAGCGAAAACAGAATATATCGGGGTATAGCGCAGTTGGTAGCGCGCGACATTTGGGAGCATAGACGGCGTTCGCACCGCACGAAAGCGAAAACCGCCGAAAACCCTTCAACCGTGCGGATTTCGGGCGGTTCGGAAAATGAAAAAAAGCAGTCAAAAATATGTTTGACCACAAATTTGACCACCTATACGACCACAATTAAATAAACTATCGGGGTATAGCGCAGTTGGTAGCGCGCGACATTTGGGATGTTGAGGCCGGGAGTTCGAGTCTCCCTACTCCGACCAAAAATGCTGATTTGGCTGCCCGACGGCAGTCAAATCAGTAAAATTAAATATTTGTCACCGGAGGTAGGGCGTCGTAACGCCAGGGGATCGTAAACCCGAAAGGATTTGCAGGCCGCATACCGGATTAGGTGTCGAGTGCGCTCGGTTATTACTTTGTAATGACCGAGTAATTTTTATTTTCAGGAGGTTTATATGAAAAACACAAAAGTAACTCTTGTTCCGCTGACTGCGGACGACCGTGAGCAGTTCATTCTTGACAACCAATGGGCGTTCAAGTATGGTGCAATGGAGGAGTTCGGTATGCGGGACGATCACCTTGAAGAGGATGGCGAGATCATTTCCCGCGGCACGATCGAGCGAAGCATTGATGCGCCAGACAGCGAGGCTTACCGTATCGTCTATGAAGGCAAAAAAGTTGGCGGAGTTGTTTTGCAGATCGATCAGAAAACACACCACAACCACCTTGACCTGCTTTTCGTCTCCCCCGACGCACACGGGAAAGGCATTGGCTACGGCGCTTGGCAGGCGATCGAAGCGCTCCACCCCGAAACCGAGGTCTGGGAAACCTGCACGCCGTATTTTGAAAAGCGAAACATTCATTTTTACATCAACAAATGCGGCTTCCACGCCGTAGAATTCTTCGGTGCGTTTCACCCCGCTCCGGACGAGCCTGCTGACGGTAACAGCGAAGGGCCTGACGAAATGTTCCGGTTTGAAAAAGTGATGAAGTAACGCTTTTCTTTGTCTACTGCACCTCAAATTTTGACAGGGTGACTTTTTCGGTCACCCTGTCATTTTCTCTTTTTCCGCCTTGATTTGCGCCTTGACCACTGTAATCATTTCCGCGAGCTTTTCTTCACATTTTTCTCTTGTTTTCGCATTGATATTATGGCTTTCCCGCTTGCCGTAGGCGTTGGTCGGCGTGTACCGTCCTTCATAGAGGTGGTCGTTAATCATGGTGACACAGCCCGTCCCGGGTTTGCGTGTTTTGGGCTTGTACGGCGTGAATTCGACCGGGGCAGTATCTTTCCTTTCTTCCCGCGCTATCGTCGGCATACGGGCGTCTGTACCGCCGATTTTGCGGTCAATATGCACCGCATGTTTTATTGTACTAAAATTAAGCGTCAGTGCCAACTGAGAGTCTCGACACGCAGACGCGTATCGGGGCTTCTTCTTTCATAAGGCTTATTTCTCGCGTTTAAGCGGCATCTTTTTTGCTACCTCTTGACACCTTTCCGGCTGATTTAATATACAATGTTAAATCAGCCGGACTTTTTTAGGCTTGACTTAGAGTAGATTTCTTCGCCGTTGTGTGCTATAATTTGAACAATAAATCGGGATTTGAGAAGAGGATATGCGTATGATGAATCAGAAGATTACAATTCGTCCGGAAGAACATAAAGATTATAAGAATATTGTTTCTCTGATTTTGCGTTCCTTTCAAGAAGGAACAGACTATTCTGATGGAACCGATATTATTGCATTAGTGGAGGAAATCAGAAATTCCCAATATTATATTCCGGAGTTGTCCTTTGTGGCGGAATTGGATAACAAAGTGGTAGGACACTTTTTATTTTCAAAATTTCCGTTGTCCCCCGCAAGAGATGGAGGACATGGCGACGGAGCCGATTCCGAAATTGTCATGTTAGCACCCGTATCTGTTCATGCGGATTATTTTCGCCAAGGAATTGGAACCGCTATGTTGATGATGGGGATTGAGAAAGTGAGAGAATTGGGCTATAAAGGAATCACCGTCGAAGGAAATTATAGATTTTATAATCAAGTTGGATTCCGAACATCATCAGAATATAATATTTTCCCAACAAGTGGATATCCAATGAAAGAACCCCGGTGCATGATGTGTCAGGAGACATATGAAGGATCATTGGATGGCATACATGGTTATATCGTTTATGACATGTACTTCAATGCATAAAATTGAAGTCATATCTACGCAAAGAAACCGACAACTTCCAGTTTTTCTTTGTCTACAGCATCTCAAATTTTGAAAGGGTGACCGTTTTCGGTCACCCTTTCATTGCGTCCTTTTCCGCGACTGTCCAATATGTTTGACAAGCCTACAAAGGATACTACCACTTTTCAAGCGTAGTTTACCGGAAGGCATTGACGGAAATTCTGGAACGGTGGTATACTATTTTATATTCTCTGTTGTGGAATGCGATGGGAGGCCAAACCAATGTGTGCGCAGAATATGCAAAAAAGACAAGAGATCGCATCCGTTTATGCGGATGCCTCCATATGGGTCGGAAAAACTTTAACGGTGTGCGGTTGGGTACGTACGTTACGTCTCTCCAAAGGCATCGGTTTTATCGAGCTGAACGATGGCAGCTGTCAACGCAATTTGCAAATCGTGATCGAGGAAAAATCGCTTCCTAATTTTGAGGAAGCTTCCCGCCTGAATGTCGGCGCTGCTCTGCGCATTGTTGGCACCCTGACGGAAACGCCGGCAGCTAAACAGCCGGTCGAGCTGCATGCGCAAACACTCGTGGTGGAGGGGCAGTCTACGGCGGATTATCCCTTGCAGAAAAAGCGGCACTCGCTGGAATTTTTGCGTTCCATTGCCCATCTGCGCCCCCGTACCAACACGTTCAGTGCGGTTTTTCGTGTGCGCTCGGAAGCTGCTTTTGCAATTCACCGTTTTTTCCACGACCGGCGCTTTGTGTATGTGCATACGCCGCTGATTACCGGCAGCGATTGTGAGGGGGCAGGGGAGATGTTCCGCGTTACGACGCTGGACGCGTCCGCTCCGCCGCGCACGCCGGAGGGAAACGTGGATTATTCGCAGGATTTTTTTGGCCGTCCCACGTCTTTAACGGTTTCCGGCCAGCTCACCGGCGAGTGTATGGCGATGGCTTTTGGCAACATCTATACGTTTGGCCCGACATTTCGCGCAGAAAAATCGTATACGGCTCGTCATGCTGCCGAATTTTGGATGATCGAGCCGGAAATGGCGTTTGCCGATTTGCAGGCCGATATGGATCTGGCGCGCGATATGATCCAGTTTGTTATACGGCATTTGCTGGAAGCTTGCACCGATGAGCTGCGCTTTTTCAATGATTTTTACGATAAATCCTTGCTGGAGCGGCTGCATGCGCTGGTGGAAACGGATTTTGCTCATATTACCTATACGGAAGCGATCGCGTTGCTCGAGCCGCATCAGGATCAATTTGCTTATCCGGTGTTCTGGGGATGCGATCTACAGACGGAGCATGAACGGTATTTGACAGAACAGGTATTTCAAAAGCCGGTGTTTGTGACCGATTATCCCAAGGACATCAAGGCGTTTTATATGCGCCTGAACGACGATGGAAAAACTGTCGCGGCTATGGATCTGCTGGTGCCGGGCGTGGGCGAAATCATTGGCGGCAGCCAGCGTGAGGAGCGCTTGGAGCTGCTTGAACAGCGTATGGCGGAGCTGCGGCTGGATCCGGCTGACTATTGGTGGTATCTGGACCTTCGTCGGTACGGCGGAGCATCGCACGCCGGCTTCGGATTGGGGTTTGAACGGCTGATCCTGTATGTGACCGGCATGGCGAATATCCGCGATGTGATTCCGTTTCCCCGTACAACCGGTTCGGCGGAGTTTTAACACTTCTAAAGCGCTATCCTATACGAAGAAAAGCCCGACAGAATGGTCGGGC
>CATWUX010000052.1 GCA_958354085.1 uncultured Oscillospiraceae bacterium | reverse complement strand
TTTTCTTCATAAAAACCGCGAAAGCCCTTATATCAAGGGGATTTAGGCAAAAAAAGAAACGCTTACTTTTTATCAAAATAAGCGTTTCTTTATGGTCCGAGTGACAGGAGTCGAACCTGCGGCCTCTTGAACCCCATTCAAGCGCGCTACCAATCTGCGCTACACCCGGATATTCTCTTCCGCAGACACGGCAAATGCCCTGCCGATTTACACTGCGTTAGAGATTATAGCACATCCTTACCGCAAAAGCAAGCGTAAAATACAGATTTATCGGATTTTTTATACATGCAGGTAACCTTTTATACTTCTTACTCTTCGCCGGACGGCTCATCAAAATAGCGGCGGATCGCTTCTGCCGCCGGGCGGGTAATCCCCTTTACCATGCACAGCTGCTCCAGTGTGGCCTCCCGTACCGCGCGTACCGACCCGAATTGCCGCAGCAGCGCTTTGGCGCGTGTTTCTCCGATACCCTCGATCTGCGTCAGCGTAGTGGCAATGCTGCTCTTTTTTCGCCGCTGGCGATGATAACCGATCGCCCAGCGATGCACCTCCTCCTGAATAGAGGATAACAGCGTAAAAGCCGTGCGCTTGGATTGGATCGCGATTTCGCCGCCGTCCGCTGCGATTGCCCGCGTGCGGTGCCGATCGTCCTTGACCAGCCCATACACCGGAATCCCATACCCGTACGCATCCACGACCGGCTTCACCGCCGCCACATGTCCCTTGCCGCCGTCCAGCAGGATCAGATCCGGCAAGCGCCCAAAACCGCTCCCCTCCGCCTTATGCCGCTCATATTCCTCCATGCGGCGGCTGAGCACCTCCCGCATGGAGCCATAATCGTCCTGTCCGTCCACGCTGCGAATCTGAAAGCGGCGGTACGCCGATTTCAGCGGCCGCCCGTTTTCATATACCACCATACCGGCCACGTTATCGCTTCCCGCTGTGTTGGAAATGTCGTAGCACTCGATATACGCCGGCGGCGCAGACAAGCCCAGCAGCCGCGCCAGCTCATCCAGCGCAGCGGCGTCCCGTCCCGCCATACCGGTCTGCTGTGCGATACGCTCGGCGGCATTGTTCCGGCACATCTCAACCAACTGCGCCTGCTCGCCCTTTTGGGGCAGCACAATATGCACCCGCCGCCCGGCCTTTTCGCTCAGCCACCGTTCCAGCAGCTCCGCATCCTCCACCTCGCCGTCCATCGTCACCTGCGGCGGCACCGTCTCGCGCATCGTGTAATACCGCCGCAAGAATTCGGCGCGCGCGGCGGGCAGACCGCCCAGATCCTCCAGCTCATTCAGCAGGAAATGCTCGCGGTCATACAGACTGCCGCCGGTAAAGCGGAACACCTCAAAACACGCGCCGCCCGCGCCTTGCGCGACCGCCATCACGTCCTGTTCCTCGACGCGGGACATCACGACCTTCTGCTTTTCGCTCAACCGGCGAATCGCGGCGATCCGGTCGCGTAGGCGGGCAGCCTTTTCAAATTCCAGCTTTTCCGCTGCCTCCTCCATCCGTTCGGTCAGCAGCTGCAAGGTTTTCGCGCTGCCCTGCGTGAGAAACTCCACCGCCTGCGCCACCCGCTCGGCATAATCCTGTTCCCGGATACGGCCGGAGCAGGGCGCGCAGCACTGCTGGATATAATGATTCAGGCAGGGGCGTTCCCGATTTTGCCCATACGCAAAGGTGCGATTGCAGGTGGGCAGCGCAAACACCTTGCACGCCTCGTCCACCGCCTGCCGCACCGCATAGGAGCTGACGTACGGGCCGAGATACCGCGCGCCGTCGTCCAGCTTCTGCTTGGCTTCACTGATACGGGAATACGGCGGCGGGGTGATGCGGATATAGTGATAGCCCTTGTCGTCTTTGAGCAGAATATTGTATTTGGGAGCATATTGCTTGATAAGCGAACATTCCAGCACCAGCGCTTCAAACTCACTGTCCGCCACGATATAGTCAAAATGATCCACATGCAGCACCATCTGCCGCACCTTTTCGGGGTGGTTGGTATCCGAGCCGAAATACTGGCTGACGCGGTTTTTCAACGCTTTGGCTTTTCCGATATAGATGATGGTATCCTGCGCGTTTTTCATGATGTATACACCGGGCTGCAGCGGCAGTGCCATCGCCTGCTTGCGCAGCTCCGCCAATTTCGGGTTGGTCGCCATGCGTCTCGCCTCCTTTCAGAGAACGCGGGGATGAAAAATGAGCAAAACAGCGATTTTTCAATGAAAAGATAATAGTAGTATAGCATATTTCCGCACAAAAAACAGCCCCTCGGATGCACAAACGGTTTCTGCATCCGGGGGGCCGATTGATTAGGTTGCTTTTTCGGAAATCAGTTCGTGGAAACGTCTTTTCCGGCAAGATAGTTTTCGATCTGCTTGATGGTGCGGTCAACCGAGCTGGCTTTCACGCTGTACACATCGCCGTCGCCCAACACGCAGGTGTATTCGCTGGCGTCAAACTTATACAGCTTCGCCGTGATGGTTTCCTGCTTATCGTCAATCGGCGTCAGCTGAATGCTCAGCTCCGGCTCGCCGGACACTTCGCCGGACGGGTCGCCGTTGCGCTGGATCATCATAAACACCTGATACAGCGAACGGAAATTCGGCGTGCTGTATTGCTTGCCGTCCACCGTCACTACCATCTGGTCATCCCGTTCCTCGGCGTCCGGATAATGCGTCAGTTCAAACACCGTCTGCTTGCCGTTGACCGTCACGGTCACGCTCTTGACGTCCGTGATCATCTTGCTGAACAGCATCGTGGTGGCGATATCGTTGTACGTCGTCTCCGCCCAGGGAACCGACGAGGGCGACACCAGATAGATGACATCATAGTCGTCGATCATGGCATAATAATTGCCGTCCTCATCCTTTTTGCCCAGTATTACCGTATGCTCGCGCACATCGTAATAGGAGGTTTTGTCCGCGGATTCCTCGTCCTCCGGATCCTCCTTGACGGTCGTGGAAACCGCCAGATGCAGCTTGGCTACGGAATAGGGATTATCAAAACCATATTCTGTCTTCTGCTCTTTGGTGGGGAACGGCACGACCGCCTTGTTCGCCGTGAGCGTCAGCATTCCGCTGGTCAGCGTCTCCATCGCCGTGCTGTCCACTCCTTTAAAATACGGCTTGGTCAGCACATAAGAGGCATACATATCCACCAGATTATCCTCGGTCGTCACCATGCGCAGGGCCAAGGGACGCCCCGCCCGCACGGTGCCGCTGAGTTCCATATCGCGCACGCCCGCCGTGCCGCCCTTTTCGCTGTCCACCGTCGGCGACGTGATCAGCGAGGTACCGATATACATCGTATCTTCCTGCAGCAGCTCTTCGCCGACATACGTATCGACGACATACACGGTTCCTTTCTCCTTGTCGCGCAGATAGTACCCGTCTTTCAGCGGCGTTTCATCTCCCAGCTCCATCGTATATACGGTGTCGTCGTGATAGGTGACGGTCATCGAGGCTTTTGGCTCTGCCAGCCCGTAGGCAGCCAGATCCTCCGGCGTACCAATCTCCTTGGAGGCGGTCAGGCTGGCCAGATCGCTGCACAGGCTGTCAATACGGGTGGAATGGATGGGCAGATTTTGGTATTTGGTCACCGCCATCTGCTTATCGGCGTTCGGCTCGATCACAAAGGTGCTGTCTCCCACCGTTGCCTCAATCTTTTTCACCGGCTGCTCCACCGCTTGGCCCTCTGCGTCCTTGGATTTGTCCGTCAGCGTGATGCTGGGATCCGATGAAGCGGTAGAGGAAGCTTCCGACGAAGACGATGCGCCGGTCTGCTCCGGCAGCAGCAGCAAAACGGCCAGCAGCCCGCCCAGCGCTACAATGGATACGCCCGCAATCAGCAGGGTGCGGAGTTGTTTGCTCATAAGTGCCTCCTTCTCAGGAACACGACCAGGCAAATTACCAGAATACCGATCGGCAACACATACTGGAACACAACGAGCATGACCATTGCCGCCGTCGCGCTGAACTCCGTGGTCGTCTGCGTCATCGATTTGCCGGAGATCTGCACGGTATCCTCCATGCCGACCATGCCGTTGACCGTGCTCAGCAGCAGCTCTTCGTTATACAAATTGCCGTTGGAAAGCAAGACCGAATTTGCCAGCTCGATGCTGCCGGATACCAGCACATTGGTCTCCACCGACTTGTTGTCCACATAGGTCCATTTATGCGCATAGGCAACCGAAACGATCGGATACTCGTCCGCTTTCATCAGCACATCTTCCGTCTTTTCCTCTTCGCTCAGCGCATTTTCCAGCGAAATCAGGCGGGCGCTTTCTCCGAAGGTCAGCAGCGCATGGTTGGTGAGAGACTCCTTCTCCTGATCCGTACCGGCGCCCAGCAGCAGCTGACGGTTCAGCCCGGCGACAACCGGCTTTTCAACCAGATCCGCCGTGAAATCACTGGAAGCGACCGTCCCGTAGATATAATACGGGTTATACGAAAGGCCGGTTCGATAGGTGTTGTTGTAATCGGTCTCCTGCACCAGATTGCTCGTAACCGTAATTTCGTATTCGGTTTTCAGGAACTTATACAGATTGGGGCAATCCGCTTTGTAATCGGTGAATACGACCAGATTGCGTCCCAGATTGCCGTCGTTGCTCAGCCAATCGCGCAGCCGCTTGATCTCATCGTCCGTATAATCCTTCGTCGGCGCCGCGATTACCGCGGTCGTCACATTCTCCGCGATCTCCTGCTGCGAGGACAGGTTCAGCTCGGATACCTCGTAGCCGTTGAGCTTATACAGATCCTGCAGCGCGCTCATCACGCTGGAGCTCTCGTCGTGCTGTGTAAAGAACACCATGCCGGTGATCTTCTCACGGGTAACCATGCTCAGCTTGGACACCAGCGCCCGCTCCGCCAAAGACGTATATGTGATCTGCGAATAGTAGCCGTCGCCCGACTGCTCGTACAAATCGGATATCTTGATGATCTGGGAGCGGTCGCCGCAAAGCAGCAAGGTATCTCCCGATTCCACATCATAATCTTTATAAGCCGTCATCGCCACCGGGTCACTGGTATCCACATACTGCACGGTGACCTTGTTACCGGACAGCGAGACCGCCCGATTGAGCGCCTCGTAATACTGACGCAGAATGGTGTTCAAGTCAGAGGAGCTGAATGCGCCCTGTGTAAATACCTTTTCCTCGGCAAAAACCGCTACCTTGACCTCTTTATCAATGCCTTTGAGCACCTCGATGCTCGCATCGGACAGGGAGTAGGTCTGATCCTTTGTCAAGTCGATATTCAGCGGGAAGCGGGATTCCAATATCCCGACCACCACGTTCAGCAGTACGACCGCCGCCACGACCGCCGCCGTCAGCGCTGTCGCCGTTGCGCCGAACTTGAATTTCCGGCTGTTGAATTTTTTCTTTTTCGCCGGCTTGGTTTCCGCCTTATCCGCTTCCTCCTCGGAGGCATCCGCGGCGGCTTCTTCCTCCGCGTTCTCTTCCGCCGTGGTTTCTTCTTCCGCAGCCGTTTCCTCGGCCGCCTCGTCCGCCAAGGGTGCCTCCGCCGTTTGTGCAGCTTCCGCCGCGCCTTCGGTCTCTTCCGGCATATCGGCCGTCTGCTCCGCGGACAACGCGTCCTGATTTTCGATATCCGGCGTATTCTCAGGTTTCTTGTTCATTCTCATCGTCCTCCCCTCAGCTCCATCTCTTGCTGTCCAGCACACGCACCGTCAGGAAAATGAACAGCGCCTGCACCGTCAGGAAGAACAGGATATCGTCATAGTGCAGCACACCGATGGTGAAATCGTTATACCGCTGGCTGATGGACAGAAAATCCACGATCGCCGTTACCACCTTGCCCGAACCGAACAGGGAGGTCACGCCGTCGATGTTGAGCAGGCCGAAGGACACCACAAAGGTGCCCAGTGCCGCGATGAACTGGCTTTCTGTCAGGCTGGAAATCAGCAGGCCGACCGACAGGATCGTACCGCCCAGCAGCAGCATTCCGACGAAGTTGCCGATGATCACCATCCAGTCCGGTGTGACCTGCGTGGCAATGATGATGGCAAACACCAGCGTGATCGAAATGCTCACGGCAAAAACAGACAGCGCGGCCAAAAACTTGCCCATCGCGATACCGGTCAGGCTGACCGGCGCGGTCAGCAGCGCTTGATCCGTTTTTTGACGTTTCTCCTCGCTGAACAGGCGCATGGACAAAATCGGCAAAATGATCAGCAGCACAACCGTGAACAGCATATTGAACACATAAGACAGATCCGCCATGCCGTACTGTACGTTCGCCAAGACAAAGGCCTGTCCGGCAAAGAAAAAGATAATGGCCAGAATAAAATACGCGATAGGGGATGTAAAAAACGTTTTAAATTCCCTTTTAAAAACCGCACTCATTTCTTTTTCCCTCCTTTTTTCTTCGCCGTTGTCGGGAGCTGTTCGCGTGTGAGCGCGATGAAGATCTCTTCCAGCGACATTTCCATGGATTTCAGGCCCAGCAGCGGCCAATTGCGCGCCGCCAGCCGTTCAAACAGATCGCGGCGGATATCCGTTCCCTCGGCCGTCTCGATCGCAAACTCAAACACGCCGTTTTCCTTTTCGCCCAGCGAGGTGACCTGTTCGACATCTCCGATACGCCCGATGAGCGCCTGTACCTCGCTCTCCGGCCCGGCAACGCGCGCCAGCAGACGGCGATCGTTGGAATACCGCGTGGACAGATTTTTCGCCGTGTCGTCCGCCACGATCACACCTTTATTGATGATAACAATGCGGTCGCACACCGCCTCGATCTCGGGCAAAATGTGGGACGACAGGATCACGGTGTGATGCTTACCGAGACTCTTGATCAGCGAGCGGATCTCGATGATCTGGTTCGGGTCGAGACCGACGGTCGGCTCGTCCAGAATCAGCACCGGCGGGTTGCCGATGAGCGCCTGTGCAAAACCGACGCGCTGCCGGTAACCTTTGGACAGGTTCTTGATCAGACGGCCGTACACATCCTCGATCTTCATAATGCGGCAGATCTCCGCAATATGCTCCTGCCGTGAGATGGTGCATTTCTTCAGATCGTACATAAAATCCAGATACTCCCGCACGGTCATATCCAGATACAGCGGCGGATGCTCCGGCAGATAGCCGATGCTCGCCTTGGCTTCGTTGGGTTCGTCCAAAACGTCGTGACCGTTGATGGACACGGTGCCTTCGCTGGCGGACAAATACCCGGTCAGTATGTTCATCGTTGTGGATTTACCGGCGCCGTTGGGCCCGAGGAAGCCGAGAATTTCCCCTTCCTCCACCCGGAAGCTGATATCGTTGACCGCTTTGTGTCCGCCATATCGCTTCGTAAGGTTTTTTACCTCAATCATGTTGATGGTTCCCTCCTGTTTTTAGGCTTCATTCCCCGTCGGGGGCGCGCTGCAGAGCGCCTGTGCAGTCCGGTATCGCTGCTATAACAGTACCATTGTAACGAAACGCGGCATACCAGTTGTAAACAGTTTATAAAAGTTATGTGATTTTCTTGTGTTTTTTCAGATCGACTCTGCATCACAGTCGATTCAGTATAACACTTTTTTCTGTAAGTTTCAATCCGTTTTTCTACTGGAAAAATCGCGCAGCTTTCGGTATAATAGCTAGGGAATCTCTGCATAGCGTCTGCGCGCGGATAAACGCGCGGGCAAGCCGGCGGTTCCCTCAACGGCTATAAAATGACGGCATAAGGCGGGAGAAACGATGCGTTTTTTACATTTGAGTGATCTGCATCTGGGCAAATATGTGCTGGAAACCTCCATGCTGGAGGAACAGCGCCTTTTTCTGACGCAGGCGATCGACTGCGCCAAGGAGCGGCAGGCGGACGGCGTGCTGCTCGCGGGCGATCTGTACGACCGGTCAGTGCCGCCCGCGGAAGCGGTCGAGGTGCTGGATGATTTTCTGGCCGGCCTCAACGCGGCGGGCATTCCGGTGTTCGCCGTCGCCGGCAATCACGATTCGCCGGAACGCCTGCAATTCGGCAGCCGCATCCTTGCCGGACGCGGTGTACATATCGCCGGCGTGTACGACGGCACGATTCCCTCCGTCCCGCTCACGGACAGCTTCGGCACACTGACGGTTCATCTGCTGCCCTTCGTCAAGCCTGCCACTGTACGCGCGCGGCTGGACACGGACGCCGCAACGACGGATGCGGCTGTACGGGCGGCGCTGCATGAGGTCGTGCGAGACGACGGGCAGCGCCACGTGCTGGTGGCGCACCAGTTCGTCTGCGCGGGCGGCGAGCAGCCGGAAACCTGCGATTCCGAAACACCGGCGGTGGGCGGCAGCAACGCGGTGGATGTGTCCGCTTTTGACGGCTTCGATTATGTCGCGCTCGGACATTTGCACCGCGCCCAGCGCATGGGGCGGGACACGGTGCGGTACGCAGGCTCGCCGCTGAAATACTCCCTGTCCGAAGTGGGGCATCGGAAAAGCTTTACGCTGGTCACGCTGGAAGAACCGGGCAACGTGCAAATCGAACAGATCCCGGTCACGCCGCGGCGGGATCTGCGGCGTATCCGCGGCGAACTGGACGCGCTGCTGGAAGCGGCGCGGGAATCGCCGGACGGACGGGACGATTACATTTGGGCTGTCCTCACCGGCGAACCGGTGCTGGATCCCGCCGAACGGCTGCGCGCGGTCTATCCGCAGCTGCTGCACGTGGAATACGCTCACGCCGGACAGGCGGATACCGTCACCGCCGCGGCCGCACGGCTGGAGGAGCAGACGGACGAGCAGCTGTTCGCCGCATTTTTTGAAAAAATGAACGGACAACCCATGACCGAGCGCGAATACGCCCGTTTGCGGGCAGCGCTGCAAAAGGAGGAAACGGTATGAAACCGCTGCAACTGATCATGAGTGCTTTCGGCCCTTACGCGGGCCGCTGTGAGGTGGATTTTACCCGTTTCGGCAGCGGCGGGCTGTTTCTGATCACCGGCGATACCGGTGCGGGGAAAACCACCCTGTTCGACGGCATCTCTTACGCGCTGTTCGGGCAGACCAGCGGTGAAAACCGCACAAACGACGGACTGCGCAGCGATTTTGCCGCGCCGGAGACCGACACCTTTGTGACGCTGGTGTTCTCCCACCGCGGACAAACCTACACTGTCACACGCCGCCCCGAATACCAGCGCCCGAAACGGCGTGGCGAGGGCGTGACCCGGCAGGCGGCGGAGGCGGAGCTGCTGCTGCCGCAGGGCAATCCCGTCACCAAAACCAACGAGGTCACCCGCGCGATTGAGGAGCTGCTGCGCTTCAATTACGCGCAATTCAAGCAGCTGTGTATGCTCGCGCAGGGTGAATTTCTCAAGCTGCTGCTGGCGGACAGCGCCGACCGCGCGCAGATCTTCCGGCGTATTTTTGACACCTACCGCTTTGACGCTTTGCAGCGGCAGCTGGACGAACAGGCGCGCGCGCTGTTCGCCGAAGTGCGGGACACCCGCGCACACATGCGGGACAACGCGCGCCGCATTCTCACGCCTGCGGATTCGCCGCTGGCACAGGCGGCCGCACGGCTGTGCGATGAGTCGCTCTCCGCCGTGCTCACGGCGGAGGAGGTGTGCCTTCAGCTGGACAATCAGAACCGGCAGGACGCGGCGCGGCTGGAAACAGAGTCGGCAGCACTCGCCGCGCTGGATAACCGGCTGACCGCCAACGCCGCGGCGCTGGAACGGGCGGCGCAGCGTGCCGCTCACCGGCAGGAACAAGGCAGGCTCACCGCCGCGTTGGAACAGCAGGCTGCCGCGCTGGAGCAGGCGCAGCAGGCGCGGATGGCTGCGGAGAAAATGCTGCCTGCCATTGCCGCCTGGGAGTCGGAGCGCGCCCGGCTGGCGGAGCTGCTGCCGCGTTATGCCGCGCTGACGGAGCAGGAGGCGCACTGCGCGCGCGTACACGAACAGCGGCAGGCTGCCGAAACAGCGCTGAACGCGCTGCAAGCACAGCGGCAGGCGCTCACGCAGGCGCAAACCGACGCGGAAACGCAGCTGCGCGAATTGGACGGGGCGGAAACGGCGCTGGTGCGGTTGGAAAAGCAGCGCGAGGACGCACAAACACGGGTGCAGGCGCTGGAAGCGCTGCAAGCCCTATGGGAGGAACAAACAGCCGAGCAGCGAAAACTGACCGATGCGCAAGCCGCTTTTATCACTGCGGAGGAGCTGTACCGGCAAGCCAAGGATACCCACAGCACCCTGCAGCAGGGTTTTTTGCGCGCACAGGCAGGCTTTCTCGCGCGGTCGCTGCAGCCGGACACCCCCTGCCCCGTGTGCGGCAGTCGGACGCACCCGCAGCCCGCCGCATTAGCGGCGGACGCGCCCACCGAGCAGCAGGTCAAGGACGCGCGGAAAAAACAGGATGCCTGCGAACGCGCTTATACCGCCGCCAGCCAGAAAGCCGCCCAACAGCGCACGACCTGCGAGGAGCGCACCAGAACCATCGCACAGCGGGCGCAGGCGCTGGAATTGCCGCCGGAAAAGACCGCTATTGACGCGGCTCACACAGCGGCGATGTCGATGGCCAAGACCGCGGACGCCGCACTGCCGGCCGCCCGCGATCAGGCGCAGCAGCGCGCCGCATTGCCCGCGCAGATCGATAATCTGCGGCAGCAGGCGGCGGAACTGGACACGCGGCAGATCGCACTTGCCGCGCAGCTTCAACAGTCTCTGGCCGCCTGCGCCGAAGCGGATGCCGCCTGTGCGGCGCTGCGGACGGCGCTGCCGCCGGAGCTTCCCACGCGCACAGCGGCCGAAGAAGCACAAAAAGCACTGTCTGCACAAATCGCGCAGGCGCAGGAAACGCTCAAAACCGCGCAGCAAGCCGAAGCCGCCTGCCGCGAACAGCGGCAGCATCTGGCCGGTCGGCTGGACAGCGTCACACAGGCGTTGTCGCAGCTGCACGACGACACGGATGGCGATGAAGCCGCGCTGGCCGACCGGCAGGCACAGCTGCAAGCGCAGCAAAACGCACTGCGCGAACAGCTTGCCGGATGGCGCTCCCGGCTGGACGGCAACCGCCGTATCGCCGCGGAACTGCTGCAAAAACGTACAGAGCTGGAATCGCTGGAGCAAGAGCTGCAGGCCGCGGATTCGCTTGCAAAAACCGCCAACGGCCGCCTGAAGGGCTGTAAGAAGCTCTGCTTTGAATCGTATATACAAATGGTATATTTCGATCAGATTCTACACGAAGCGAACAAGCGGCTGGCAAAAATGACGCACGGGCGGTTCGAACTGCTGCGCAACGACTTCCAGCAAACGCTCAACGACCGCGGTTTGGAGCTGGCCGTGCTCGACCAATACACCGGCAAAGCGCGGCACGTCAAAACCCTTTCCGGCGGCGAAAGCTTCAAAGCCTCGCTTGCCCTTGCGCTCGGCCTGTCGGACGTTGTGCAAAGCCGCGCGGGCGGCGTGTCCATCGAGACCATGTTTGTGGACGAAGGTTTCGGCTCGCTGGACAGCGAAAGCCTGGACAGCGCCATCGGCACGCTGCTCTCGCTTGCCGGCGCCGACCGGCTGGTCGGCATTATTTCGCATGTCGGCGAGCTGAAGGAGCGCATTGACAAGAAAATCGTCGTGACCAAATCCCCCGTCGGCAGTCAGCTCCGTCTGGAAGCTTAAACGTCGCCTGCTTTTACAATTTTTTAACAATTTTCCCTCTTGCGCTTTTCCAGAAAACGGGGTATAGTATGTATTAGCACTCCGGACGCTCGAGTGCTAATCTTATCACAACGAGGGGACGAATCATGGGCAAAAAGCAGTTTAAAGCCGAATCCAAACGGCTGCTGGATTTGATGATCCATTCTATTTATACGCATCGGGAAATTTTTCTGCGCGAGCTGATCTCCAACGCCAGCGACGCGATGGACAAGCTGTATTATCAATCGCTCAGCGACGGCGCCACCGGCGTCAACCGGGATGAATTTGTCATCCAGCTGTCGCTGGACAAGGACGCGCGCACGCTGACGCTGGAGGACAACGGCATCGGCATGACCAAGGACGAGCTGGAAAACAATCTCGGCGTGATCGCGAAGAGCGGCTCGCTGGCTTTCAAGCAGGAGCATGAGGCGAAAGAGGACGTGGACATCATCGGCCAGTTCGGCGTTGGTTTCTATTCCGCTTTCATGGTCAGCGATAACGTCACCGTGATCAGCCGCGCGTTCGGCGCGGACGAGGCATGGCAGTGGCAATCCGCCGGCGCGGACGGCTATACGATTGAGCCGGCGCAAAAGGATTCCCACGGTACCCGCATCGTGCTGCACATTAAGCCTAACACCGACGAGGACAGCTACGACGAATTCCTTGACAGCTACCGCATTCAGGGCATCGTGCGCAAATATTCCGATTATATCCGCTATCCCATCAAAATGGAAGTGGAAAAAAGCCGCCCGAAGGAACGCGCGGAAGAGGACGCGGATAAGCCCGTGGAATACGAGACCTATACCGAGAATGAAACGCTCAACAGCATGGTGCCGCTGTGGCGCAAAAACAAAAACGAGCTGACCGAAGAGGATTATAACCGGTTCTATCAAGAGAAATTCTTTGATTATGAGAAACCGGCGCGCGTGATCCATTCCAGCACGGAGGGCGCGTCCACCTACAACGCGCTGCTGTTCATCCCCTCCCGCGCCCCCTACAACTACTATACCCGCGAATACGAAAAGGGCTTGCAGCTGTATGCCAACGGCGTGCTGATCATGGACAAATGCGCCGATCTGCTGCCCGATCACTTCAGCTTTGTCAAGGGCTTGGTGGATTCGCAGGATTTGTCGCTGAACATCTCGCGCGAAATGCTCCAGCACGATCGCCAGCTCAAGCTGATCGCCGGACGGTTGGAAAAGAAGATCAAAAGCGAGCTGCTCAGTATGCTGACCAATGACCGCGAGGCGTACGAGGCGTTCTTCAAAAACTTCGGCTTGCAGCTGAAATACGGCGTGTACAACGAATACGGCCGCAACAAAGAGCTGCTGCAGGATCTGCTGCTGTTCTATTCCTCCACGGAGAAAAAGCCGGTCACGCTTGCGGAATATGTCAGCCGCATGGGCGAGGAGCAAAAGTATATCTACTATGCCTGCGGTGAAACGCCGGAAAAAATCGACCGCTTGCCCCAGACCGAGGCGGTGCGCGACAAGGGCTATGAGATGCTCTATCTGACCGACGATATCGACGAATTTGCGCTGCGTGTCCTGCACGCGTTCAACGACAAGGAGTTCCGCTCCGTGTCCGGCGGCGATCTCGGATTCGAGTCTCCGGAGGATAAAGAGGCGGACGAAAAGCAGGCGGAGCAGCACAAGGATTTGTTCGATTTCATGGCGAAGGCGCTGGACGGCAAGGTCAAAGCGGTACGCCTGTCCAAACGGCTGAAGAGCCATCCTGTCTGCCTGTCCAGCGACGGCGCACTGTCACTGGAGATGGAAAAGGTGCTCAACTCCATGCCGAATGACGGCGCCAACAAGGTCAAGGCCGAGCGTGTACTGGAAATCAACGAAAATCATCCGATTTTTGCC
>CATWUX010000051.1 GCA_958354085.1 uncultured Oscillospiraceae bacterium | reverse complement strand
TACGCGATGACCTACCGGCTGGTTCGTCCGCTGCGCCAGATGGCGGCGGCCACACGGCGGTTCGGGGAAGGCGATTTCAGCTGTCGGATCCCGGTCAAAGGCAAAGACGAGGTGGCCGAGCTGGCCGCAGCGCTCAATTCCATGGCGGTGTCGCTGTCCTCGGTGGAGGGGATGCGCCGCAGCTTTGTGGCGAACGTGTCCCATGAGCTGAAAACCCCGATGACCACGATCGCCGGGTTTATTGACGGGATTTTGGACGGCACGATTCCGCCGGAAAAGCATAAATACTATCTGAAGATCGTATCCGATGAGGTAAAACGGTTGTCCCGCCTGGTCAAGGCGATGCTGGATCTGTCCCGCATCGACAACGGCGAGCTGCGCATCACGCCGGTACGCTTCGATCTGACCGAGGTGACCTGCAACGCGCTGCTGTCCTTCGAGCAGCGTATCGACAGCAAAAACATTGCGATCGAAGGGCTGGAGGATTGTCCGCGTATGGAGGTCACCGGCGACTATGATCTGATCGGGCAGGTTGTGTATAACTTGCTGGATAACGCGACAAAATTCACCAACGAGGGCGGGTATATCCGCATCACGCTGGAGAAAAAAGACGGGCGCGTTTTCTGCACGATCCGCAACAGCGGCATGGGGATTCCGCCGCAGGAGCTGCCGCATATTTTTGAACGGTTCTATAAAACCGATAAATCGCGCAGCTTGGATAAGAGCGGCGTCGGTTTGGGGCTGTATATCGTCAAGACGGTCATCAATTTGCACCACGGTGAGATCGTCGTGCGGTCGGCAGAGGGCGAATATTGCGAGTTCGCTTTTTGGCTGCCGGATACCGAATTGCCGTCTGCGTAACACATTCGTTGCGATTTGTTCAGGAAAATCCAACGATTTCTTCAACAAACGAACACAAATCGGTGGTATACTACCATCATAGATTCCAGATTCTAACCGAAAGGTGATGTTTAGCATGTCCAATTGGTTCGATGATAATAACAACCAAATCAATCCGGAAGAAAACAAAACGACCGATACCAATCCGGAGGTGCCTTCTGCCCAAGCGCCGGAAGCGCCGAAGGAGACGGAGTCCGGCTGGCAAAGCAGCGGTACGCCGTCCTCTGCGGATATTCCGCCGATCCCGCCGGTGCCGCCGGTGGCGTCGTCGTGGTATTCCTCGCCGGCGTCCTCTCAGCCGCCGCAGGGAAATCCGCAGCGTCCGCAGCAGCCCGGCTATCCGCCGCAGAACGGGTATAATCCCTATGGCTGGCAGCCGCCGGTGAATCCTTCCTCTCAACCGGCATACGGCGGTATGTCTCCGCAGCGCCCGCCGCGGAAAAAGCCCAACGGCACGACCGTGCTGGTCGCGGTGCTCAGTGTAATCTGTGCAGCTGCCCTGATCACCTCCGCGGTGCTTATCGGGTTGACCGTGACCGACCGTGTCGAGACGGGCGATTCGCCTTCGTCCGCCGGTCATGTGTCCACCAGCTCTGTGAGCAGCACCGGCAACGAAAATGCGCCGACACTGGATATTACACAGAAGGAAGAAGCGCAAGAGGGTTTAAGCGCGACGGCCATTTATGAGAAAAATCAGGATTCGACGGTGAATCTCACCATGTATTCGGGCACAACGGCTATCGGCGGCGCAACCGGTATCGTCTGGACGTCGGATGGGTACATTATCACCAATGCCCACTGTGTGATCAATGAACAGACCGGCGGCGCGTACGACCGGATCGACGTGGGAATGTACGACGGCACCGTGTATGAAAACGCGGAAGTCATCGGCGCGGATACCTATACCGATCTGGCGGTCATTCGCGTCGGTGCGGTCAATCTGGTGCCGGCGGAATTCGGCGATTCCTCTGCTCTGAAGATCGGCGACCGTGTGGTGGCCATCGGTAATCCCGGCGGCCTGAGCTGGACGGTGACACAGGGGATCATTTCCGGCTTGGCGCGTGATGTGTACGAGGATACCGGGTATGCGCTTAAATGCCTGCAGACCGACGCGAAAATCAATCCCGGCAATTCGGGCGGCCCGCTGATCAACTCGGCCGGTCAGGTCATTGCGATCAACTCGGCGAAAATCGTCGCCACCGGTTATGAGGGCATCGGTTTCTCCATCCCGATCAACGAAGCGCAGGGAATCCTGAACGATCTGGCTAAATACGGGCGTGTGACCGGCCGTGTGTCGATTGGCATTACCGGAAAAACGATCACTACCATTGGATTTGAAGGCTTCCGGATCCACGAGATCCGCAGCTACTCTCCGCTCAACGGGACCAAGGCGCGCGTGGGGGATATTATTACGCATGTAAACGGCGTGCGCACCAAGACTTATGCGGAGCTGCGTACCGAGCTGGTGAAGGGCAAGGTCGGCGATATGATCACTCTGACGCTGATTCGTCCGAATACCAATGAACGCTTTGATGTAACGTGTACTTTGGTGGAAAGTCAGGAATAATACGAACCGATAAAACAAAAAGAACGTCTGACGATAGATTTCGTCAGACGTTCTTTTTGTTTTATCGGTTTTCCAATAGGCGCACAATCTCTTTCATGGACTGCGCATATTCCTCGGCGGAGGAATTCTTGAAGATCAGAAGGTCGTCCCCGACGGCCGGATCGTTCAGATTTTCCGGAATACTGAAATCACGGGTGGCGATATATTCGTCCCAATGCGCCAGCTTCCAGACATCCCGTTCCGAATTGCGCGCGATCATCCGCTGCTTGCAAACCTCCAAAGAGGTCTGCACCCATACGATTGTCAAACGGGCGTTCAACGGCTTGAGGCGCTCCTTCAAGCCATCCATATAGTGGGGATCGCGGATTTCCCGTGAAAAGGGCGCGTTGATCAATACGATATCGTCATATTGCAGGGCTTCCATGGCGAGGGCCAGGATGACCTCGTATTCCGCGTTGCGGATGTGTTCCTCAAAAAAGCGTGAGCTTCGGTTCCGCTCCTCACCGGCAACGTCGAAAATGATGTTTGACAGCCCGATGAGCGTATCCTTGTCCAGATAAACCACATGCCGGAGATTTTCGGCCAGCTTTTTCGAGATGTACGTTTTGCCGCAGGCAGGCGGGGACGTCACCAGAATCAATCGTTTCATGTCGTTTCCCTCTTTTCCTTATCGGATACAGTATGCCCCGGATTGAGCCGCTTTTATGCGAATAATGATAAACTGTTCGCGGATTCACGGAGAAAAAAGCCTCCCCTTACATCTGTCAGACGCCAGATGTAAGGGGAGGAAATAGGAATGTCTTATTTGTTGCCGCCGTACAGATTGCCGAGTTTCACGAGATGCTCATAACGAGCGACCGCGTTGTCCTCAGCCTTCTTGAACAGTTCCTCGGCGCGCGCCGGGAACGAACGGGTCAGCGAGCTGTAACGAACCTCGCTCATGATGAAGTCACGATAAGAGGTTGTCGGCGCCTTGCTGTCCAGCGTGAAGGATTCTTCCTTGCGAGGATCGAAGCGATACAGATGCCAGTAACCGGCCTCGACCGCTTTCTTTTCCTCCGTCTGGGACACGCCCATACCGCCCTTGATACCGTGGTTGATACACGGCGCATAGGCGATGATCAGGGAAGGACCGTCGTAGCTTTCGGCTTCGTGCATCGCTTTCAGGCACTGGTTCATGTCCGCGCCCATGGCGACCTGCGCCACATAGACATAGCCGTAGCTCATCGCGATTGCGCCCAGATCCTTCTTCTTCACGGCTTTGCCGGCCGCGGCAAACTGTGCCACAGAGCCGGTCGGCGTCGCCTTGGAGGCCTGTCCGCCGGTGTTGGAGTACACTTCGGTGTCGAATACGAGGATGTTGACGTTTTCATTGGACGCCAGCACATGATCCACGCCGCCGAAACCGATGTCATAGGACCAGCCGTCGCCGCCGAACATCCAGAAGGATTTCTTGACGAACATATCGGAGGCCGCCAGCGCTTCCTCAAACAACGGCTTCATATCGCAATTGCAGCCGGTAACCGCTTTTTCCAGAGCCGGTACGAGCGCAGCTGCCGCCGCTTTGGAGGCGTCCGCATCGTTCATGCCGTCCAGCCATGCCTGCGCGGCTTCCTTCAGACCCCATTCCGCCGGAATATCCGCTTCAACGAAGGTCTTCATGAGATCGACAACGCGGTTGCGGCGGGCGGTCACGCCCAGGAACATACCATAGCCGTATTCCGCGTTATCCTCGAACAGGGAGTTGGCCCAAGCCGGGCCGTGGCCGTCCTTGTTGACGGTGTACGGCGTGGAGGGAGAGGAACCGCCCCAGATGGAGGAGCAGCCGGTGGCGTTCGCGATATACATCCGATCGCCGAACAGCTGGGTGACCAGCTTCGCATACGGTGTTTCACCGCAGCCTGCGCACGCGCCGGAGAACTCCAGCAGCGGCTTCTCAAACTGGCTGCCCTTGACGGTGGTGTTTTTAAACTTCGCGGCCACTTCCGGCTTGTCAGCCAGCGATTGGCCATAGGTGTAGACATCCTGCTCGGCCGTCTGGGATTCCAGCGGCTGCATGACGAGGGCTTTGTTGCCCTTCATGCCCGGGCAGACGGTGGCGCAGGAGCCGCAGCCTGTGCAGTCCAGAACGGACACGGTTACGGCGAACTGCATGCCCGGCAGACCGGTTGCGTTCTTCATCTTCATGCCGGCAGGAGCCGCAGCCGCCTCGCTCTCGGTCAGCACGACCGGACGGATGACCGCGTGCGGGCAAACATAGGAGCAGAAGTTACACTGGATGCAGTTTTCCGCAACCCAGACCGGCACATCCACGGCGATGCCGCGCTTCTCATAAGCGGCGGAGCCCAGCGGCACGGTGCCGTCCGCGTTCTCCACGAACGTGGAAACCGGCAGCTTATCGCCCTGCTGCGCGTTGATCGGCGTCAGGATGTTGTCGATATATTCTTTGATTTCCGGACGGCCGCCGGCGGCGGTAGTACGGGTGGTGTTGTCGGTCGCTTTTGCCCATTCCTTGGGAACCTTGACCTTCTTGACTTCCTTGGCGCCCAGTTCGATCGCGTCGTGGTTCATCTTGACGATGGCTTCGCCCTTCTTGGAATAGGACTTGGTGGCGGCTTCCTTCATGAAGCGGATCGCCTCATCGACCGGGATGACCTTGGCGAGCTTGAAGAAAGCGGCCTGCAGGAAGGTGTTGGTGCGGTTGCCCAGACCGATCTTCTTGGCGAGGTGCGTCGCGTCCAGCGTATAGAACTTGATGTCGTTCTTCGCAATGTAGCGCTTCATGGCGGCCGGCAGGTGCTTATCCAGCTCCTCGAGATCCCATGAGCAGTTCAGCAGGAACGTACCGCCCGGCTTCACGTCGCTGATCATGTCGTACTTGTCGACATAGGACGGGTTGTGGCACGCCACGAAGTCCGCCTTGCTGACAAAATAGGTGGATTTGATCGGCTTTTTGCCGAAACGCAGGTGAGAGATCGTGACGCCGCCGGACTTTTTGGAGTCATAGGCGAAGTAGCCCTGCGCATACATATCGGTGTGGTCACCGATGATTTTGATGGAGTTCTTGTTCGCGCCGACGGTGCCGTCCGAGCCCAGACCCCAGAACTTGCAGGAGCGGGTGCCCTTCGGGGTGGTGTCGAGGTTCTCTTTCACCTTCAGCGACAGCTTGGTCACGTCGTCTTCGATGCCGATGGTGAAGCGCTTCTTGCCGCGGGCGGCTTGCATGTTGCGGTATACGGCGACGATCTGGCCGGGGGTGGTGTCCTTGGAGCCCAGACCGTAACGGCCGGTGTACACCGGAACCGTCTCGAATTTGCTGCCCTTCAGAGCGGCGCAGACATCCAGGAACAGCGGCTCGCCGATGGAGCCGGGCTCCTTCGTACGATCCAGAACCGTGATGGCCTCCACGCTGGACGGGATAGCGGCCAGCAGATGCTTGACGGAGAACGGACGATACAGGCGGACCTTGATCAGACCGACCTTTTCGCCGGCGGCGTTCAGGTGATCGACAGTCTCCTCAATGGTCTCGTTCACGGAACCCATGGCGATGATGACGTGCTTCGCGTCGCGCGCGCCATAGTAGTTGAACAGCTTATAGTTGGTGCCGATCTTCTTGTTCACCATGTTCATGTAATCCTCGACAACGCCGGGGATCGCATCGTAATAGGTGTTGCAGGCTTCGCGCGCCTGGAAGAAGATGTCGGGGTTCTGCGCGGTACCGCGCTGCACCGGATGCTCCGGATTGAGCGCATGCTGACGGAAGCGGGCGACCGCATCCATGTCGAGCATATCGCGCAGATCTTCGTAATCCCATACCTGAATCTTCTGGATTTCGTGAGAGGTACGGAAACCGTCAAAGAAGTGCAGGAACGGCACGCGGCCCTTGATGGTGGCGAGGTGCGCCACGGCGCCCAGATCCATGACCTCCTGTACGCTGGAGGAGCACAGCATGGCGTAGCCGGTCTGACGGCAGGCATACACGTCGGAGTGATCGCCGAAAATGGACAGAGCGTGGGAAGCCAGAGCACGCGCCGAAACGTGGATAACGTTGGGCAGCAGCTCACCCGCGATCTTGTACATGTTGGGGATCATCAGCAGCAGGCCCTGAGAGGCGGTGTAGGTGGTGGTCAGCGCACCGGCTGCCAGCGAACCGTGAACCGCACCGGCGGCGCCGGCCTCGGACTGCATTTCCGCGACCTTGACGGGACGCCCGAACAGGTTTTTCTGCCCGGCAGCCGCCCATACATCGGTCACTTCCGCCATAACGGACGACGGGGTGATGGGGTAGATGGCGGCAACGTCCGTGAACGCATACGATACGTGCGCGGCAGCGTTGTTACCATCCATGGTTTTAAACTTTCTTGCCATTGAATATGATCCTCCTTTAAGGATAATAGAATGAAGAACACGCGTTGTCGGCGCATAAAAAGGCACCGATAAACACCATGTTTTATACTACCACTTTTCTACGGTGGTGTAAAGTGTGAAAACCCAAAAAAGCGACTGAAATATCCCTTTTTTTATAGTGTATTTGTGAAAGCGTTTTTTCGGCTTTCAAAAACCGGCGCAAAAACGCAAAAAGAGAGGGATTCGGCACCTAGCGGACGGTGAGGGCGGAAATCGCACCGCACAAGGCTTTTTTAACCCTTGTATCCCCTCAAGTCGGTTATGTGCCGGTTGACATACCCATGAAAAAACGATAAAATAAAGATATTTCATTTTGAAAGGGGAAACATCATTACATGGACCCGGAACCCGATGGAAATTTGCTGCTGCAAATCCTGCTTTTGTTTGTGCTGATCCTTTGCAACGCGTTTTTTGCGGGGTCGGAGATGGCGGTTATCACGCTCAACGACGCAAAAATCCGCAAGATGGCGGAGGAGGGGCATAAAAAAGCACAGCAAGTCTTGAAACTTACGGCGGATTCCTCCAATTTCTTGGCAACGATCCAGATCGGCGTTACGCTGGCCGGCTTTCTGACCTCCGCAACGGCCGCTCAATCTCTGGCACAGCCGCTGGCAGACTGGTTTGTACGTGTCGTTCCGCCTGCCGCCGCGTATTTCTCCGCAATCCAAAGCGTCAGTGTGGTGCTGATCACCATCCTGATGACGTTCTTTACCCTGATCTTGGGCGAATTGGTGCCCAAACGTATCGCCATGCAGAAAGCGGAGCCGTTTGCGTTCGCGGCGATCGGTGTGCTGCGCGTGGTCGCGGCTGTCACGCGCCCGTTTGTGAAGCTGCTGTCTGTTTCCACCAATTTGGTGGTGCGCCTGTTCGGCATGGATCCCCATGCGGATCAAGAACACGTGACCGAGGAAGAAATCCGCATGATGGTGGACGTGGGCGAAGAAAAGGGCGTTATCGAAGGCAGCCAAAAAGAAATGATCAACAATATTTTTGAATTCGACGATATCACGGCAGAGGAGATCATGACGCCGCGCACCGACGTGGCGGCGTTGGATGTGGAAGACGGGATCGACGAAGCGCTGCGCATCGGCGTGGACGAGGGCTATTCCCGTCTGCCGGTATACGAGGAGGATATCGATCACATTATCGGCGTGCTGTATATCAAAGATTTGCTGCCGTATGTCGGTCAGATGCTCCCGCCGGAGGTGTCGGTGCGTCATTTGGTGCGCGAAACCTATTTCGTTCCCGGCACTAAGCGCTGCGGTGAGCTGTTTGCCGAAATGACGGAAAAACATATGCAGATGTCCATTGTCGTAGATGAATACGGCGGTGTGGCGGGCATCGTCACGATGGAGGATCTGCTGGAGTCGATTGTGGGCAATATGCAGGACGAGTTTGACCACGAGGAAGAAGAAGTGAAGCGTATCAGCGACGATTCCTTTGAAGTGGACGGTTTCATTGCGGTGGAAGAGCTGAGTGAATTGCTGGGCGTCGAGCTGCCGGAGGGAGAATACGATACGCTTGCCGGTTTCCTGATGGACGAGTTGGGACGCATTCCCGCGGAAGGGGAGCATCCGGAGGTCGTTTATGAAAATTTGACTTTTACGGTCATGAAAATGGACGATCGCCGCATCGAGCGGGTGCATATTCTGGTGAAACCGCCCGTTGCCGAATCGCCGGACGATCCTAAAGACACCGAAGCCGAGCGGGAATGACCGACCGGCTCACAGGACAAAGACGTTTTTCAGCGACAGGCAAGTTGTCTGTCGCTGATTTTCACACGGCGCTTTCCGCTGTCATTGTTTGTACGTCAGCCAGACGGTAAATACAGATAAGAATCGGGAGGAAAATCATGAAAAAGTGGTATGCCGAGGAATACGAATGGACAATTGAAGTGATCGGTTTTCTTCGCGGCGACCGCACAGAGCGGTATTGCCGAAACGGCGAGGAAATCGGGGATACCTATACCTGCACCTATGGGTGCCCTGTCAATGCCGAAGGACAGGGGATTTGCTCCAAGGTCATGATGATGATGTTTCCCATCATGGAGGCCGTCAGAAGCGGCGGCGATTTGCGGAACATCGGCGGCAGCAGCCAATACAGCAAGGACATCGTGTGCCCGGATGGCAACGTGATCTTCCGGCTGACAGCGAAGAAAACCGGAAACGAAAATTTCTATGAGGGAAAATTTTTTGATTAGCGCGGGTTAAGCAAAAGCCTCCTATCCGGTATCCGGCCGGACAGGAGGCTTTCATCATTCTTCGATTTGCAGTTCGAGCGCTTCGGTCAGCGGCAGGCCGTTTTCCGTTACCAGATGGCCGGCGTCGTTGAAAGCGACAGCCTCCATCTCCGAGTGGGTGTATTTCTTGATATCCCGCATCCGGAACCGGTCGTCCGGCGTGATGAAGGTAAAGGCCATTCCCTTACGGCGGGCGCGGCCGGTACGGCCGATGCGGTGCAGATAATATTCGTTTTCGTCCGGAATGTCGTAGTTGAATACGGCCTCCACATCGTCCACGTCAATGCCGCGGGCGGCAACGTCGGTGGCAACCAGAATTTCAAACGCCCCTTCCCGATAACCGGACATCACGCGGTTGCGCTGCGACTGGGGGATATCGCCGTGCAGGCAATCCACCGAGCGTCCTTGCTTATGCAGACGGTCGCTGAGCCGCCGGACGGTGTTTTTGCGGTTGCAGAACACCATCACGCGGTGCAGATCCAGCTCGTCGATAATGGCCAGCATGTCCTGTGTGCGGCGGTCGCCGGAGGACAGCATTTCAAATTGAGCGATCAGCGGGCGGCTTTCCCCCTGCGCCTGCACGGTGATTTCAACAGCATCGTGCTGGTATTCCCACGCGACGTCCATGACCTCACGGGAGATCGTGGCGCTGAACATCACCACCTGCGTATCGCCGGGGGTTGCGTTCAGAATGCGGCGTACATCCTTGATAAAGCCCATTTTCAGCATTTCGTCCGCTTCATCCAGCACAGCGGTGTACACATTGCCGAGCCATGCCGTACCGCGTCCCATATGGTCGAGCAGCCGGCCGGGCGTGGCCACTACGATATGCGGATTTTTCTTCAGCACGGTCAGCTGCTTGGCGATCGGCTGCCCGCCGTAAAGGCAGGCGAGCCGCAGGTCGGGACGAAACGCCATCAGCTGCCGCAGCTCATCCGCAATCTGGATGCACAGCTCCCGCGTCGGACAGACAATGACTGCCTGAATATCGGCACAGTCGGGCCGGATGGTTTCCATCAGCGGGATACCGAACGCGCAGGTTTTGCCGGTGCCCGTGGGGGCCTTGGCGATGACGTCATAGCCATCCATCATTACCGGAATAGTTTGCGCCTGTACAGGCGTCGGCGCCGCGAAGCCCATTTTTTTCAGCGCTTTGCGGGTTTCTTCGCGCAGCGATAATTGTTCAAAGCTGGTGATTTCTTCAGTCATGCACACGGATTCCTCTCCAAAGTGATATACAATCTGTATTTTCGACACATTTTATACAAAACAGGTCTAAGATTTTGCGAAAAAGTCGAAACGCCTCTCTTCAAAACGCTCATTATGGATGAGTATACCATGTTTTTACCGTAGAGACAAGACCTCCGAAAAGGCGCATCCGGCTGTTTTGCGGCGGCTTTGCTTGGCTTTTGCAAAAAGGGTTCTGACGGCAGACACCATTTGTTTCCAGCCGACTGCGCCCAACAGAATATAAATAGGCGCATACGTATACAGATACCGCGCTCTGGCTTCAAACAGTAAGACAAACAGGGTAAGACCTATAATAGCCAGCATAGCCGTCCATAGCTCGTCGGATACATTTTTTCTGAAGATAGAAGCAGCACAGCCCAAAGCGGAAAACAACAACAATAACCATGCCGCTTGCAATAAACTGGAATATAGCGGATGATATTTCCCGCCTGTATACAAAATTTGCTTGAGCAACGGGGATAAGACGGCATCTTTATCCGGAAAAGTTTTCAGAAAAAACCGTCCTTCTTTTCCCCATGCGAAGGTACCGTCTCCATAGTTTACTAAGCACTTTTTGCCGAGATGCTTGAGCAAATTGTGGGCGCCGTAGTCTTGCACTCTTTGCTTAATGATGGCAGCGTTTCCTTTTTGGCGTTCCGAATAATCGGAAAACGAATCGGAATACACGACGTCCTCATACGAATAAACGCCGTTGGTTTCGCGGTTCAATCCCATCATCATAAAATGGGTCATGCTGAACGCGCGCTCCGGATCAATCTTGACAGGCACAGAAGGAAGAATCACCTGGGAGAATATCATAAAGCAAACTCCGCCAGCCGCTAAAGCGGAAGCCAGTTTTACAAACGCTTTTTTCAGAGCTCCTTTTTCTTTGATATTCGTTAGAATGTGAATACTTTCCACGATTAGAATGGCAATTGTCATGATGACAACTTGCGGCTTAATTTTATAGCCGATAAAAGAAAGGGCTCCCAGCAATATCCATTTCAGCCATAACAGCCGACCGTTTTTCTGCCAATGATAGATCCATAAAAGCAAAACGGGAAATATCAGCCCGAACGAATCCGAGTACGGGATCAGCAGCCACGGGGAAAGCCCGACAAAAAACGCATAGAAAAGCCAAACGCACCACGAAATGACATGAGAATTTGTATAAGCAAAGCATATTCTTTGTAAAAGGCAGGCGGCTAAGGTAGACAAAACGCTTTGGCTAAAAAGCAGAATTAAAACGCAGCTGCTTTTATAGGTGATGTCGAGGGCAAAACAGATTTTAAAAATGACGGAAAACAGCCAAAGTAAAAAAATATTATTGGGGTATCGGGAAAAATACGCATGCTTCAAACCGTTGTAATCTCCTTGGGCAATTTGAAACGCTTGGCTGATCACTATGTTTACATCCCAGCCGGTGAAAAAATACGCATAATAGCAAACGGCAAACTGCAATAGTAACAGCAACACGGCCAACGTTGGAAAAAGCCAGCGAAAATGTCGGCTCAGGCAATGCTCAACGGCTTGATAATAGCGTACCAATACACAAGAAAACAGAACGGCCAGCCCCAACGCAATCAACAGCAGAGCGCCGTTCGGAAGTAAAAACACCTTTTTACAATAATAGCTTTTATCGCTGAAAAAAAGCAGCAGCAGCAAGATGGCTGCTAACATAACGGAAAAGAGGATGCCGATGCTCTTTTTCATCCATGCGCCAATCGTCGTCAACATAGTGTGCTGCGATACCTACTTTCCTAAATATAGGGAAAACGCTTGTGATTTACTCACTATATCATGATTTATGTGATTCGTCAACGAACACCGTGGGGTGAAACATCTTCATGGAATACGGTATGGTGGGCACAAATGCGAATGTTTTTCATAAACTACCCGGATTGTCAATATATATTGACAATCCGGGTAAAGCGTGGTACACTTATTGTACAGTTTGTTCGAGTAACGAACTAAATAAAGGCGGCGGAAAGATGGAAAGGCAGCAGGAGAGGGCGGACGGCCGAAACTGTCTGCGTATTTTTCAAAAAGGCTTCCGGAATATTCCGCCATATTCGTTAATTGAAAATAGAAAGTCACAGCGCTGAGCCGCCGTTGCGTAGTATTGCTCGTACTTGTGCACCTTCCAAATCCTGGAGAGGCTTGCTTTGATGCAGGGATACATAGGCAGCAACACCGGCGGCTTCTCCCAACTGATTTAGGTTTACCATAACCCGAAGAGCGCCAAAAGAGCCGATATCGGCGTTAATCATACGGCCGGCAGCAATAAAGTTACGGTAACACTCATTCACCAGATTGGAGAACGGAAGCTGATAATAGGTGGCAATAGGAAATTCCTTTTCATCGATACCGTTTTCAATGCGCCAGTTTCCATATTCCGAACGGTTCTCTTGGGGATATAAGTGGTGGATGGTTCCATCAAAAAGCTTAAAAATAATGCCGCTTCCATAGGCGCAATGAATATCGATGTTGTAAGTGCCCTGCAGGATGGTATCCTCAAAAGATTTCCCCAACAGCAGATCCTTTTCGTTGGCACAGTATCGTGTCTGGAAGTGAAGCGTGTCACGGATACCTATGCCGTTGCACATAGATACCACATTGTAGGCTTCTTCCGATTTTCCGTACTTTTTCAGAAGGTGTACCATGCTCCGGATTTTTCTACGGCCTTCCAATTCTGCCTGGGTCAGCACATCCGCCTGATCCAGATGGAGGGCGGAAACATGGAGATCTGCCCGTGTCGTAATTCCCGGACAATTCGGATAATCCTCATGCCATCCGGCGCAAAAGTCATCACCAAGGTCAAATTCGTCGGCGTGGGCCCGATATAGTTCGGTAAGGTTCAGGCCTTCGGCATCACCCTGAAGCAAAAACACCGGTGTTGGAGGCTGGA
Source organism: uncultured Oscillospiraceae bacterium (assembly GCA_958354085.1). Classification (GTDB taxonomy): domain Bacteria; phylum Bacillota; class Clostridia; order Oscillospirales; family Acutalibacteraceae; genus CATWUX01. The sequence continues at coordinate 460 of CATWUX010000051.1, read as the reverse complement.
TGGGATCCAGACGGTAGCTTTTTATACCCAGATCGCGTGCCAAGTCCCCATCTCCGGTAGTGTCAATGAAAAATGCTGCTTTTATGGCTCGAAGTCCATCTTTTCCACATAGAAGGATAGACGTTACGGTATTGCCGTCAGTTTCAATACCCGCATAGAAGCTGTGAAGGAATAAAGAGATCGGATTCTCCATGACAAGATCGTCCAGAATGCACTTTAATTCGTCGCTGTTAAACAGGATACGATCCGTCACTTGGCCCGGATGATCGGCTGCGCCCAGAGCCTGTAGCCGCTGAATCACTTCCAGTGTCAATCCGGCGATTATCTGCTTTTCACCGGTAGTGTTATACAGAGAATGCCAGATATTAACATGGCCGTTTGTAGCCATTCCACCCAGAGAAGCAAAGCGCTCCACAAGAGCAACTTTCATCCCTAGGCGTGCTGCACGGACAGCGGCAAA
>CATWUX010000050.1 GCA_958354085.1 uncultured Oscillospiraceae bacterium | reverse complement strand
CCACTTTCCCCTCCGCATCCCGCCAGATTTCCTGCGCGGTGGTGCGCCGGTGAATGTCGGGGTTGGCGGGGTTGTCAAACTGATGCGGCATATACGCGCCGGGCAGCTGCGCCGCCAGCTCCTCCGCCGCAGCGATCGCACCGGCCATACCGCGCTCGCCGGGCGTCAATACCACCTCGGCGCCAAGCGCCTTGAGCAGCTCGCGGCGCTGGCCGTCGGTCGTGTCCGGCATGGTCAGAATCACCCGATAGCCGCGTACCGTGCCGATAAAGGCGAGGGCAATGCCTGCGCTGCCGCCGGTCGGTTCGATCAGCACGCCGCCGGGAGCCAGCTGTCCGCTCTCCTCCGCCGCTTCCACCAGTGCCAACGCCACCCGATCCTTTACGGATCCGAGCGGATTGAAGCTTTCCAGCTTCAGCAGCAGCCGTGCCTGCAGCCCCTGCTGCCGCGCATAACGCTCCGGCAGCAGCAAGGGCGTATCGCCGATCAAATCTATTAAAGAATGTGCGATTGCGGCCATGCCGCTCACCTCTTTACCGCGTTTTTCCGCAGCCGGCACCGCGCCGGCTCTATCCGTATTTATGATACGTCCCGTCCGCCGGTTTGTCAAGGATGACCGGCGGGCGCAGCGACAAAAAGCGGCTCTGTTGAGCAACAGAGCCGCCGCGCCGCCGACAACGTCAGTCCTCGTCGGGCCGATCCCAGTTGTGCCAGACGTTCTGCACGTCGTCGTTATCCTCGAGCATATCCAGCAGCTTTTCCATCTTGGCAACCAGCTCCGGATCTTCGATCGCGTTGTATACGTCAGGGATCATTTCCTCCTCCGCAGTCACAAAAGAATAGCCTTTTGCCTCCAACGCATCGCGCACAGCCGAAAAATCATCCGGCTCGGTCGTGATTTCAAACACATCGCCGTCCGTGCTGAAATCCGATGCGCCAACCTCCAGCGCGTCCTCCATCACGACATCCTCGTCCAGCCCCTCGGCCTCGATCACAAGGATACCCTTGCGGTTGAACAAAAATCCGACGCAGCCGGTCTGTCCCAGATTGCCGCCGCATTTATCAAAATAATGCCGCATTTCACCGGCTGTACGGTTACGGTTGTCGGTCAGCGTTTCCACGATCACCGCAATGCCGCTCGGGCCGTAGCCCTCGTATTGCAGCGCCTCATAGTTATCCGCGCTGCCGTCGCCGGAGGCCTTTTTAATAATGCGTTCGATGTTATCGTTGGGCACATTGTTCGCCTTTGCCTTGGCGATCGCGTCTTTCAGGCGGGAGTTGGAGGCGGGATCCGCGCCGCCGCCCTCTTTGACGGCAACCGCGATTTCACGGCCCATCTTTGTGAAAATTTTCGCCTTTTGCCCGTCGGTTTTTTCTTTTTTCCGTTTGATATTATTCCACTTGGAGTGGCCAGACATGGATAAAACCCCTTCACTGTAGTAATACTTTTGGAATAGTATAGCATATTCTATCGGCCGGTGCAAGCAAAACCGGCATTGCGCGTAGAAATTCTCCGGATCGGCACAGGAAATTTGTCAGCTCTCTTTCATTTTTCCCCTTGCGTCCCCTTGGGGAAGTGTGATACAATAAAAAATAAACCTTTCAACACGTACTTGCGAAACGTTGAAAAAACGGAACGAAAAAACGAGGAGGAATTACCGTGGTGAATAACAATGCGGACGAAAAATTTTTGAAGGATGGTCTTACGTTTGATGATGTGTTGTTAATACCCGCCAAATCCGACGTGCTGCCCAAGGATATTTCGGTGAGCACACGGCTGACCAAACACATCACCCTGAACATTCCTTTGATGACCGCCGCGATGGATACGGTCACGGAAGCACGCATGGCGATCGCCATCGCCCGCGAAGGCGGTATCGGCGTTATCCACAAGAATATGCCGATCGACATGCAGGCCGATCAGGTTGATCGCGTCAAGCGCTCCGAAAACGGCGTTATCGTGAATCCGTTTTTCCTCTCTCCCGACCACCTCGTGGCGGACGCCAACGAGCTGATGGGAAAATATAAGATTTCCGGCGTGCCGATCTGCCGGGACGGCAAACTGGTCGGTATTCTCACCAACCGCGATATGCGCTTCCTCACCGATTACAGCCAGAAAATCGAAGAGGTCATGACGCACGAAAACCTTGTGACCGCGCCGGTAGGCACGACGCTGGAACAGGCGCAGGAAATTCTTCGCCGCCACCGCATCGAAAAACTGCCCATCGTGGATGAAAACGGCTATCTAAAAGGACTCATTACCATTAAAGACATCGAAAAAGCGGTCAAATATCCGCAATCTGCCCGGGACAAGGACGGCCGTCTGCTGTGCGCCGCCGCCATCGGCGCAACCTCCGATGTGCTGGAGCGTGCAGCCGCGCTGGTAGACGCGCAGGTGGATGCGCTGGTATTGGATTCCGCGCACGGCCACAGCCAGAACATTCTCAACGCGGTTTCCCGCGTCAAGGCGGCTTTCCCGCAGATTTCGCTGATCGCCGGCAACATTGCGACCGCCGAAGCGGCACGCGCGCTGATCGACGCGGGCGCCGACGCGATCAAGGTGGGAATCGGCCCCGGTTCGATCTGCACCACCCGCGTGGTGGCCGGCATCGGCGTGCCGCAGATCACCGCGATCTATGACGCGGCCTGCGTAGCCTCGCAGTACAACATCCCGGTCATCGCAGACGGCGGCATCAAGTATTCCGGCGATCTGGTCAAGGCGATCGCCGCCGGTGCGGACGTGGTCATGGTCGGTTCGCTGGTCGCGGGCTGTGAAGAATCCCCCAGCGATTCCGAAATCTACCAAGGCCGCCAGTTCAAGGTATACCGCGGCATGGGCAGCCTCGGCGCCATGGCGAAGGGCAGCAAAGACCGGTATTTCCAGGAGGACAACAAAAAGCTCGTTCCCGAAGGCGTCGAGGGCCGTGTCCCCTACAAGGGACTGCTTTCCGAAACCGTGTATCAGCTCATGGGCGGCCTGCGTTCCGGTATGGGCTACTGCGGCTGCGGGACGATCCCGGAGCTGCAGAAAAACGGCCAGTTCGTGCGCATTACCGGCGCCGGACTCAAGGAAAGCCACCCGCATGACATCTCCATCACGAAAGAAGCTCCCAACTATTCGCTGAGCCTGTAAGGCCCGAAAAGCGCGGAGAAAATCGTACACGGTTGTTTTCCGCCGATTTTCTCCGCGCTTTTTTATAACGATGCATGAACAGGAAGGTCAGGTGTTTTTCATGGCAGACGCAGCCTTTTTTCAGGCGGGAACGGCGCGCGGTTTTCGCGCGGACACCGCGGCCGGCACATTGAGCGGCGTTGTGGAAGGGATCGCCTTCCGAGCAACCGTCGAACCCTGCACACTGGAAATGTCGGTCAACATTCCGGAGGCGCATTTGAGCAAGCTGCAAGCACGTATCGCCGCGATCACACCGTTTTGCGCAGGCGCTGTCGCCGCTCATCATCATTTCGGCGTGCTGGTCACGCTGCCTACCGCGCCAACGACAGGCGAGGATTGGGTGCGATTTATTGAAGCGGCGGCCAAGGAAGCCACCAAGCTGATCGGCGTCGCTTATGACGATAAGTTTGAGAAAGACACCGAGCCAATCACCGCCTATCTGCGCGGGATACTGGGCGCGTTCCTCGGCGCATTGGTCGGCGTTTTGCCGTGGTTTCTCACGCAGCAGCTGCTGAATTGGCAAATGTGGTACTTCGGCGTATTGGTCGGCATTGGCTCTTTTTACGGTTACTGCCGGTTTCGCGGCGCGCATAACACGCAGTTCGCCATGGCGATGGTGGTCGTATTTTCGCTGTTTGCTATCCTGTTTGCGGAGTTTTTCAGTACGGTACTGGCGTATTGGAGCGTAAACGATTTTGATTCGATCCTGCAAGCCGCCCGTTTTTGCCTGCAAGGCGCCGTGCTGCAAACGGTCATTCGCAGCAGCCTGTTCGGTCTGATCGCCTGCGGGCTGGGGCTGGCCGGTATCCGCAGCCGCATCCTCGCGTATACGCATGACTCCCAGTATCTTCGCCGCGGCCCAAAACGCAAACGGTAGAACGCGGATAGCCGCGCCCGTGACCGAAAAACCGCACGCGGCAAATTCGTCCCCTTATTCGGCGACAACCAAGTGACACATAGACAGAAAAAAGCCAATGGGCGATCGGCGGGTGTGCGTAAGACAGTATTGCGATGAAATTGAAGAAGCGGCAAAAAAACGCTTGGAGCGAATCGTGCCGGAGATGATGGATACCGAGACCGCCCGGGCAAAATTGTTCGGGCGTTTCCTATGCCGGCGGTAGTTTTTACACTTTCTGATATACGTTATCTTTTCTGTGAAAAAACGAAAAATCGGAATTTTCGGAGGAGATTGAAAATGACACAGTATGAGAGAATGGTCAATGGCCTTATCTATAATCCGGCTGATGAGGAGATTATGAGAGAACAGATAGTTTTTCAGGATATGCTCTGGGATTTCAACCGGTTGAAACCTTCGGAATATGAGAAAAAAGAAAATTACATGAAGGAGGTTTTCGCTGAATGTGGAGATAATTGTTACATTGAACTCCCGTTTCACGCAAATTGGGGAGGACATCATCTGCATTTTGGCTCCGGGATTTATGCAAATTCAAATTTAACTCTTGTCGATGATGGACACATCTATGTTGGAGACAAAGTAATGTTTGGTCCTAATGTTACCATTGCAACAGCTAATCATCCGATTGATCCGGAACTCAGGGCCAGAGGGCTGCAGTATAATAAGGATGTTTACATTGGCGAAAACACATGGATCGGTGCAGGTGTAGTCATTGTCCCCGGCGTCCATATTGGAAAGAATACCGTTATTGGAGCAAGCAGCGTGGTTACAAAAGATATTCCGGACAATGTGCTTGCAGTAGGAAATCCGTGTAGAGTTTTACGAAATGTCAGTGAGCATGACCACGAATTCTTTTATAAATCAGAAAGGATTGACTGGGAAAACTTATAAATTCAAGTTTATCGAACTCTTGAAACCCTTTTGGGAACGAAAGGGCGCGCTTCTATACTCTCCTATCGGGAGTATCGTGCGTCTTGCGTCGCTTCGTTCTGTCAAGGCGGCTATCCCCTGTGGACTTGCGCCGGCAAGTTTGAAGATCAGACATGAACAAATCCTCCGTATGATCGCAACATACGGAGGATTCACTGTTTTACGAACGCCGTTCAATCGCCCATTGGCTTTTTTGATCAGCAAAATCTTATTTGATTTCGACTTTCGCGCCGGCTTCTTCCAGCTTCGCTTTGATCGCTTCGGCATCGTCCTTGGACACGCCTTCTTTGATCGCTTTCGGAGCGTTGTCAACCAGATCCTTCGCCTCTTTCAGGCCCAGGCCGGTCAGCTCGCGCACAACCTTGATCACGTTGATCTTGTTCGCGCCGACTTCCGCGAGGATCGCGTCGAACTCGGTCTTCTCTTCAGCAGCAGCGACAGCAGCCGGAGCGGCAGCAGCAGCAACAGCAACCGGAGCAGCAGCGGAAACGCCGAACTCCTCTTCCAGAGCCTTTACCAGCTCGGACAGCTCCAGAACGGTCAGGGCTTTAACGTCTTCGATCAATTTCAAAACTTTATCAGACATGTTACAAATCCTCCAATAATATTATTTTTGTTTTTATACCGCCACCCGGCGGCGGAAAATTACGCGCCCTGCTTTTCGGCAATGGCGTTCAGTGCGCAGACCAAACCGCGCAGGTTGGCGTTCAGCACGCCGACAAAACCGCTGATCGGGGCATTCAAGCCGCCCAGAACCTTGGCAACCAGCACCTCTTTCGGGGGCATTTTCGCCAGCTCCTGAACCTCGGCCGCGCTGATGACTTTGCCCTCAACGTAGCCGGCCTTCACCTCGAACGTTTTGTTCTTCTCGGCAAACTCGCAAAGAATCTTTGCGGCCGCCACATGGTCGCTGCTCGTCGCGATGGCGGTCGAACCGGACAGAACGCCGTCCAGCTCCTCCAACCCGACATTATGCGCCGCACGGCTGAGCAATGTGTTCTTGACGACCGCATACTCGACGCCGGCCTCACGCAGCTTCCGGCGCAGTTGCGTATCGTCCGCGACGGAGATACCCTTGTAGCTGACGACAACGCCGGCAACAGAATTGCTCAGCTTGTCGGTCAAACCGGCAACCAACGCCTGTTTCTCTTGAAGAATTTTCTCGCTTGGCAAATGGATTCACCTCCTGTGTAAGCGTACCGCCCGGCCATACGCCGGACAAAACGCAATTTCAACATTCGCCGTTTTCGTAAGGGCAATAAGAAAGCCCCTCCCGTGAACCACAGGAGGGGCGCCATAACACAAACAAGCCGGTCGAAACCGTTCTTCTGTTCCGTTAAAGCTCTCATCCTCGGCAGGCGGCCAAAAGACCGTTCGGCGGCTGCAAAACAGCGCGCACCTGCTGTCTGTGGAAAACAGCAATTGTTATCATACCACAAACCCGCGCAAAATGCAACAGGTTTTTTCGGAGCGAAATCAGCCGATCTTCACCGGGTTGATCTTCACGCCGGGGCCCATGGTGGAAGCAACCACACAGGAGCGGATATACTGGCCCTTCGCCGCCGCCGGTTTTGCGCGAACGATCGCGCCCAGCAACGCGTTAAAGTTTTCCTCCAGCTTTTCAGCGCCGAAGGAAACCTTGCCGATGGGGCAGTGGATAATATTGGTTTTGTCGAGACGGTACTCGATCTTACCGGCCTTCGCCTCGGCGACCGCTTTCGCGACATCCGGGGTAACCGTGCCGGCCTTCGGGTTGGGCATCAGGCCGCGCGGGCCAAGCACCTTACCGAGACGGCCAACCAGACCCATCATATCCGGGCTGGCAATGACCACGTCGAAATCCATCCAGCCGCCCTGTACCTTGGCGACCATGTCCTCCGCACCGACAAACTCCGCGCCGGCATCGGTTGCCGCCTGAGCCTTATCGCCCTTGGCAAACACGAGCACGCGCATGGATTTACCGGTACCGTTGGGCAGTACGACCGCGCCGCGAACCTGCTGATCCGCGTGACGGCTGTCCACGCCCAATTTTACGTGAACCTCAACGGTCTCATCGAACTTGGCTTTGCCGGTCTTGACCGCCAGATCCAGTGCTTCGGTGATCTCGTAGAGATTGTTGCGGTCGATCAGCTTTGTGCTGTCGACATATTTTTTACCGTGTTTCATTGGTTTTTCCTCCCTGTTGATACCAAATCGACAGTGGAGCGCCAAGGCGCAAACGTCACCGCGTATTTAGTATGAGTGGTAAAATCGGAATGCCTAAAGTTGTTCCTCCCACCCGGAACGAGTTAATCGACGACTTCGATGCCCATGCTGCGCGCCGTACCGGCGATCATGCTCATCGCACTCTCGACGCTGGCGGCATTCAGGTCAGGCATTTTCATTTCGGCAATTTTCTTAACCTGCTCCCGTGTAATCTTCGCAACCTTGGTCTTGTTCGGAACACCAGACGCGGTTTCAATGCCGCAGGCTTTTTTGATCAGGACAGCCGCGGGGGGCGTCTTGGTGACAAAGGTGAACGAACGATCGGCGTACACCGTGATCACGACGGGGATAACCAAACCCACATCGTTCTTCGTGCGCTCGTTGAACTCCTTTGTAAAAGCCATGATGTTCACGCCATGCTGACCGAGAGCCGGTCCGACAGGGGGCGCCGGCGTAGCTTTGCCCGCCGGGATTTGCAGTTTAATGTAACCGGTTACCTTCTGAGCCATTTTTCTTGCACCTCCAAATATCGTGGTAGATGGCGGAGCGGCCTTCCGACGCGCTGCGTGCTGACCGCCCCTCCCACAGCCGGAAAAGTGTCCGGCGCACAGGAAAAGCACAGGGATTTCCGCAGAAACCGCTGCGCCGACCCTTCATGATCTGCCGACGAACGCTCAGTCCATCAGCTCTGCCTGATCCAGTTCCAGCTCCACCGGCGTTTCGCGGCCGAACATGGAAATGGTCATGCGCACCTTGTTTTTCTCGCGGTCGATTTCATCCACAATGCCGGTGAAGTTTTCCAGCGGCCCGTCGATGATGCGGACGGTGTCTCCGACCGCGTAATTGACCTCGATCTCCCGTTTTTCAACGCCCAGCGCCGCGACCTCCTCCTCGGTGAGGGGGATGGGTTTGCCGTTGGGGCCCACGAAGCCGGTGCAGCCGCGTGTGTTGCGCACCACGAACCAGGAGTCGTCGGTGAGAACCATTTTGACCAGCACGTAGCCGGGGAAAATTTTCCGCTCGACTTCGCGCTTTTTGTTGTCCTTGATCTCGACGACGGTCTCGGTCGGAACACGAATCTCGTGAATCCAATCGTGGAGCTTACGGTTTTCAACGATTTTTTCCAGATTGCTGGCTACCTTATTTTCGTAGCCGGAGTAGGTATGCACGACATACCATCTTGCCTGATCCGACATGGCGAATCCTCCTTGCACCAGCAGCGGTCAGCCCGGATTAGGAAATCAGTCCTACCAGAGCGCTGAGGCCGAAGTCAACGACACAGATGACAAGGCCCAGGACCGCGCACATTGCCAGAGTTACGCCGGTGTTGCGCACCACGGTCGGAAACGTCGGCCAAACAACCTTTTTGAATTCCCCTTTGAAATCCCGCAGGAATTTGGCGATCCGTTTGCCCAGACCGGGGCCCTTTTTCTTGGCGGACTTGGCATCTTTTTCGGTTTTTTCAACCTTTTGCTCCGCCTCTTCTTCGACGGGGACGATCTTTTCGTCAGCCATTGTTGAACCCTCTTTCCGAAAACGCGCTTGCGGCGGCGTTTCTTACTTGGTTTCCCTGTGAACCGTGTGCTTGCGGCAGAACCGGCAATACTTGTTCATTTCCAGTCTGTCCGGGTCGTTCTTCTTGTTCTTCATGGTGTTGTAGTTGCGCTGTTTGCACTCCGTGCAGGCTAATGTGATTTTGACTCTCATAACGGCACCTCCCGATGGTCGGAAATTTGTGAAGCCTCCCTCGAAAACGCGCTTGTCCGCCGGAAAGCGGCCAAGGCAAAGGCAGCTTACGCGCCCAAAATTGGGCACAAAAAAATAAACCCCTTTTTGAGGTAGTACTACTATACCACACTTTGTGCAAGCGGTCAAGTGAATTTTACAAAAAAACAAGAAAAAGTTTTGCGCTTTGGTCAAGGAAACCGCTTCTTTTCGCCTTGCCCCGGCTCTGAAAGCATGGTATAATATCTTTATATGTCCCACCGGAAACCGTGGACGGGCTCTGCGGTCGTCCGAAAGGCGGCTGCTTGCGGATAAATCCGGAATTTGATTGTAAAGGATGGCGACCATGCAAAAAAAGACATATTCTGCCGAACAAATCGTGCGCGCTGCGCTTTTGACCGTTGTCTTTCTCTTGATGGCGGTGCTGTTGTTCTATGCTTTCGGCAGCGACAAGCTGCTGACGGAGGGCAAGCCGCAAAAATGGCTGTACCCGCTCGGGATGGGCACGCTGCTGGCGGCACTGATCACCGGCTGGCTGTTTGTTCAGCTGCGCGGCAGCCGGGAGAAACCGGCACATCACGGTCCGTGGTTCTATCCGCTGCTGTCCGGCGCGCTCGCGCTGGCCGGGATGTCTCTGGCATATGTGTATATGGGCATCTGGCCCGCCGGCGACAAAACCGGTATGATCGTGGACATGCACCACCAATATGCCCCTCTCCTGTCACAGCTGCGGGACATGCTTCTGCACGGCGGCAGCCCGCTTTACTCGTTTGAAGTCGGATTGGGCGCGAGCTTTCTGCCCATGTTCGCGTATTATCTCGCCAGCCCGTTCAACCTGCTGCTGGTGTTCTTCCCGGAATCGCTGCTGCCGGAAGGAATCCTGCTGATCACGCTGCTGAAAAACGCGCTGTGTGCGGTGTTTTTCGCCGCCTGCGTACAGTATGTGTATGGGCGGCGCAGCATCGCGAATGTCGTGGTTTCGATCATGTATTCGCTGATGATGTACCTGTTGGCGTATTCCTGGAACATCATGTGGCTGGACTGCATCATGGTGCTGCCGCTGATCGTCATGGGCTTTGAAAGGCTGATGCGCACCGGTCATTACGGTCTGTATGCCCTGTCCCTTGGTTATGCGTTGTTCGCCAACTATTATATCGGATTTATGATTTGTATATTTATGGTCATATACTACTTTGCGTATATGATGCGCCAGTTGCGCACCGGCGAACGTCAGGCTCGCTCCTTCCTCCGGTTCGCCGTGGGCTCGCTCGTGGGCGGCGGCCTCGCCATGGTGCTGCTCGTACCGGTGGCGCTGTCGCTCGGACAAACCTCCGCCGCCGGCGGCAAGCTGCCGGAGCTGACCAACACCTTTGACATGTTCAATCTGCTGGGACGGCATCTCTATGAGACCTCCCCGACCATCCGCTCAGGCAACCTGCCCAATATTTACTGCGGCATACTCGCCGTGGTGCTGGCGCCGATCTTCGCTACCATGAAATCCATTCCTCTGCGGCGGCGCGTGACCTATCTGGGTATGCTGGGCCTATTAGGCATGAGCTTTGTCCTAAACCAGTTTGATCTTATCTGGCACGGCCTGCACGCCCCCAATGATCTGCCGTATCGCTTTTCCTTCCTGTACAGCTTCGTGCTGCTGCTCATCGCCTATGAAACGCTGCTGCACATCCGCACCATCGTGCCCAAACAGATCGCGCTGGCTTTCTTCGGTATCGTTTCTTATATAATAATAGAAGAACGCTTCGGCGATGAGGCGTACGGCTTCCGGACGATTTATATCAGTCTGCTGCTGGTGGCGCTGTATGCGGTCATCCTGCTGCTCGCCTCCCGGAAAACGCTGCGCACCCGCTCCGCTTACGCGCTTCTGCTGGTGGTCGTCGCTACCGAAATGGTGCTGGGCGCGGGTTCCACCTTCCGTGCGATGAACAGCAAGGAATATTTCACGGCGCACAAGGATTATGTGGACAATGTGAAAACCGATGTGATCCGGCAAACGGTGAATAAAATGGAGGAGATCGGCGACGCGGCGGCAAACGGCGCGTTTTACCGCATGGAGTTCCTGCCCCGCCGCACCTGCGTGGACACAGCTCTGTTCGATTACCGCGGCATCACCGTGTTCGCCTCCAGCAACTCGTATAAAGCCACACGGTTTATGGGCAGTCTGGGCTATGCGATCAACGGCGTAAACAGCCATTTGTACCGCAGCTTTGTTGCTCCGTCCGATTCCCTGCTGGGCATCCGGTATGTGGCGCTGGAAAACAACATCACCGCACACCCGCAGCTCAAACAGTTGGATTCGGTTACCGCCGCGCGCCAGGTTCGTCAGCAGGACGGCACCGTCACCGACCAGACCTCTACGCTGTATATCTACGAAAATCCCTATGCGCTGCCGGTCGGCTTTTTAGTGCGCCCGGACATCAAAACCTGGACTTACAATTATTATAGTCCCTTGGATTCGCAGAATTCGCTGTTCGCCGCCATGACGGGCGACACAGAGGATATGTATACGTTTGAACAGGTGCAATGTACCAGCTCAAACGCCAGCGTCAGCGGAACGCACTCCATTTCCATCAACGCACAGGAGGACGAAACCGCCACCTTTGAAGCCACGATCACGGAAAAGGGCCAATATTTCTTCTTTGCTGATTGCCGCGCTGCCAAATCCATCTCCATCAGCAACGGACGCGGCGACAATTTTACGGTCACACCGCACGAACCGTATATTATCGACGGGGCAACGCTGGAACCCGGCACGGTCGTGACCTTCTCCGTTACCGCCAAATCCGCGTGCAGCGGCAATCTGTATGTTGCCCGTCTGAACACCGCCGTCTTTGAACGCGCCATGACCAAGCTGGCGGCGGGCGGCCTTAACGTCACCTCTTCGACCGACCGCTCCATCACCGGCACCGTCAACGCCGCGCAGGACAGCGTGATGTTTACCTCGGTCCCCTACGACCGGGGCTGGACGGTGAAGATCGACGGCAAGCCTGTGGAGCTGTATCCCTCGGACGTGGAACGCGCCAACAGCCAGCTCGGCACCGCTGCGCCCAGCGGCGCGGACGAGGCTATGCTGCTGTTCGACGTTCCCGCCGGCGAGCATACGGTGGAGCTCACCTTCTTCCCGCGCGGTCTCGCGCTGGGATTGGGGCTGAGCGCCGTCAGCCTTGCCGCGCTCCTGTTCCTGATGTTCCTCAAGCGCAAAGAAAAACGCGCCCGCACCTTGCCGCTTTGGGAGACCGAAGCAAACGGCCAGCCGTCCGGGGACATTCCGCCGGCAGATATGACCGTCGAGGAAGCGGACGTGCCGGCGGACACAACAACGAATATATCGGCGGACATAACGGAGGCTCTTCCGGACGGCGAACCGGAAACCGCCCAAACGCCGCCTGCGGACGTTCCGCCCGCGGATATTCTGACTGAACCGGAAGGAAGAGATTCTCTGTGATCACCGTGATAATGCCCGTTTATAATGAGGGCGACTATATTTACCATAACGTGGAAACCGTGGACGCGGTTTTGAACAACGCCTCCATCGAGCATCAGTTTTTGCTGGTGGACGACGGCTCAAAAGACCACAGCTGGCGCGAGCTGTGCCGGCTGGCGGAGGATTACGCGCACGTGTCGGTCATCCGTCTTTCCCGCAACTTCGGCAAAGAAGCGGCGCTGTGCGCCGCGCTGGAAAACGCGGGAGGCGACGCGGTCGTGGTGATGGATTCCGACCTGCAGCATCCGCCGGAATACATTCCGGAAATGGTGCGGCTGTGGCAGGAAGAGGGGTATGACGTCGTGGAAGGCGTCAAAGAAGAGCGCGGCAAGGAATCGTTGGGCAGCAAGCTGTCCGCCCTGCTGTTCTACCGCACCTTCCGCAAAACAACCGGCATCGACATCGGCATTGCCTCGGATTTCAAGCTGATGGACCGTTCCGCCGTGGAAGCATGGAAGCAGCTGCGCGAAAACAACACCTTTTTCCGCGGCCTGTCCGCGTGGGTGGGGTATAAACGGTACGCGCTGCCCTTCAAGGTCGCGCCCCGCGCCGGCGGCGAAACCAAGTGGACGTTCAAAAGCTTGGCGCGGCTGGCGGTCAACTCCATCACGTCCTACACCTCCGCGCCGCTGTTCGTCGTGTTTTGGCTGGGCGTTCTTATGGGCATCGCCGCGCTGATTCTGACGATTCAAACGCTGTTTATGTATTTCAGCCATCACGCGGAAACCGGCTTTTCCACCGTTATCCTATTGCAGCTGTTTATCGGCAGCGGCATCATGATCAGCCTGAGCATTATCGGGCTGTATATCGCCAAAATTTATGACGAAGTCAAAGGCCGTCCGCGCTATCTGATCCAGACCAAACGCGGCAACGCGTTCTATGAGGAACAAAAACCCGATCGACGCTGAAAGGAGAACCGTTATGATCGAACACATCGTTTTTTGGAAGCTGGCGGAACAAGCGGCCGGCAACGATAAATGGACAAACGCCCGCATCATCAAGCAGCGGCTGGAGGCGCTGGTCGGCGTCATCCCCGGCCTGCTGGAGGCGCGCGTGGGACTGAACCTCAACGGCGGCGACTACGACGCGGTGCTAGTATCGCGTTTCACCGATCTGGAGGCGCTGCACGCCTACGACGTGCATCCCGCCCACACGGCGGTGCGCGATTTTGTCACGCAGGTGCGCATTTCGCGCGCCAGTGTGGATTGCGAGGTATAAGCCGGCTGACGGCTTTGTGCCCGGCAAAGAGCCCATAAGCAAGGAGGATGCGATATGTCTGCCCTTTCCGGTCGGCGCGGCT
>CATWUX010000049.1 GCA_958354085.1 uncultured Oscillospiraceae bacterium | reverse complement strand
GATGCTCGCTTCTTTCTCCTCTCCTTGACTGTCCAATATGTTTGACAATCCTACAGAAAGCGGCAGTCGGGCAAGGAAGTTTTTATACGGATATCTCAACCTTGACGCCCAGCTCATCGCGGTACGTTTCCAGCACGGGTGCGACCTGCTCCGCCAAAAACTCGGCGGTCTGCTCCGGCGCGCGCCCGACATAGCGGGACGGCTCCAGCACTGCCTCCAGCTCGGCCAGCGTCACGCCGAAGGTGGCGTCGCCGGCGATACGCTCCAGCAGGTCGTTCACGCCGTCGCCCTGTTTGACACGCTTGGCCGCCTCCATGGAATGGGTGCGGATTGCCTCGTGCAGCTCCTGCCGGTCGCCGCCGCGTTTGACGCAGTCCATCATAATATTTTCGGTCGCCATAAACGGCAGCTCACGGCGCAGATTGCGGTCGATAACGGCGGTGTTGACCACCAGCCCGTCCACGACGTTGATGACCAGCGACAGCACCGCGTCGATCGCGAGAAACGCCTCGGCCACGCTGATGCGCTTGTTCGCGCTGTCGTCCAGTGTCCGCTCGAACCACTGCGTGGCGGCGGTCATCGCGGGATTGAGCGTATCGGCGATCACATAGCGGGACAGCGCCGCGATGCGTTCGCTGCGCATCGGATTACGTTTGTACGCCATCGCGGACGACCCGATCTGGTGCTTTTCAAACGGCTCCTCCACCTCTTTGAGATGCTGCAGCAGGCGGATGTCGTTGGAAAATTTCGCCGCGCTTTGGGCGATGCCGGACAACGTGGCGAGAATCGCCGCATCCAGCTTACGCGGATAGGTCTGACCGGATACGGCAAAGCAAGCCGTATAGCCCATTTTTTCCGCGATCCGGCGGTCGAGCCGGCGGCATTTTTCATGATCGCCCTCAAACAGCTCCAAAAAGCTGGCCTGCGTGCCGGTCGTGCCCTTGGAGCCGAGCAGCTTCGCATTGGCAAGGCGGAATTCGATCTCCTCCAGATCCATGAGCAGCTCCTGACACCACAGCGTGGCGCGCTTGCCGACCGTGGTGGGCTGGGCAGGCTGAAAATGCGTGAACGCGAGCGTGGGCAGCGCTTTATATTCGTCCGCAAATTTTGCCAGCAGCGCGATGGCGTTGACCAGCTTTTTGCGCACAAGCCGCAGGGCGTCATACAGGATCAGCAGGTCGGTGTTGTCCCCGACATAGCAGCTGGTCGCGCCGAGATGAATAATCCCCTTGGCGGAAGGGCACTGCTGCCCGTACGCGTATACATGCGCCATGACGTCGTGGCGAACTTCCTTTTCGCGGGCGGCGGCAACCTCATAATTGATGTCATCGGCGTGCGCCTTCAATTCTGCGATCTGCTCGTCGGTAATGGGCAGTCCCAGCTCCTGCTCGGTTTCGGCGAGCGCGATCCACAGCCGCCGCCAGGTGCGGAATTTGTGGTCGGGAGAAAACAGGTACTGCATTTCGGCGCTTGCATAGCGGGAGGCAAACGGGGTTTCGTAGGTATTTGGCATGATGGGAAAACCGTCCTTTCTGGTTCGAAAAAGATCGGGAATTGCACATATCGTCTTTATTTTACATGGTTTTTTATCGCAGTGCAAGCCGTTTGCGCGGAACTGCCGATTTTTCCACAACCCGCGCGGAATCCATTGAAATTTTCGTACAAACGCGCTATACTGATAAAAGGAGTTCCTGCGAGAAAGCAAAAAAGAACAAAGGAGAGCATCCAAATGTACGCAATCAGGAATTGGCTCGCCGCATTAAACCCGGCAACCGGTGCGTCCGAAAGCAAGCTGCCGTTTATTCTGGCAGGTGTAGGGCTGGTGCTGCTGGTGGTAATCATTCTGCTGAGCACCAAGAAAAAAACGCCGCCGGACGGTGAACTGCCGCCGGAAGCCCCGGCCGAAGATGCGGATGCGGACGCCGCCGCGTCCGACGACACCACCCCGCCGCAGGTCTGATGTTCATTCCCGGCAAGCCGAGGCCGTCCCCGTCGGGCCAGCCTTGAAAAAGCCCGTCGTTTCCGACACCAAGGCCGGAAACGACGGGCTTTTTATTGCTTAATTACGGCGCGGGGGGCGGCCGTCACGGCGGGGCGGACGCGGGGAATCCGAAACGTTGTTTTCGGGCACCAAGCCCTCAACCTCGATGAGCGCATCGCGGCGGGACAGATTCAAACGGCCCTGTTCATCGATTTCGATCACCTTGACCAGCACCTCGTCGCCGGGGGCGACAACGTCCTCCACCTTCTCCACGCGCTTGACATCCAAACGGCTGATATGCACCAAACCCTCTTTGCCCGGCGCGATTTCCACAAACGCACCGAACGTCATCAGGCGGGTAACCTTGCCCTTATAGATCGCGCCGATCTCCGGATCCTTCGCGATCGTTTCCACGACCATCAGCGCGCGGCGGGCATCCTCGATATCGGTCGCGGAAATAAACACGCGGCCGTCCTCCTCGATGTTGATCGAGCAGTTGCATTCGGTCTGGATCTTCTGAATGACCGAGCCGCCCTTACCGATGACCTCGCGGATCTTATCCACGTCGATCTGGGTGTTGAGCATCTTCGGTGCATACTTCGACAGCTCCGGACGCACCGCCGGGATCGCCTTGAGCATGATTTCATCCAGAATGTACAGGCGCGCCTTGTACGTCTTTTCCAGCGCTTCCTTGATGATCGCGGGCGTCAGGCCATGCACCTTCAGATCCATCTGGATCGCGGTGATGCCCTTGTGCGTGCCGCCGACCTTGAAGTCCATGTCGCCGAAGAAATCCTCCAGCCCTTGGATGTCCACCATGGTCATAAAGCGGTCGCCTTCGGTGACCAGTCCGCAGGAGATGCCCGCGACCGGCGCCTTGATCGGCACGCCGGCATCCATCAGCGCCAGCGTGGAGCCGCAGATCGAAGCCTGCGAGGTGGAGCCGTTGGAGGACACAACCTCGCTGACCAGACGGATGACATAGGGGAATTCCTCCATGGAGGGCAGCACCGGCACGAGCGCGCGCTCCGCGAGGGCGCCGTGACCGATTTCGCGGCGGCCGGGACCGCGCGACGGTTTGGTCTCACCGACCGAATAGGACGGGAAATTGTAGTGGTGCATATAGCGCTTCTCGCGCTCGTCATCTAAGCCGTCCAGCAGCTGGGCGTCGTTGCTCGTTCCCAGCGTGGCAACGGTCAGCACCTGTGTCTGACCGCGGGTGAACAGGCCGGAGCCATGTACGCGGGGCAGGATGCCGACTTCGGCAGCCAGCGGACGGATCTCGTCGATGCCGCGGCCGTCCACGCGCTTGCCGTCGTCCAGCAGCCAGCGGCGCACAACATATTTCTGCAGCTTGTACAGGCATTCTTCGATTTTGACTTCCTGTTCGGGATACAGCTCGTCGAATTTGGCGTGAACATCCTCGTAAACGGGCTTCAGGCGCTCGTCGCGGACACGCTTATCATCGGTATCCAACGCGGCGCGCACCGCCTCGATCGCAAAATCCTTGATGGCTTCATACATCTCCGGATCCGGATCGTTCGAGGTGAAGGGGAATTTCGGCTTGCCGATTTCGGCGACGATGCCGTTAATAAATTCCACGATCTGCTGATTGGCGGCATGACCCGCCATGATGCCGTCAAACATGACCTCGTTGCTGACTTCGTTCGCACCGGCTTCGATCATGGCGACCAGATCGGCGGTGGAAGCGACCGTCACGTGCATATCGGACACTTTTTCCTGTGCCGCGGTGGGATTGATGACGTATTCACCGTCCACCAGACCGACGATCACGCCGCCGATCGGGCCATCCCACGGGATGTCCGAGATCGCGATGGCGACCGAGGTACCGATCATGGCGGTGATCTCCGGCGCGCAGTCCGGATCTACGGACATGACGGTGCACACGACCGACACATCGTTGCGCATATCCTTGGGGAACAGCGGGCGGATCGGGCGGTCGATGACGCGGGAGGTCAGGATCGCTTTTTCGCTCGGGCGGCTTTCGCGGCGCTGGAACGAGCCGGGAATCTTGCCCACGGAATAGAGCTTCTCTTCATAGTCCACGGAAAGCGGGAAGAAATCCACGCCGTCGCGCGGCTTGGCGGACGCGGTCACGGTGCAAAGCAGCACCGTTTCGCCGTAACGGATCAGGCAGGAACCGTTGGCGAGCTGCGCGAGCTTGCCGGTTTCGACGACCAGCGGACGGCCGGCGAGCGTCGTTTCAAATACGCGGTAGTTATCAAACATACCAGTTTACCTCCGATTTTTCTCTGCGGGGCAGAGTATATTTTCCAAAATCGGCGTCGCGTCCGGCTTTTAGCAATAAAACCAACCTTCCGCAGGCGGAGGGCTCGTTTCACTGCTAAATCCATCCGAGACACCGACAAAAGGAACAAATTTGCAGGTTGAGGCAGGAGGGCCGAAAGCCCGCCTGCCTCAATGGCGTCTTATTTACGGATACCCAGCTGCTCAATGATCGCACGATAGCGATTGATGTCTTTCTTCATCAGGTAGTTGAGCAGGTTGCGGCGATGACCGACCATCTTGAGCAGACCGCGGCGGGAGTGGTGATCCTTCTTGTGCACCTTCAGATGCTCCGTCAGATCGGCGATCCGCTTGGTCAGAACAGCAATCTGAACCTCCGGCGAACCGGTATCTCCTTCGTGCGTAGCATACTGCTGCATAATGGCGGTTTTTTCCTCGGCTAACAACATGACTTTCACCTCATTAAAATATTTGTCCGAAAACCCAGCACAGGGAAACGGTGACTCCCGCAAAGGGGCATACTCCGCTGCCCGGGAAATGGACGCCGCGCCGTTTCAGTGAACGCGCGGATATAGTATACCACGTAAAATCGCGTTTGTAAACAAAAATAATGCAAGAAAATGAAAAAGGGCAAAAATTTTTTTCTTTTTAGAAAGGCGGTTGTCAAGACCTGCAAAATGGGGTAGAATACTTCCGGAGCCCAAATCGGATCTTTACAAAAGGATGGGATACTGCATGAAACCATACCCGCTTTTATTAAAACCGCCGGTGAAAGATTATTTATGGGGCGGCAGCCGGCTGAAAACCGAATACGGATACGCCTGCGACGGCGATATTGCGGCCGAGGCGTGGGTGCTGTCCTGCCATAAGGACGGCTCCTCCGTGGTGATGAACGGCGACTGCGCCGGGCAAACCCTGCCGGAGGTGCTCGCGCAATGGGGAGACGCCGCCATCGGCGAAAAAGCGGCGGCCTTTCCCTATTTTCCCGTGCTTATCAAGCTGATCGACGCGCGCGACCGCCTCTCCGTACAGGTTCATCCCGACAACGATTACGCGTTGCGCGTGGAGGGCGAATTCGGCAAAACCGAAATGTGGTACGTCGTGGACTGCGAGCCGGGCGCACAGCTGATTTACGGCTTTCGACAGGGGCTGACGAAGGACGAGTTCCGCGCGCGCATCGAAAACGATACGCTGCCGGAGGTGTGCAATTTCGTGCCGGTGAAAAAAGGCGACGTATTCTTTATTCAGGCGGGGACGCTGCACGCGATCGGCGCGGGCATCCTGATCGCGGAGGTACAGCAAAATTCCAACACCACCTACCGCGTATCGGATTACGGACGTCTCGGCGCGGACGGCAAGCCGCGTGCGCTGCACGTAGACAAGGCGGTGGACGTAACGGCAACCGTACCGCCGGCCATTCCCTACGGCGACGTCGGCGAAACCACGGCGCTGCCCGGCGGGCAGGTACGCCCGCTCGCGTCGTGCGCGTTTTTCACCGCGCAGCTGCTGGACGTGACGGATACGCTGCACGTCGGCTGTATGGACAGCTTCACATCGCTGCTGTGTCTGGACGGGCATTGCCGGCTGACGGCGGACGGGCACGAGCCTCTCGAACTGCACAAGGGCAGCAGCGTCTTTCTTCCCGCCGGCATGACCGCCGCGCTGTCCGGCCAAGCACAGTTTTTGTGCAGCCGGGTATGAGGGTATTCCCTTCGACACGGTGAATCCCAAAACGCGGTCATCCTATTTTTCAAAACATTATAAGCCCTGTATAAGACCGTTCAGGCCGTATCGTGAATACAAACGATACGGCCTGAAATTCTTTTATTCGTTTGCGGCGGTCGTAGTGGGCAGCACCGAGGCGTCCTCCACCTGACCGGTCGTGTCAATGGTATAGGTCAGCTGATCCAAATCGTCGTCCGCGATCTTCACGTGTTCGGGAGCGATATAGAAGGTAAAAATCCCGGTGCCCATCGGCTCGAGTACAAACGGCGTCTCAAAGGTACGGGTATAGCCGGAGGCGATCAGCTCCTCCTGCTCGTTTGTAAGGCGAACCTCCAAAGAAGTCAGCGTATGCCGGGTATTCAGCCCGTTGGACAGCTTCAATTTGACAGCGAGCGAACCATCGTTGGTGTAATAGGCAGCGCGGATGACGCCTTTGATGCCCTCCTCAGACATTTCCGGCTCGGCGGTTTCATCGGTAAAATACGAAAGCCCCTCGCGCTGCTGCTTGCTGGTGTCCGGTCGGTTAAACCACTGATACAGCAAAATACCGGCGACGCCCAGCACCACAAAAATCAGAAGACCGATACACGTCCACAGGCGGACGGCGTCGGTACTCATCGGCGGCTTTTTCTCTTGCTCACGCAGTGAGCGCTTCATGCGGCGGCTCATACAAATCCACTCCCTTTGTGTTATACATTTTAGTATACCACAAAAAGGCAGGCTTCGTAAAGCAAAAATTCTATCCTCCGTTTACAAACGGCAAAAGCGCCAGTGCGCACGGTTTCGGTGTGCACTGGCGCTTTTGTATCAGAACATGCCGGTGACGTTATCAACCAGATCGCCCATGTTGCGCAGGGCGCGGCCGACATTTTTCTTGATATGGCGCCGGTTGGAGCGCACATAGCAGCTGCCCATAAAACCGGCGGCAGCGCCGACGGCCATCCCGATGCCGACTCCGCGCACAAACCGCATAAAACCTCTTGTCATATTCTCACGTGATCCTTTCTGCTCTCAAAAAGGGGCGCTTTTCGGAACGGCATACTGCCTCCCCCCGACGGACCATATGCCGTTATACGTCTGTTCGTATCGTGCATAGGTAGTATTTCCCGCCGCGGAGCTTACAGCCGCGAAAAATACTGGAAAATCAAAAACGGATCACGTTCAGCGCCAGCAGCGCGGTCCCCGCGACGACGACCAGTGCCGGCGTCGTACGAAACGGCGCCGGAAGATCGGTGTTGTCGATGCGCGGGTAAATCGCGCCGAACACCAGCAGCACGCCGCCTGCCGTCAGCGCCGCACACAGCGGCACCCACAGATTCCCCCAGCCGTCGGCGGCGGGACGCACCAGCAGCAGCGTAATGACCGAAACCGCCAACAGCGTTTCGTCCTCAAAGAACGGCCGCAGCATCATGCCGCGGAAGAGCGCGCGTCCGGCCAGCGCTGCCAGCCCGCTGAACAGCACCGCCGGCAGCGGCGCCAACCTCTCCGAGGCCGGCAGAAGAATGGTCACGACGGCATGCACCAGTCCGGCGCACAGCGTGGTCAGCATCACCGCAATAGCGGCGCAAACGCCCTCTTTCATACCGCCGTGAAACACATGCCGTTCCCGCACGCCGAACAGCGCGAGCAGCAGGCCGGCTACGATCACGCCGGCGGCACCCCGGCCGAAATCGGCGGAAACGCCTTTGTCCAGCAGGCGCAGGCCCAGCAGCGTCCCGCCTGCGAGCAGCTCCCGCACCGCGCCGGTGACCAGCATCAGCGCGCCAAACAGCGCGTACCGCCCGAACGGGAGCATGACCTCGCGTTCTGCTAACGCTGCAGCCGTGCCGCCGCAGAGAAGAAACACGCTGTAATACAGCAGTTCATGTCCCATGTCCTGCAACCACGCCGGCGCGACCGCCGCCAAAAGCAGCCGCAGCGCCGCGGCAAGGGCGGCGGACAGCAGCATCGCGGACAGCGCCCGTGTCGGGCCGGACAGCGGCCGCAGCAGCTGTATGACCAGCGCCGTCACCAGCAGCACGCCGGCGCCGCAGGACAAATACAGCAGCGCGGCATTGACGCTGGCCGCCGCGATCACCGCCAGCGCCAGCAGGACACTGCCCGTTGCAAAACCTTTTGTGTTGGTGGTTGTGCTCATACTTAAGCCAGCCCTTTCCTTTATGACAAACGGTCGCGCACGAAAACGTACGCGAGGTTGGCGGCGCGCACGACCGCTTTGGAGGACACGGTGGCGCCGGAAACCGCGTCGATCGAGCCGTTTCCGTTTGCCGTGTTGACGACCGCTCCCGTTTTCACGCTGCCGGCCTTGTCCAGCGCCTGCTGAGACAACGTGACAAAGTCACTGATGGTGATGGATACGCCCGCATAAGCGTCGGTTTTTCCGCTGGCGGCATCGTAGGTGATTTTGGAGGGGTTCTGGGTTTTGATCAGCTCGCCCTCCAGAATTTCCGCCTGCTCGTGCCACTTTTTGCCGGTTTCGGTCATGACATAGGTGCCGTTTTTGGATTCCTGCTTTTTGGTCAGCTGGGAATCCTCTTTATACGCGTCCCAATTGACGGCGGTGATTTTGCCGCCCGCAACCGTAATTTCCACAAAATGGCGATACCCGTTTTTGTAACCGGCCTGCTCCGCCTTGTACACGCCGTCCTTCCAGCCGGCGGCGGTCTGACCGCCCTTGGATTTGTCCAATGCCTGCTGAGCCAGCTTGGCAAAATCGCCGATTGCGACGGATACGCCCGCATAAGCGTCGGTTTTCCCGCTGGCGCTGTCGTACACCAGCTTGGAGACGTCCTGCGTCCTGATCAGCTCGTCCTCCATGATCTGCGCCTGCTCATGCCATTTCTTCCCGGTTTCGGTCATGATATAGGTGCCGTTTTGGGATTCCTGCTTTTTGGTGGTCGTGCCGTCCTCTTTGTCCGCGTCCCAGTTGACCGCGACAATTTTGCCGCCGGCAATGGTGACTTCGACAAAGCTCCGCCAGCCGTTGGTAAATTTGGTTTCCTCCGCCCGATAGGTGCCGTCCTTCCATGCGTTGGCGTGCGGCTGTGACGGCGTGGTGGGCGCGGCGCCCTGTCCGCCCTCGATGCCGGTGTAGCCGTTTACCGAGGCAGGAGTCGCCAAGGAATGGAACTGCTTATAAAACGCCTCTTCGGTCGTTTTGGAACCGTATCCTTCCGTTTCGCTGTGGCTGCCGACACGCAGCCCGACAAAACGGGTGGCGTCGGGCGCGAGCGCCACATGCACCTGCATATCGCCGCCGTAGCCCTTGACCGATGCGGTGACCGCAAAACCGACCAGTTTCCCGTCTTTGTCCAGCGCACGATAAGCGGCGGCGATCCCCTCTGCGCCGTCCGTATCCATAGCTTCATACTTTTCGGCCGTCAGCAGCTCGCCGAAGGTTTTGCGGACGCTTTCCGTTTTCTGTGCCTCGATGCGCCCTTTGGTGATCCAGTTCATGCCGAACAGCAGTCCGACGGACACCGCCAGCACGATCACCAAATTGACGATGGGTTTCCAAATTCCTTTCATATTGCTCCGTATTTCCTTTCTATTGCGTATTTTCTATACTTAACTGTGCGCAGCGTAACCCGGATGCCGGCGGGGCAGCGTGCCGTAAACCGCCGGGCGCGTCAGCCATTCCAGCAGCGGCGCCAGAAGATTCATCAGCAGGATGGCGAAGCAAACGCCCTCCGGATACGGGCCGGCCAGCCGCAGGATTGCGGTCAGGATGCCCACGCCAACGGCGAACAGCACGTTGCCACCGGCGGTAAGCGGTGCGGAGGCGTAGTCCGTTACAAGGAAAAACGCCCCCAGCAGGATGCTGCCGGACAGCAAATGCGCCGTCACATTGCCGGTAAACCAGCCATCCCCGCCGAAGATCCAGATGACGGCGGAAAACGCCGCCAGACAGGCAACCGGCGTACGCAGCCGGATAACGCCGCGGCAGTACAGATACGCGCCGCCTAGCAGGATCAGCACACCGGAGGTTTCGCCGATGCTGCCGTTCTTCTGCCCGAACAGCATGGGCAGCAGCTCAAGCTGCCCGATCTGGGACAGCGGCGTGGCGGAGGATACGGCATCCGGCAGGCTGTAGCCGCTCACCACCTGCGGCAGCGCGACCAGCAGCAGGGCGCGGCCGGCCATCGCCGGGTTGAGCAGATTGCGGCCGATGCCGCCAAGCAGCTGCTTGACAACCGCGATCGCGAATACACCGGCCAGCGCGGCCGCCCAAAGCGGCGTGCCGGCCGGAAGTGAAAGCGCCAGCAGCGCGCCGGTGACCAGTGCGCTCGCGTCAAAACCGCTGCGCCGTCGGCACAGCAGGCAAAGCGATTCCGTGATCTGGCAGACCGTCATCGTGACCGCCAGCAGCCAGACCGCCGGCCAGCCGAAATAACCGATCGCCCCGACCGCAGGAGGCACCAAGCCGATCAGCACGTCCGTCATAATGGAACAGGACGTGCGCGGCGAGCGGAGATGCGGCGCCGAGAGTTGTATGGTTGGTTTCATACGCAAACCTTTCCTTTCGCAAAGCCGTTCTTATACTATTTTTTGCGCAGCGTATTGCGCGCAAGCGTAACGCGGGTGGCCAGAAACCGTTTCGCCGGGCAGATATAGGAGCAGCAGCCGCAGGAAATACACTGCTGAGCCGTATAACTCGCGCACAGCGGCAGATTGCCGGCGATGACGGCCGCGTCAATCGCGAACGGCATCAGCCGGGACGGGCAGGCGCGCACACAGCCACCGCAGCGGATGCAGTTTTGTTCCGTACGGTCGGGGTGCTCCAGCACCACCAGCCCCGCCGTTGTTTTGCTGACCGGCACATCGGTCTGCTGTATCGCCGCGCCGGTCATCGGCCCACCGGCAATCCAAACAAGCGGCACCGGCGAATCCGGCTGCACGCTGACGCCGCCGCAATGGGCGAGTATCTCATCGAACCGCGTGCCGATCGGCACGCGCAGATTGGCGGGGCGTTTCACCAAACCGGACACAGTCAAAATGCGGTGCGTCAGCGGATGCCCGCGCAGAGCGCTGCCCAGAGCGGCGGCGGTGGCCGCATTGGAAACAAGCACACCGACATCCGCGGGCAGCCCGCCCACCGGCACTTCACAGCCGGTCATCGCGGCAATCAGCTGCCGTTCACCGCCCTGCGGATACCGGGTGGGCAGGGTTTTGACCTGTACGCCGGCCGGCCGTGCCGCCAGCTCCAGCCGCGCACCGGCATCTGCTTTGTTGTCCTCGACGCAGATGGTGACGTCGCCCGGCTGCACGCCGGCCGCCAAGGCCATCGCCGCCGCGCCGGAAACGACCAGATCCGCTTCGTACAGCATCAGCGCGTGATCGCAGGTCAGGTACGGCTCACATTCGCAGCCGTTGATGAGCACCCGCCGGATAGGCTTGTCGGTACGGTATTTGAAAGCGGTCGGGAAACCCGCGCCGCCCATGCCGATCAGGCCGGCGTCCCACATCAGCTGGCGGATGCCCGCCGGGCTGCCGTCATGCGCAAGCGGCGGCGCGGGTGTGTCCGATCCGTCATTGTCCACGACCACGCACAGCGTTTTCCCGCCGACGACCGGCCGTTCCTCCACCGCCGTCACGCGTCCGGACACGCCGCAATGGATGGGCGGAGCTTTATCCTCGGGGTGCCGCCCGACCAGCTGCCCGACCGCAACGGTCTGACCGGCCTCCACGACCGGCATACAGGCGGCGCCCAACCCCTGCCGCAGCGGAATGACCACGGACTTCGGCACAAAATTTTCGATCGGCAGTCCGCTTGTCAGCTGTTTTTGTTCAACCGCGTGTCCAAAGGCAATGCCGCCGGAAAAGGCTTGGCTCATACGCTTTGCTCCTTTATCTATTCTACGTTTAGTATAAATCCATCGGTTTTGTACAACGATCCGTCCGGAAACATCCAGAGTGCCTCCAACGACGGTGTGGATTCCGCCACCTGCCGCGCCTGCGCAAAGGGCAGGGCAAACAGCGCGGTCGCGTAATAATCCGACAAAAAGGCGTCTGCCGTCAGCACGCAGACCATCCGCACATGCCGTGCCGGCCGGCCGGTGGCTTCCTCCACGATGTGGGAATAGTATACCCCGTTTTTGTAAAAATACTTTTGATAGTCGCCGCTGACGCCGACACAGCCGTCGGTGATCGCGATCGTCCCCAGAAACGGCGCAGGATCCGCGGCTCCCGACAAATTCAGGCTCGCATCGGGATTGCGCACCGCGACCGTCCAGCCGTTCTTGTCCGGCGGCGTGCCGGCACACACCAGCGTGCTGGTACCGCAGTCCAGCAAAAACGTCGTGACGCCGCTTGCCGTCAGCCGTTCCCGGATCACTTGAGCGGCATAGCCCTTGGCGACGCCGCCCAGATCCAGCCGCAGCTCCGGATCAGCCAGCCGCACGGTGCGCCCGTCCACGATCACGTCCTGCGCATCACTGTGCGCCAGCGCCTGCTCCAACGCGGCGGGCTCCGGCAGCTCTCCTGTTTCGCGGGCGGTATGCCAAAGCGCCAGCACGCGGCCCATCGCGATATTCACGCCGCCGACCTGCCGTTGGAGGGCGAGCGTACGGGAGAGCAGAGCGGAGGTGTCCGGCGATACGGCGACAGCCGTCTGCCCCGCTGCCGCGTGGAGGCGGTTCAGCTCACTGTCCGCATCGTACAGATCGAACAGCTTGTCCAACCGTTCCAGCTCCTGCCGCACAAGCTCCGCCGCCGCATCAAACTGTCCGCTGCTCTCGCAGTACGCAGTAAATTGCACCAGCGTGTCCATCGCGCCCAAAAACGAGGTGGAAAAGCGCTGTGCGGCCGGCTTGCCGGAGCCCGCCGCACAACCGCCCAGTATCAGACAAGCCGAAACGGCCCATCCTGCCAAAGCGCGCAGCTTCAAATTTTCCCGCCTTCTTTTTTGAAAAAATCCGTATAATACTTTTATTATGCGCTAAAATATGCTACTATACGCATAGAAGTAGCTTGTACAACACAAACTGGAGGGATTTTATGAAACCGTTCACACGTTTTTTGATGATATTCCCGGCCGTTTTGCTGGCCGCCGGTCTGCTCGGCGGCTGTGCCAAGGAGGAAACGTCCTCCTCTTCCGCCGCGTCGACCGAACCAACGGCATCTACGACAACGACCGCCACGCAGCCGGCGCCGGTGATCCCTTCGGTTGGCTGGTGCAACGCGGATTCGCTGTACGTGCGCGAGCAGGCAAGCCCTTCCGCCAAGGTGATCGGCGGTATGAAATTCGGCGAGAAGGTGGAGATACTGGATAAAGAGGGCGACTGGTACAAAATCTCGTTCAAGGTGACGGTCGAGGGCGTCCAATACGAAACCGCCTATGTAAGTGCGCAGTATATTCAGGACACCGAGCCGATCCCCTCCGCGGCTTCGACTTCGGCGACCGTCTTCACGGCGGCAACAACAGCGCCCTAAAACTCGAACAAAAAAGATCGCGGCGACATAGGGCGGTATTCGTAAAACAGTTTCCACTAACGAAACAAAATAACCGATAATCAAATGGAATGGATACGGCGAATGAAGGCTTGCAAGACACAGGCAGAAGCGATTGTGAAGTTTGAACGGATTTATGATTGATACCGAAAACGCCCGGACGAAAATGTTCGGGCGTTTTTTGCGTAAATGGCAGAATTTTTAGGTTTGAATATGAGGAGAAAAAGGCAATGATAGAAATTCGAAATATACAAAAGAATGATAAAGAATTTTGGTGGTTAATTGTAAAATGAAGTTGGACACATAAAAGAAAAATCCATAGTGATATA
>CATWUX010000048.1 GCA_958354085.1 uncultured Oscillospiraceae bacterium | reverse complement strand
TGCTTGAATATTTTTTACTTCAAAATATTGTCTAACTTTTTGGGGTCACTTCAAACGATGGCTGCCGGTTGTTTGTTATACTAAAATCTGATTGAAAGCTTTAATCGATTTCCGAGGATGAATTGCACCGGAAAAGGCGGACGACGCCGCTGGGCTGACGCCCAGCAAGGAGGATAACGCATTCTGGCGCAATTCAGGCCGGAAAGAATGAAAGCGTTTAATTAGATTTTAGTATTATACAGCGGTAAGATCGCATAAGGGGCGACGTACCACCATCAGCGTACCGCCATCAGCCAGCCGACGGGAACCAGCACCAGCAAAAACAGCAGGTTGAGCAGCGTAAACGTTTTCAGATACGCGCCGGTGCGCGCGTGCTCGCTTTTGGCGTACAGCTTATAGGCGATCAGGCTGGCGAGCGAAGCGACCAGCGTCCCCAGCCCGCCGATATTCACGCCCGCCAGCAGGGCGGACGCGTTTTGCGTGAAGCCGGACAGCAGAATGGCGGCGGGCACATTGCTGATGATCTGACTGGTCAGCACACCCGCCGCCAGCTCCCGTCCCGCCAGCAAAGCGGACGCCGCCTGCCGCACGGCTTCCAGCCGGCTGAGGTTGCCCACGAAAATAAAGAAAGCCGCAAACGTCAGCAGCAGCCCGAAATCCACCTGCCGCAGCAGCGACCGGTCAAGCAACAGCACCGTCAGCGCCACCACTGCCAGACAAATCCACACATTCACGGCGCGCAGCACGGTCAGCACGCACAGCGCAAACAGCGCGAGAAAGACCGCAAACTGCCATTTGCTGCGCAGCCGGGGCGGCTCCGCCGGCTGCGTGTCGTCCGCCGCCAGCGCCTCCCCGCGCGGGAGCGCGGTCACGAGCATCAGCAACCCCCAGCTGACCGCGCCAAGCGGCAGCATCGTGCGGAAAAAAGCGCCCGCTTCCATCGAATAATAGGCGTACAGATACAGGTTCTGCGGATTGCCGACCGGTGTGAGCATACTGCCGAGGTTGGCCGCGAGCGTTTCCATGACCACGAGAAAGATCGCCCGTTTCGGTTCGCCGCCGCGCAGCAGTCCGAGCGTGAACGGCACGAGCGTCAGCAGCGCCACGTCGTTGGTCACCAGCATGGCGCTGAAAAAGGTCAGATTCACCAGCAGCAGCGACAGCCGGCGGCTATCCCGCGTTGCGCGCAGCAGCCGCGCCGCGGCAACGTCGAACAGCCGCAGCCGCACCAGCCCCGCCACGACCAGCATCAGGCAAAACAGAATCGCCAGCACCGATGTGTCAATATACTCCGCATACCGTGCGTCCGGCGGCACGAACAGCATGGACACCGCCGCCGCCAGACAAGCGGCGGTCAGCACCGCCTCCCGACGCACAAAATCCCATACCTTTTTCACCCTTGCACCCGCTCCTTATATTTTCCGCCAACAGTGTAGCACATTCCTCTGCCGCTGGCAATGGGCGGGCGAAAATAAAATGTCTTGGCATTTTGCCGGATTCTGTGCTATACTAAAAAGGAATCTACCCCGCGCAGGGGATCCCATGTATTGAGGTGTTGGAAGTTGGCTGTTTCCCGTGAGCATACCCGGAATTTTTGCATCATCGCCCATATCGACCACGGCAAATCCACGTTGGCCGATCGTATCCTGGAAAAAACGCGCGCCGTCGCGCTGCGGGATATGGAGGATCAGCTGCTGGACAGCATGGATCTCGAGCGGGAGCGCGGCATCACCATTAAAGCGCACGCCGTGACGCTCTCCTACGACGCCGACGACGGCGAAACCTATATTTTCAATCTGATCGACACGCCCGGCCACGTGGACTTCAACTATGAGGTATCCCGTTCGCTGGCGGCGTGCGAGGGCGCGCTGCTGGTCGTGGACGCCTCGCAGGGCATCGAAGCCCAGACGCTCGCCAACACCTATTTGGCGGTCGAGCACGGGCTGGAGATCGTGCCGGTCATCAACAAAATCGACCTGCCCTCCGCTGACCCTGAACGTGTGCGGCAGGAGATCGAGGACATCATCGGCATTGACGCCGCCGACGCGCCGCTGGTGTCCGCCAAAGCGGGCATCAACATCGAAGCGGTGCTGGAGGCGGTCGTTCACCATATTCCGTCCCCGCAGGGCGACGACGCCAAGCCGCTGCAAGCCCTCATTTTCGACAGCTATTACGACAGCTACCGCGGCGTGATCGTGTACATCCGCGTCAAGGAGGGAACGGTGCGTCCCGGCGACACCATCCGCATGATGGCGACCGGCGCGGAATTTGACGTGGTGGAAACCGGCCTGATGCGCCCCGGCCGGCTCGAACCGACCGACAGCCTGCGGGCGGGACAGGTCGGCTATATCTCCGCCGCCATCAAGACCGTACACGATGCACGGGTGGGCGATACGGTCACGCTGAAAAGCAATCCCGCGCCCGCGCCGCTGCCCGGCTACCGCAAGGTCAACCCGATGGTGTTCTGCGGCGTATTCCCCGCCGACGGCGCGCAGTATCAGGATCTGCGCGAGGCGCTCGAACGCCTCCAGCTCAACGACGCCTCGCTGACCTTTGAGCCGGAAACCTCGGTCGCGCTGGGCTTCGGCTTCCGCTGCGGCTTCCTCGGACTGCTGCACATGGAGATCATTCAGGAGCGCCTTGAGCGCGAATACGATCTCGACCTGATCACCACCGCGCCCAGCGTTATCTACCGCATCACCCTCACCGACGGCACGGTGCGCATGATCGACAATCCCACCAACTATCCCGATCCCGGCTCCATCGCCAAGGCAGAGGAGCCGATCGTGGATGCACATATTCTTGCGCCCAACGATTATGTGGGCAACATCATGGAGCTGTGTCAGGAGCGGCGCGGCGTGTTCAAGGACATGAAATATCTCGATCCCACCCGTGTGGACATTCATTACGAAATGCCGCTCAACGAGATCGTCTACGATTTCTTCGACGCGCTCAAATCCCGCACCAAGGGCTATGCCAGCTTTGATTACGAGCTGAAAGGCTACTCCGAATCCGAGCTGGTCAAGCTGGATATCCTGCTCAACGGCGACGTGGTGGACGCGCTTTCTTTTATCGTGTTTGCGGGCAACGCATACGCCCGCGCCCGCCGGATGTGCGAAAAGCTCAAGGACAACATCCCGCGCCAGCTGTTTGAGGTGCCGATTCAGGCGTCCATCGGCGGCAAGATCATTGCCCGCGAAACCGTCAAGGCGATGCGCAAGGACGTGCTGGCCAAGTGCTACGGCGGCGATATTACGCGAAAGAAAAAGCTGCTGGAAAAGCAGAAGGAAGGTAAAAAGCGGATGCGCCAGCTCGGCAGCGTCGAGGTGCCGCAGGAAGCGTTTATGGCCGTGCTCAAGCTGGATGAATAGGCACGAAAACAGCGTTGCTGTTTTCGTGCTGAAAAGCGACCTTGCGCGCCGATACGGTGCGCGCAATCACCGCCGTATAAGGCGTTGATACGGTTCGCTTTTCCTCTCGGGAATAACCGACACAAATGCAGCGTTGCTGTTTTCGTGCTGAAAAGCGACCTTGCGCGCAGCATATCAGCGCGCAATTCCCATCGGGAGCCGTTTATAAACAACGAATTGGGCATACCCATGGGTGTGCCCAATTTTTATGCAGGAGGAATCCGCCATGGCGATCGGCCTTTACATCCACGTTCCCTTTTGCCTGTCCAAATGCCCGTACTGTGATTTTTATTCGCTGGCCGGGCAGGATGCGGCGGCGATGGACGCCTACACTGCGGCGATGGAGCAGGCTCTCGACCGCTGGAGCGCACGGCTCGGTCTGACGGCGGACACGCTGTATTTCGGCGGCGGCACGCCGTCGCTGCTGGGCGGCGCGCGACTGGCACGGCTGGTGGAGCACGCGGCGCGGCGGTTCGGGCTGAGCGGCGCGGAGATCACGCTGGAGGCAAATCCGGCGGACGATTTGGACGACACGCTGCGTGCGTTTGCGGCGGCGGGCGGCAACCGCCTGTCCATGGGTATGCAATCCGCAAACGGCGAAGAGCTGCGCCGACTCGGGCGGCGGCATACGCCCGTGCAGCTGGAACGGGCCATGGACGCGGCCGCGCGCGCGGGCCTGTCCAACGTGTCGCTGGATCTGATGCTGGGCATCAGCGGGCAAACTCCCGCGTCGGCGGAACAATCGGTGCGCATCTGCGCGCGGCTGGGCGCACGCCACGTATCGGCGCCCTATGCGTCCCGGCGGGACGCGCTGGATCTGCCGGATGAGGACGCGGCCTCGGCGCTGTATGAAACGGCGGGCGCGGCACTGGAGGCGGCGGGCTACCGCCAGTATGAGATCTCCAATTTCGCGCAGCCGGGCTATGAGAGCCGGCACAACCTCAAATACTGGGATGAGCAGCCCTATCTCGGCCTCGGCCCGTCGGCACACTCTTTCCTGGACGGACGGCGGTTTTATTTCCCGCGGGATATGGCGACGTTTCTGGCGGGCAAGCCGCCGCTACCGGAAGCAGAGGACGACAGCACCATTCCCGAAAACAGCCCGGAAGAATATCTGATGCTGCGCCTGCGGCTCGCTGAGGGCGTGACCGAGGCCGGTTACGCGGCGCGGTTCGGGCAGCCGCTGCCGGCGAACTGGCGCCGGCGGGCAGCAGCACTGCCGCGAGAGCTGGTTCTCTGCGACGAGACCGGTATCCGTCTGACACGGCGCGGCTTTCTGCTGTCCAACGCGATTCTGGCGCGGCTGCTGGGGTGAAACCGGCGCTCCGCTTTCCTGCGGTCGAACGATTTCCGCCTTTTCGCATTGACTTTTCCGAGAAATATGGGTATACTTCTTGTAAAGTGTCTATTCGTCCTGAACAGAAAGGGGATTCCCCATGCCTGCCATAGATGTATTGCGGCTTACGCCGCCGGAAAAAATCGGCACGTCCATCGGTATGCTGTTCGCCTGTTGGGCGATCGTGATTGTCTTAGTTGCCATGGCGCTCGTATTTTTACGCGCCGGCAAAAAGGAATACGCCCTCGCCGTATTGCCGCTGGCCATCACGCCGTTTGTGCATATTTTCAGCGCCGTGCTGGCCAACGCGCTGGACACCGTTTGTTCGCTGACGCCGGTGGAGCTGCGCGTCGTCATCGACCTGACCGGCGCGCTGATCGCCTGCCTGCTCATCGGCGTCTCCTCGCGGTATATCCAAGGCCGGCGCAGCCGTAACCTGTTTTCCGTTGTCTGTTCCGGTTTTATTATCATTCTGACCATTGTATTGGTTGTCAACACCTTTGTTACCCGCTGAATTCTCCCCCTTGCCTTTTTCATAAAAGGTAAGGGGGATTTTTATAGAATTTTCCACTGCATTTTGGACATTTCGACAAAGTTTCCCCCTCTTGACGCCAAAGAGTTTTGTAAAACTGTAACTTTCTACTTGACATAGCGGTCGAAACCGTTATACAATGTACGTTGGGTATATCGCTCTTTGCACCGGACGGTGCCGCTGCTTTGACATATCCCGCCATCACCCGTGCGCTGCGCCTCCGCTTGCGGACTGCGCGCGGTTTTGGTCTTGATTATCCCCACACGGGAATCTCGTTGATTTCCGCGTTTTTTCGCTGCTTTTCGCGGCGGTTGACCGAAAATCCCCTGCGTTCCCGTACTCAAAATGAAAACAAAAACGAAGTAACAGGAGGTGTAAGTTTTACGTGCAGGTTGATATTGTAATTGCCATTCTGATGTGCATTGCCGGCCTTGTAGCAGGCGGCGTGATTGCTGGTATTATCGCCTTTCGTTCCGGCGTTTCTCATAGAAAAAAGACGGCGGAAGCAGCCATCGGTTCTGCCGAGGCGGAAGCCGAACGTATCATAAAAAGCGCAAA
Source organism: uncultured Oscillospiraceae bacterium (assembly GCA_958354085.1). Taxonomy (GTDB): domain Bacteria; phylum Bacillota; class Clostridia; order Oscillospirales; family Acutalibacteraceae; genus CATWUX01. The sequence continues at coordinate 8,102 of CATWUX010000048.1, read as the reverse complement.
TGCGGATGCAGAATCCAAGAAAAAAGAAGTCCTGCTGGAAGCCAAGGACGAGATCCATCGGCTGCGCAGCGAATCCGAGCGCGAGCTGAAGGAGCGCCGCAACGACGTGCAGCGCCAGGAGCGCCGCATCCAGCAGAAAGAAGAAACCCTTGACCGTAAAATCGAAAATTATGAAAAGAAGGAAGAGGTCCTCGCCAAAAAACAGAAGGATATTGATTCCCGTCTGGAGGATATCGAAAACCTGAAAAAAAGCCAGTTCGAAATGCTGGAGCGTATCTCCGGTTACACCGCCGAACAGGCTAAGGAATACCTTCTCAGCACGCTGACCGACGAGCTCGTTCACGAAAAGGCGCTGAAGATCGCCGAAATTGAGAATCAACTCAAAGAAGAGGCGGACGCGCGCGCGCGCAACCTGATTTCTCACGCGATCCAGCGCGTTGCCGCCGATCAGGTGACCGAGGCCACGGTGTCGGTCGTGCCGCTGCCCAACGATGAAATGAAGGGCCGCATCATCGGCCGCGAAGGCCGTAATATCCGCGCGATCGAGACGCTCACCGGCGTGGATCTGATCATCGACGACACACCCGAGGCGATCACGCTGTCCGGTTTTGATCCGGTTCGCCGCGAAATCGCCCGCATCGCACTGGAACGGCTGATTTCGGACGGCCGTATCCATCCCGCGCGCATTGAAGAAATGGTGGATAAAGCCCGCCGCGAGGTGGAGGCGACCATCAAGCAGGAGGGCGAGCGCGCCGTTCTGGAAACCGGTCTGCACGGGATCCATCCCGAAATCATGCGGCTGCTCGGCCGGCTGCGTTATCGCACCAGCTACGGGCAGAATGTGCTCAACCACTCGATGGAGGTCGCGTTCCTTTCCGGCATCATGGCCAGCGAGCTGGGCATTGATCCGGTCGTTGCCCGCCGTGCCGGTCTTCTGCACGACATCGGCAAGGCCATCGACCACGAGGTCGAAGGCTCGCACGTCGAGATCGGTGTGGACATCGCCCGCAAGTATAAAGAAAGCGAAGCGGTCATACACGCGATTCAGGCGCACCACGGCGACGTGGAAGCCGCGACGGTCGTGGCTTGTTTGGTACAGGCTGCGGATGCGATTTCCGCCGCACGCCCCGGCGCCCGCCGCGAGAATCTGGAGAACTACATCAAGCGTCTGGAGAAGCTGGAGGAGCTGGCGAACGAATTTGACGCCGTGGAACGCTCTTTTGCGATCCAGGCCGGCCGTGAAGTGCGCATCATCGTGCGCCCCGAGCTGGTAAACGACGATCAGATGACGCTGCTTGCACGGGACATTGCGAAGAAGATCGAGGCAAACCTCGATTATCCCGGTCAGATCAAGGTACATCTTATCCGCGAAAATCGCGCGGTCGAATATGCAAAATGATCGAAAAACGGCGCTCCGCAGGGGGCGCCGTTTACGGTTTCCGCCGGAGGATGCATGATTCGATGCAGCGGGGGAAAACCATTTCCAAGGGACAGCAGGAGGGATGACAGCATGAATATTCTATGTGTCGGCGACGTGGTGGGAACGGCCGGCTGCGGCGTGCTGCGGCGGGTACTGTCCGCGCTCAAGCGGCAATACGCGGTGGACGTGTGCATTGTCAACGGCGAAAATTCCGCCGACGGCAACGGCATCACGCCGGTGTCCGCCGCCCATATTTTTGACAGCGGCGCGGACGTGATCACCGGCGGCAACCACACCTATCGCCGCCGTGAATTTTATGAGAAGCTGGAGGAAAATCCGGCGCTGCTCCGCCCGGGCAATTTCCCGGCATCCGCGCCGGGACGCGGCTTCACCGTGGTCGATCGCGGGCGGTGGCAGGTGACGGTCATCAATCTCATGGGCGTGGTGTATATGGAGCCGCTGGCGTGCCCGTTTGAAACGCTGGACGCGCTGCTGGAGCAAGCCGGTCACCCGAAATTCTGCATCGTGGACTTCCACGCGGAGGCGACCGCCGAGAAAAAAGCGCTGGCGTATTATGCTGACGGGCGGATCTCGGCGCTGTTCGGCACGCATACGCATGTGCAGACCGCCGATGAGCAGATCCTGCCCGGCGGCACCGGTTTTATCACCGACGCCGGCATGACCGGCCCGACGGAATCCGTGCTGGGCGTGCGGCCCGCGCTCGCCATCGCGAAAATGAAAGAAAAGCTGCCGGTTCGTTTTGCGACCGCCGAAGGGCCGTGCCGCCTGAACGCGGTGCTGTTCACGCTGGACAACGCCACCGGCAAAACCACCGCTGTTGAACGCCTGCAGGTGGAATAACCCGTTTGATGGAGAAAGGACGAAAAAGCGGGTGAAATGAAATCGAAAGAAGGGAAACGTGTTCCATGGTTGTAGGAGACGTGAAGAATACCGTTTGCGCATTGATGTCGCGCCTTCATTTTCCCTCCGAGGCAATCGAGGTCTTTGAGTCGTCGTTGGAGCAAATTTTCAAGGATGAGGCGGCGCGCGAGACACTTATCGGCCTAATGGCGCAGTATGATGAGACAGAAAAATGCGACTATAAGCAAATGCTTGAAGACATGAAAAAGCTGGGGCAAAAGTTTGCCATTCATGAATATACCTCTGCGATGCTGCTGTTCCTTTGTCTGGCAGAAAAATTGCGGCTGCGTTATGCGGAGCGTGGTATTGATGAGGCGGTTTTTTATCAGTCTATGGCGGATTTGCGCTATAAACTGGAAGAATGCCGGCTGGTCAAGGGCGTGGTTGGTACATTTGTAGCGGAATGGTTCACGCTGTTTTTCAATTTGACCTGTTTTGGCATCGGGCGTTTGGAGTTTGAAATCAGCGCGCTTCCTATGGACTGCAAGGTAGACGGCCTGTTTTTGCCGGCCGGCAGCAAGGCGCTCTCTGTTCATATTCCCCGAACAGGAGAAAGACTAACGCATAGTCTCGTACTTGACTCATACAGGCAGGCGGCAGCTTTTTTCAAGGATGAATTCCAAGGGGTTCCGCTTATTTTTATGTGTTCTTCGTGGCTTCTGGATCCATGGAACATGACGGTTTTGGCTCCCGATTCGAATCTGGCGGCTTTCTATAAGGATTTTAATATCGTTGCAAGCGGTCAAGCCGATGACTATAACGATGTGTGGCGGTTGTTTGATTGCGCCTATGAAGGAGATCCCGATAAGCTGCCGCAGAATACCTCTTTGCGGCGAGCATATGTTAAACGCATGAAAAAGGGAGAACCTCTCGGATGGGGATGCGGTGTTTTCTTATACAAAGAGAAAGCATCGACAAGCGGCGAAGAGGAGAGATAACATAGCGAACAGCCGCTGATGAACCAATCCTGCCCGGCGGCACCGGTTTCATCACCGACACCGGCAAAACCATGCTGTTGAACGCCTGCAGGTGGAATAACCCGTTTGATGAAGAAAGGACGGAAACGCTTTATGGAATTGTCGGTTTTACAGCGTTTTGATTGCGCTGCCTATCATATGGCGGCATCGGCCGAAAGCTATGCGATTACAAGCAAAGGCAAAGTATACCTCTATGATCGTACCACCGGAATCCGCTCTTCTCTTCCGAACAGCGCCCGTACCCACAGCACATGCTGGCTGAAAAACCAGCTTCTGCTTAAAAAAATGAATGGCGCCTACTATTTATATTCCTGTGACAACCATGAATTGCACCAGCTGTATGCTTCGAAAACCGATAATATTGCGGAGAATATTCACCCGGTTGCGCTGCCAATGGGCGATCGTTTTCTGGACTTTTGCTTTTTTTCGCCAAGTCGGCAGTTCTTTCTTTTTCCCATCTTGCAAGACCTTCCTGTTTTTCTGGAATATCCTCGAACTGCGCCGGTGCAACAGATTTTTTATGACCTCTACCAACAAAAAATCGGACTTCTGGATACCGAAGCTCTTTGCTTATTTAGCGGTGACACGCCAGCTCCAGACGGTATACTCTGTCTGCCACATCTTCCCGGTGTGGCACGCGCCGCCTTTTCAGTCGGCGAAGATTATTTTGTCTTGAGTATTGCCGACAGGCGCTTATGGCAAACCAACATCCGCACCGGCGAAACACGCGAGTTTGACAGCCCGCTCCCGGATATTCTTCCGTTTCACGTCGTGATTTCACAGACACACGCATATGCCGCACTCGTTTTTGCCGGTATGCAAACGATGGTTTTCTCCCTGCGCGATCGACAGCATATCGCGACGATTCAGCTTCCCTATATGCATTTCACCGATTTCTGCGATGAGGATACCGGTTTGCTTGTGGGAAGCTGGGAAAAAGGATACCACTTATCCTTCCATCCCGATGCCCGGCACGTCACATTTTCTTTATAACGGTTCACCGGTATTCGGCAGTACGGCAGCGGATACAAAAATTAACGGCATAAACAGTTTGATTGTCAAATAATATGGTCTCCTCTCTTGATTATTCTAAAAAGATATCGTATAATAATAAATTGTATATGCCATCCTATGGATGCGGCAAAGAAACGGAAAGGACTGGTCGTTCATGCGGCGTAGCTGTGCTCTTCTTCTTACCGGTGCGTGGCTGTTGGCGCTGGCCGGCTGTTCCACGATCCCGAAAGAGTCGGATCGAAAGCCGGATTCCTCGGTTCCTCCCGCCGTTTCCTCCTCCGGCGAGCCGCAAAAGCTGACGATCAGCTACAGCAACGCCGATCCTATCAACCCCTATCGCGCCGCTTCCCGCGTCAATCTGGATTTGACGCCTCTTCTATACGAAGGTTTGACGGTACTGGACGCGGAACTGACGCCGCAGCTGGCGCTGGCCGCTTCGCTGGACAACACCAATCCCCTTGCGCCTGTCGCCGTTCTGCGCAGCGACGCGGTATTCTCCGATGGATCTCCCGTCACCGCCGCGGACGTTGCCGGTTCTTTTGCGCTCGCCAAGCAAGCCGCCGTTTTTCAGCCGCTGCTGGAAAACGTACAGGCGGCACGCGCGGCCGACGACAAAACCATTGTTTTTACGCTGCGGCAGGCGGACATACAATTCGCGGCTTGTTTATCCTTCCCCGTCCTGCGTGCCTCGGACGCCGCGCAGAAAAGCGCGGACGTCCCGCTGGGTTCCGGGCAGTATGTGTTCACGGCCGACGGTACGGCTGCCAAGCTCACCCCGAATCCGTATCTGCCGGCTCCGGCCGCCAATACCACGATCTATCTCCAGCATCTGTCCACCGGAGACGCGATGCTGAGCGGCTTGGAAAACGGCTCTCTGAGTTATTTTTTCAGCGATTTGTCCGGCGGCGAAATCCCACGCACCTCCAATGCCAGCCTGAACGCGCCGATGAATTATCTGGTTTTTCTCGGCATCAACCATCGCCGCGGCGCTCTTTCCGAACCGCTTGTGCGGCAGGGCTTATCCGCGGCGATCGGCCGCAGTACGCTGTGCAAAGAAGCCTTCGCCGGCTATGCACGCCCTGCAACGACCCCGTTTCACCCCAATTGGAGCCGTTTTTCGGAGCTTTCGGGCTTTTCCGACACAGAAAATATAGAATCAGCGGTTGCACAATTGGAGCAGGCGGGGTATAATACAAAGAGTGGCAGCAGTCAGAATACAAAAACGCTGTCGCTGGAACTGCTCATCAATCAGGACAACAGCTTCCGAACCGCCGCCGCCGAGGTGCTTCGCCGGCAGCTCGAACAGGTCGGCGTAACGCTGACCGTCACCACGCTGCCGTTTGCGGATGTCCAAAACCGGCTGAACAAGGGGCAGTTTGATCTGTATCTGGGCGAGATTCGGCTGAGCGCCGATTTGAGCCTGCGCCCCTTCTTTTCCGGCAGCGGCGCCGCCGGCGCGGGAGGCCTGTCCTCCACCGCGTCCGCCGACGCGTATACGGATTTTTTATCCGGCGCCAAGACGCCGGCGCAGTTCACGGAGCTGTTTGTTTCCGATGTGCCGTTTATCCCCCTTTGCTGGCGGGACGGCATGGCCGCCTATAACCGTTCGATGAACGGCGTGACGCCCTCCGTGTTCAACGTGTATGCCGGCATCGGCGGCTGGGTGCTGACACGGTAATCCCATCTTGTACAAGAAAGGCGTGTGCATTTGTATGATTCGCATTGAAAACCATTTGGGCACCATTGAAATTTCGCAGGAATATTTCGCTTATCTGATCGGAAACGCGGCTTCCTCCTGCTACGGTGTCGCCGGTATGGTCAAAAGCGGAACAAAACAGGGACTTCGCTCGATGTTTTCCCGCCGCTCCTTTGCCGACGACGGCATCCGCGTGCGCAGCGAAAACGATAAGCTGATTGTGGATCTGCACATCTGCGTGATCTATGGCATGAACATATCCGCGATTGCCAAGAGCATTGTAAATAAGGTGCGCTATACGGTGGAAGAGGCCACCGGTCTGGATGTGAAGAAGGTAAACGTGTTTGTAGACGGAATGAAATCCGAATAATCGGCGTGACCAGCCTTGTGGCTTCACGCCCGGGCGGCTCACCCGCAAGGGAGTGCTTGTGTTGATTCAAGGTAAATTACTACGGGATGCGATGATCTCGGCGTCCCACTGCTTGGCAGCCGCCAAGCAATCGGTGGACGAGCTGAATATTTTCCCCGTGCCGGACGGCGATACCGGTACCAATATGTCCATGACGCTGTCCGCCGCCGGACGGGAATTGGCGCGTTTGGCCGATCCCACCGTCAGCGAAGCCGCAGACGTCGCGTCCAGCGCGCTGCTGCGCGGCGCACGCGGCAACTCCGGCGTGATCCTGTCCCTGCTGTTCCGCGGATTTTCCAAAGGGCTGAAAGGAAAAACCGAAGCGGACGGCGCCGATTTGGCGAACGCGCTCGGTCTGGGCGTGGAGGCCGCCTACAAAGCGGTCATGAAGCCCACGGAAGGCACGATCCTGACGGTCGCGCGTGAAGCGGCGGAAAAAGCGATTGCCGCCGCCGCGTCCAACCCGGACGTCAACGCCGTATGGGACATTATCTGCGACGAGGCGGAAGCCTCGCTTGCGCGCACGCCCGAATTGCTGCCCGTGCTGAAAAAAGCCGGCGTGGTGGATGCCGGCGGACAAGGCCTGTGCATCATTTTCCGCGCCATGCAGGATATTTTCCACGGCGGCGAAATCGTCGCCTCCGCCGAGGAAACCTCTTCCCCCGCTGCTGTAAAGGCTGTGAGCGCCGCCGGTTCATCGGACGCGGAGATCACCTTTACATACTGCACCGAGTTTATCGTTGCACGTGCAAAGGGGAACACACGCGATCCGCTGCGGCTGCGCGCGTATCTGGAATCCATCGGCGACTGTGTGGTCGTTGTGGACGACGAGGAGATCATCAAGGTTCACGTACACACCAACGACCCCGGCAAGGCTTTGCAGGAGGGGCTGCTGTACGGCGCCTTTGAAACCGTGAAAATCGAAAATATGCGCATCCAGCACGCGAATGCCGGCTGGGTGGACGATGAAGCGGCGGCACAGCCGCAGCCGCCCGCCCGTGTTGAACCGGAAAACGACTACGGCTTTGTTGCCGTCGCCGCGGGCGATGGTTTGCAGGAGCTGTTCCGCGATCTGGGCTGCGATCAGATTGTGTCCGGCGGGCAGACCATGAATCCGTCCACCGACGATATATTGAACGCGATCCACGCCACGCCCGCCAAGGTCGTGTATGTGCTGCCCAACAACAAAAATATCATTCTGGCGGCGGAACAGGCCGTGCCGTTGGCCGACCGCACGGTGCATGTGCTGCCCACCCGCACGATCCCGCAGGGCGTATGCGCCATGCTCAACTTTGAAAGCGACGCCTCGGTGGAAGACAACCTGCTGGGCATGATGAAAGCGGCGGACAACGTTTCCACCGGCCAGATCACGTTTGCCGCGCGGGACAGCGATTTCGGTGGCCACGCGATCAAGGAGGGACAGATTCTGGCGCTGGATAACGGCAAGCTGTCCTTTGTGGATACCGACATTCCGCACGCGGCAGTCAAGCTCACCCGCAGTATTATCGCGGCGCGCCGCGCGGCCGGTAAGGACGTATCGTTCATCACCTTGATGTTCGGCGAAGGCACGACCGAAGACGAAGCCAACGCCGTGCGCGAAAGCCTGGCGGCCAAAATCGGCGAGGATGTGGACATCACGGTGGTCAACGGCGGCCAGCCGGTGTA
>CATWUX010000047.1 GCA_958354085.1 uncultured Oscillospiraceae bacterium | reverse complement strand
TTCTTCTTCCCGGTTATCATCGCTTCCGGTGTGGTGATTACGATTCTGAAAACGCAGGTCATGATGAGTGGTTCGGCGGTGTCGGATATGTCGCCGGGGTATCTGTTCAAAGCGCCCGATCTGGTGAACGTGTTCGCGGCGCTGGGCATTCCCGATCAGATCCTGCAGTCCATCACGAAAATCCTTAACGAGATTTTCGATCTGACATGGAAATCCGGCGTACAGATTTTGCTGCTGCTTGCCGCCATCAATAACATTCCGTCCAGCTTTTATGAGGTGGCGGTGATGGAGGGGGCAACCGCTTGGGAAAAATTCTGGAAAATCACGTTTCCCACCATTTCCCCGACGCTGCTTGTCGCTGTGATTTATACGATCATTGACGGTTTTACCGATTACGGAAACAAAGTCATGCAGATGCTCCGCAATTTTTATACCAACAACAACTATGCGTACAGCGCGACCATCGGCGTGATTTATTTTGTTTGTATTTTGGTCATTATCGGGCTGATCAATGTGCTGGCGTCCCGCAAAATTTTCTATGCGACGGATTGAGGAGGGGAAAAGGATATGATGACAAAGTGGAAAGCCTGGCGGGCGCGTCCTGCCGATTCCCGCCTCCACGCACAGAAAAACGCGGCGCTGCATCTGCTCAAATCGGTCATTCGCGCGATATTTCTGCTCGGCACCGGGTTTATCATGCTGTATCCGGTATTGTTCATGCTGTCCAGCTCGTTCAAAACCGTACAGGATACCTTTGATCCCACCGTTGTGTGGATCCCGAGCGGGCTGAACCTGTACAATTTCAAAATGGCATTTCAGCTGATAGGTTACAGTGAGGCGCTGAAAAGCACGCTGCGCATTCTGGTCCCCAGCGTATTGCTGCAGGTAGCGTCCTCTCTGTTTGTCGCCTATGGTTTCGCGCGGTTCCAGTTCAAAGGCAAATCTGCCTTGTTCGGTTTGCTGCTGTTCAATATCATTGTGCCGACGCAGACCTACATGATCCCGCTGTATGTGAATTTGCAATCCATGCATCTGCTCAACACCACCTGGCAGTTTTATATTCAGGCGGCGCTGGGAACCGGTATCCGGTCGGGATTGTACATTTTCATCCTGCGGCAGTTTTTCCGCAACATGCCCAAGGAGCTGGAGGAGGCGGCGTTTATTGACGGCTGCGGTCCGATGCGTACTTTCCTGCGCGTGATGGTCCCCAATGTGACTCCGGCGATCCTGACCGTCACGGTCTTTTCGGTGGTGTGGTATTACAACGACTATGTTTTGTCCGGTATGCTGCTCAACGATAAATTCCCGTTGTCCGTCGCGGTCACCGGCGTGAGCACGGCGCTCAACAACCAGCTGCAAAATATGGCCGGGCAAACGATGGGCGCGGATATCAAGCTGCTCAGTGATTCAATTTTGGCTGCGGCCTGCCTGATCGTGGTGCTGCCGCTGATCGCGATGTATGTGCTGGTACAGCGATTCTTTACCGAGAGCGTGGAACGTACCGGTATCGTCGGATGACGGTTTTTGGCGCGGCACCATTTGGCAAACCATCTGTATATATCTTCGGCTTTATGCGAAAGGAATGGGTTCACACATGAAAGTAAACGCTCTGTTTCGAGGTTTGGCTCTGGCGGCCGCGGCTGCCTTGACGGCGTCTCTGATGGCCGCTTGCGGCGGTTCGCAGGATCCGTCCTCGTCTGCCGGCTCCGAGGGCTCGTCCGGCGGTTCGCAGGTGGCGACCGGTGAATCTTCCGCAACGGAAAACGGATCGACCGGAAGCGAAAGCGGATCGACCGGCAGCCACGGCGGCGAAAACGGTTCCACCAGCGCGGTTACAACCGGCAGTGCGACCAATGCGCCGACCTCGCTCCCCACCCGCCCGACGGATCCGGATACGGTCAAAGAGGATCTGGCGTTCTATAAAGAGATCGTCGAGATCGAAACGCAATGGTTGGCGGATATGATTTTGCCTAACGGCGCGTTTCCGATGACGCCGGTGAAGGACGGCACTGTCAAAATGAATCCGTATTTTGCGGATTTCGGCGCACTGGCGATTCTGGACGGCGATAAGAAGCACATCCCCGCGGTCAAACGGTATATGGACTGGCATTTCAGCCATCTCAACACCGCCGAAACCGACTATAACGGCGTGGATGGTACGATTTACGATTATCACATCAAGGTCAGTGGCGGCAATGTCGTCCAAGAGGACATTCTCATCCTCAATGGGAAAAAAGAGTATGATTCCACCGATTCCTATGCCGCTACCTTCCTGATGGTGCTGTGGAAGTATTATGAGAAAACCGGGGATAAGGCATACATTGTCAATCATTACAGTGATATCGAGCGTATTGTCGGCGCGCTGTATGCCACCATGTACGATGGCCTGACCACGGCAAAGCCGGATTATCCGGTCAAATATCTCATGGACAACTGTGAGGTATGGGAGGGCATCGGTGACGCGATCAACTTGTATGAAAAAGTGCTCGTGCCTCAAAAATCCGGCGCATCGGCAACGCTTTCCAAGCTGAAAGCCAGCTATACCGAGGTTGCCCGGCAGATCGAAAAGTTAATGTGGAACGAGGATGACGGCTATTACTATCCGGCGCTGGGTATGGACGGCGAACCGAATTATACGTTCAGCTGGGGCAATTTCTATCCCAGCGCAACGGCGCAGCTGTTTGTTATCGCCTCCGGTCTGCTCAAGCCGACGGATGCGCGGGCGCAAAAGCTGTACAGCGATTTTAACAGCCACTATTCCACCGGCGAGTCTAAAAAAGACTGGGATCACATGAGTATTCCGGACTCTTTCTACTGGGGCAGTTTGGTGCATGTTGCGGCGATAATGGGCGACGACGTCCGCGTCAAAAACTACATGACGATGTATCGCAAGGTCATGAAAAATCATGCCTACCCGCTGTATAATGCTGACGCCGGCAAGGCTTGCATGGCAGCAGCGATTATGGTCGAGAAGCTGTCGGCGCTCGGATGACAAGATAAGGAGGCGGTTCTCATGGACATTACGCCGTATGTCGATCCCATTCTGGCCTGGCTGGCCGGGCTTCAGACAGCAAACGGCGCGTTCCCTATGTTCCCGCTGAACAAGGCGGGGGACAAAAGCAAGGTGTGTCCGTACTTTTCCGAATTTGCCGGCCTTGCGCTGCTGCTGAAGCCGGAGGTTTATGGCGGCTGCGTGCGCGGCTATCTGGATTGGCATTTCCGCCATCTCAATACCGCCGAAGCCGATTATAACGGCGAGGACGGCACGATCTATGATTACGAGCTGACCTTGCAGCCGGACGGCAGCGTGACGGAGGAGATCCTCCACGATTCAAACACCGGCACACTGTCTTATGATTCGACCGATTCCTATGCGGGACTGTTTTTGGAGTTGCTGTGGGAATACGGCCGCACGACCGGCGACACCGCGTACATTCTGCGCCATGCGCCGGAGGTACACCGCATCTACCGCGCAATGCTTTGCACGCTGGACAACGGCCTGACGTGGGCAAAGCCGGACTATCACGCCAAATACCTGATGGACAACTGCGAAGTGTACAAGGGCCTGACTGCGGCGGAAAAGCTGTATGGCCTTTATGATGCGAGCGGTGTGGAGAAGGAGCTCGCACAGAATCGGCTGGAGGAGATTCCGCAATACAAAACAACGATTTTTGAGGCGATCGAAACGATCCTCTGGGACGAAAATGCCCAATGCTACGCGGTTGGTGCGACAGACGTGCGGCAGCGTTTCCCCGAAGTGCTGGATTGGGACAAGTTCTATCCCGACGCGCTGGCGCAGCTGTTCCCGATAGTGATGGGGCTGCTGCCGCCGGAGCATCCCCGCGCACGATACTTGTATGACACCTTCAATGTCCACTATTCCGGCGAGGATGCGGATTGGGTGGAGCTGCGCGGTGAGAAGCTGGCGCCATTCCTCAACGGATTGATCCCGTATACCGCCGCCTATATGGGCGATACACAGCGGATGGAGCGCTTCCTCGAAACCTATCGCGTTCGGTTCATCGAAACCGGGCATCCCTTCCCGGCGTACAATGCAGACTGTGCGCAGGTCGCTCTGGCGGCGCACAAGCTGTGGGGTTGACTAAAGCGGTGTTCGCTTAAATTATACATTAACAGGAGGAATTTTTATGAAACAGACAACCAGATGGCTTACGGCAATCATGGCGGCCTCTTTGCTGGCACTTCCGCTGGCGGGCTGCGGTACCAAAGATCCCGCGTCCTCTTCGTCCGGCACGCCCAGCTCCGGCTCTTCGTTCAACACCGATGAGAAGATCAAGGCGGAAACCGGCAAGGTCAGCATTCTCATTCCCGGTTACGACGGAAAAGAGGAAAGCGGCGTCAACAACGCGGCGTATAATGCCGCTGTAAAAGCGTTTGAACAAAAATACGGAAAAACAGTCGAGATCGTGCAGGCGGTCGGCGAGCAGCTGTGGAGCGAAAAAGTAGCGGCGCAGATCGCGGCAAAAGAACCGGTCGATGTGTTTGCGATTACAGTCGATCAGTATCTGGGCATGTATCAGAAAAATTATCTTCTGCCGGTCAACGACTATGTGGATCTGGGACGCGCCAAGCTGAATCTGTCGGCGATGGATACGTTCGTAAAATTTGACGGCAAGTATTATGCGGCCGGCGTGTCGGTGACGCCTTATGTGCTGTATTACAACAAGGACATCTTGTCCGCCAACGGTTATGATGAGGATGAACCGATGAACCGGTATAAGGCCGGCAGCTGGACATGGGATTCCTTCGTGGAAATCGCGCGTACCTGTCAGGATGACGAAGCGGGTATCGCCGGCCTTGAAAACATGTTTGATGAGGTGTTTCAGGCGACCAATCTGGCTTCCGCGGTAAAATTTGAAAACGGGAAATATGTCCTGAACATCAAAACGTCCGAGATGCGCAACACCTTGGAAATGGTACAGGATATTTTCAAGAAGAACAAGATCTGCGGCAACGGATATGTGACCGGCCAGAACAAATTCCTGAAGGGCAAAGCGGCTATGCACGGCGCATACAGCTATGAAGAAGCCGTATTCTCAAAGCTGAAAGCAGACGGCACAGTCAAATTTGATTTCGGTGTGGCGCCGTTCCCGGTCGGCCCGGACAACAAGGAAGGCAAGAATTTCGGCCATTCCTCCGGCTTTGCAATTTCCAATGGCTCGAAATCCCCGTACAGCGCGGGCAAACTCATCGACATGATTCTGGATGAACTGGAAAAGAAAGGCGAGGAGGACGCGGCGAAGCTGATGCCGGGCAGTCAGGAGCTGTATGACACGTTGGCTAAGAGCGCGTATATCCCGTCCTATACCGACGGTATTCTGGAGAAGGGCTTCGGCGCATTTTATCTGCTGTACGATGTGCGCAACGGCGAAGACATCAACCAAAAGCTGGCGCAGTATGAGACCACTTATCAAAAGATGGTGGACGATGCCAACGCCTTGCTGAAATAAGCACGATATTGACTATATTTGTTTGACTTCCCACTCCTCCGGCACAGCCGGAGGAGTGGGAAGGGGAAAGGCATGGTTTGACATTTATGAAACAACAGTATTGTACGCCGGTACCTGCGCGGCGCGTTTCGGAAAACGGGCGGCTGGAGCTTCGGCTTGCATCACAGGAGGCGCAGCAGGTTCGGGTACAGGCCGTGCGGGCGGACGGCAGCGTGCGTGATTGCGGCAGCTTCCCGATCACAGCCGGATTGGCGCTCAACAAGATCTATCCGGACACGGCCGGGCTGATCGGCAAATTTACGCTGTGCATTACCTTTTTGACGGCGGATGGACAGGCGTTGGAAACGCTGGAACAGGACTATGAGATTGTGCATTCCGATGTACATTCGACCTGCCTGCTGGACGGCTGCTGGGTGAGCATCTATCACTGGAGCGACGATGAAGCGCGGCATTTTAACCCCGCCTTGCGGGAGCTGGATGACGACGGCTGGAAACAGCAGGTGTATTCCATGCACAAGATCGGCGTGACCAGCGTGCTGATTCAGAATGTGTTTGACAGCGCCCGCTATGTGCACCAGCACGACATGACGGCGGACACCTATGATGGCCGCGCGTTTTACGACAGCACGCTGTATCCCGGACGCGTGCCGATCAAAGCGCAGGATCCCATCGAGGCAATCCTGACCGCGGCGGACGAGTGCGATATGGCGGTGTTCCCCGGCGTTGGGCTGTATGCATGGTTCGATTTTTCGCCTGAATCGTTGGAATGGCATAAGCGTGTCACACGCGAATTGCACGAACGGTACGGCCACCACAAATCCTTCTATGGCTGGTACATATCGGAGGAGATCATGGGGGCGCTGTATTATGGTTACGATCCGGTTCCGGACGAGAAGCATCACGACATCGCCGCGTTCTTCCGTGAATACAAGCAATTCGTGCACGAGCTGACACCGACAAAGCCGGTGGCGCTGGCGCCCAATAACATCCATATGGATTGGTACCGCAAGGAATGGCGGCCGATTCTGGAGAATCTGGATATCATGATCCCGTTCGCGTTCGCGCGCAGCGAAAACAATATTCCGCAGATTGCGGAAATGTGCGCAGAGACCGGTACGCATTTCTGGGTGGATATGGAAATCTTCGCGTTCCCGTTCGACGAGGGACTCGCGCCCAAGACGTGCGAGAATCTGATCAAGGAAATTCATTGCTACGATATGCTCGAACAGGTGTATGGCTATCAGTACACCGGCTTGATGAACGAGCCGGGGCATCGTATGGGACTTGGCCGCGAGGATACCGAGCAGGTCTATACCGATTATCAAGCGTATTATCAAAGCGTTGTTGGCAAAATATGAATTTTGTCGGCGTTGTGCAGAAGCAAGGCGGGACAACTCGTTTTAGGAAAGAAAGGAGTCAACGATTATGAAACGGCATTTTTTGTCCAAAAGACTGTTCGCTATACTGGCAGTTTGCTCACTGTTGGTTACCATCCTCTGTGCAGGCTTGTTTCAAGCAGCGGCTGCGTCGGAGAGCTTTGTCGATGATCTGACCGATCTAAGCAAGGTATCCAGCAAGTCGGACGGGTTGGAGATTTTTCCTGATCATGCGGAGCATCACGAGTCTGTCATCGGCAAGCCGAACGACAGCACCCCGCGGTCTATCACTTACAAAAAAGACGGTAAAGTTATTTCAGCCTTCACGCTCACGGTAACCTATCATGCCGGATTTAAAAATTTGACGGGAGAATTGGGAATGGCAGTTCGCCTGGCAGGTTCGGATACGTTTACCGACGTGGAATGGACGGAAGGCGCCGTCACCGATACAAAGAATGACAACTTTAAAAATGTGGCGCTGACACCCAAAGATTTGGCATCGAATGTAGAGGAAGTCAAGTTCACGCTGAAAAATCCGATCGGCTATACGTTGTTCCTCAACAAAGTCGAGTTGACCTATGACGAGGCGGCGCCGGCAGCGGAGAGCTTTGTGGATGATCTGACCGATCTGAGCAAGGTATCCAGCAAGTCGGACGGGTTGGAGATTTTTCCTGATCATGCGGAGCATCACGAGTCTGTCATCGGCAAGCCGAACGACAGCACCCCGCGGTCTATCACTTACAAAAAAGACGGTAAAGTTATTTCAGCCTTCACGCTCACGGTAACCTATCATGCCGGATTTAAAAATTTGACGGGAGAATTGGGAATGGCAGTTCGCCTGGCAGGTTCGGATACGTTTACCGACGTGGAATGGACGGAAGGCGCCGTCACCGATACAAAGAATGACAACTTTAAAAATGTGGCGCTGACACCCAAAGATTTGGCATCGAATGTAGAGGAAGTCAAGTTCACGCTGAAAAATCCGATCGGCTATACGTTGTTCCTCAACAAAGTCGAACTGACCTACGTTGAGGGGGCTGCTGCTCCGACCACCACAACAAGTCAAGAGCCTACCACCACAACGACTCAAGAACCGACAACCACAACCACTGTCGAGGAACCGGCCGTGACCACGACTTCGACCGAAGCGTCGACCGCCGCCACGACCACAAAGCCGGAAGCAACCACCACGGAATTCGTCGATGATTTTACCACAAACGATAAAATGTCGGATAAGTCGGAGGGCTGGGATCTGTTTGCGGATCACGCGGAGACCCACCTGTCCGTGCTTGGTAAGAAGAGCGCGGCGGCGGAGTATGTTTCCTATAAGATGAGCGGCAACACCATTTCGGATTTTGCGCTTTCCCTGCAGATGGCGAACGGCTTCTTTGAGCTGGATCGTGACGTCAAGGTAGAAGTGCGCGCCAGCGGTTCGGATACGTTTACACAAGTCGAGCTGCAGGCAGCGGAGCCGGTCGCGATCACGGGTAATGCCACGTTTTCGACTGTAGCCGTCTCCCTGAAAAATGCGCTGCCCGCGGACACGGAAGAGGTCAAGATTACGCTGCTCAACGATGTGGCGTGGACGCTGTTCCTGGATCAGGTTCGCCTGACCTATGTCGGCGAGGGCGCGACCGCGACGACCGGCGGCTCCAATGAATCCCCCTCCACCGGTGCAGCTTTCCCGGTTGTCCCCGCTCTGCTCGGCTTGACCGCTGTTGCCGGTGCCGGTATCGTGCTGACGAAGAAAAAGCAAGGCTAATCTTTTCTGAAGACCAAACACTCTCGAATAAAGCAAAAACCGGAAGGCTTTAAGCCTTCCGGTTTTTGCTTTATTCCAATTCAAACGCACCGGTGTATAGCTGATAATAGGTGCCTTTTTCTGCAATCAATTTTTCGTGGTTGCCGCGCTCGATGATGTGTCCGTGATCAAGCACCATAATGACATCCGAATTTTGAACGGTGGAAAGCCGGTGAGCAATGACAAATACCGTTCGGCCTTTCATCAGCTTATCCATACCGTCTTGTATCAACGCTTCAGTACGGGTGTCAATGGAGGAAGTGGCTTCGTCCAATATCATAACCGGAGGATCGGACACGGCGGCACGGGCAATGGAGATCAGCTGTCTTTGCCCTTGCGAAAGTCCGCTGCCGTCGCCTTTCAGCACGGTGTTGTATCCCTGCGGCAGCATACGGATAAATCCGTCGGCGTTGGCAAGCTTCGCGGCGGCAATACATTCTTCATCGGTGGCGTCAAGATTGCCGTAACGCAAATTCTCCATCACTGTTCCGGTAAACAGATTTACATCCTGCAATACCACACCGAGCGAACGGCGAAGGTCTGCTTTTTTGATTTTATTGATGTTGATGCCGTCATAGCGGATTTTGCCGTCCGCAATGTCATAGAAGCGGTTGATAAGATTGGTAATCGTCGTCTTGCCGGCACCGGTGGCACCGACAAACGCAATCTTCTGTCCGGGCTCTGCATATAGGGTGATATCGTGCAGGACTTGCTTTTCGGGAGTATACCCGAAATCGACTCCGTCCAGAACAACGCGGCCTTCCAGTTTCGTGTAGGTAACGGTGCCGTCGTGATGCGGATGTTTCCATGCCCACATGCCGGTATGTTTTGCTGTTTCCGTGATGCGGCCGTTTTCCTCTTTCGCATTGACCAGCGTGACATAACCATCATCGGTTTCGGGTTCTTCATCCATAAAAGCGAAAATACGGGACGCTCCGGCGAGAGCGGTCACGATGGAATTGAATTGATTGGAAATCTGCGATACCGGATTCGTAAAGTTTCTGGAAAGCGTGAGAAACGAAGCAATCATACCAAGCGTCAACGTCCCTGTTCCGTTCAGCCCCAAGTTTGTCACTCCGGCAATCGCCATATACGCGCCGAGAATGGCAATAATAACATATTGCACATACCCGAGAGCGTTCATCATCGGCATCATGGAATGTGCATACCCGTTTGCGCTGGCGGCACTCATAGCCCAAGCCTTATTCTTGTTCTGCAATTCTTCTTTGGCTTTTTCTTCGTGACAAAATACTTTTATTACTTTTTGTCCATTGACCATTTCTTCCACATAACCGTTGACATCGGCAAGCGCTTTTTGCTGCATCACGAAGAAAATACCGATTTTGCCGGTAATCACCTTGACAATCTGCAAAATAAGGCACATGACGATAACGGCGACAAGTGTCAGCCAAACGCTGATATACAGCATACAGACAAAGACCGCTACAATAGTAAAGGCGGAAGAAATAAGCTGCGCCATCGACTGAGCAATCATTTGACGGAGCGTATCGGTATCGTTGGTGTAAAGGCTCATGATATCGCCGTGAGTGCGGGTATCAAAAGCACGGATAGGCAGCCGCTGCATCTTTTCAAACATATCGTCACGAATCTTCTTGAGCGTACCTTGTGCGATGGTAACCATCACACGATTGTAGAGCAACGTGGAGAGTACACCGATACTATACACCACACCGATAGAGGCAAGCGCTTTGAGAAGTCCTGTGAACGCCGGATTATCCGTGCCGAGCATCGGCGTGATGTAATCATCAATCAAAATCTGCAAAAACAGAGAAGAAACGGCAGAGGCAATGACGCTCAGCAATATACACACCACAACGAAAATAAGCGGCCCCTTATACTCTTTCATATAAGCCAGCAACCGGCCGAGAGTTTTCAAATCCAATTGCGCTTTTGGCGGAGCGCCGGCCGGGATTTCTCCCATAGGCGGCATTTTCCCCTTCTTAGCCATTTTCACCGTCTCCTTTCTTCTGCGATTGATATACTTCACGATAGATAGCGCATGTTTTCAAAAGCTCATCGTGCTTGCCGACCGCGGCGACCTTTCCGTCATCCAAAACAACAATTTGATCGGCGTGCTGTACGGAGCTTACACGCTGCGCGATGATAATTTTGGTGGTATCGGGAATGTACTCTGCAAAGGATTTTTGAATGGACGCATCGGTCTTCGTGTCTACTGCACTGGTAGAGTCATCCAAGATTAAGACTTTCGGCTTTTTTAGCAGTGCACGGGCAATGCAAAGACGCTGCTTCTGACCGCCGGATACATTGGTTCCGCCTTGCTCAATATAGGTATCATATCGATCGGGAAACGTTTGAATAAACTCATCGGCGCAAGCCAGTTTACAGGCGTGTTCCATTTCTTCGTCTGTGGCATTTTCATTTCCCCAACGTAAATTGTCTTTAATCGTGCCGGAAAACAGTTCGTTTTTTTGAAGCACCATGGCAACCGCGTTGCGCAGTGTATCCAGATCATAATGGCGCACATCTTCTCCGCCCAGTGTGAGTCTGCCGCCGGTGACATCGTAAAGGCGGGGGATTAACTGAACAAGGCTTGATTTTGACGATCCCGTTCCGCCGATAATACCGACTGTTTCACCCGAAGCGATGGACAAATTGATATGATCCAAAACCTTTTTATCGGCTTTGGAAGCATACACAAAATCTACATCTTCAAAGCGGATCGAGCCGTCTTTGACGACCGTTATCGGGTTCGCCGGATTCGCAATATCTGTTTTTTCATTTAGTATTTCGGCAATGCGTCGGGCAGAAGAAATGGAAATCGTAATCATAGCAAAAACCATTGACAGCATCATAAGGCTCATTAATATTTGCATGGCATAGGAAAACAGTGCGGTCAGATCACCGGTGGTCATGCCAAGCGCCGCGTTATTTCCGCTGGCCACAATCGCTTTTGCGCCGATCCAGGAAATCAAAATCATACAGGCATACATAAAAAACTGCATGATCGGCGAATTAAACGCCAGTAACCGTTCGCCTTTTGCAAAATCCTCGTAAATGCTTTTTGAAATGCCCTTGAATTTATCAATTTCATATTCTTCACGGTTGAAGGATTTTACAACACGAATTCCGCGAACATTTTCCTGCACCACATTATTCAGTTCATCATAGGTGTGAAAAACGCGGTCAAAAATGGGATGTACTTTTCTCACGATCAAGAGAAGCAAAGCGGCCATCAGCGGTATGACGGCGAGCAAAATACACGCAACCGTACTGTTGATACGGAACGCTACGATCATGGAAAAAACAAGCATCACCGGGCCGCGGATCGCCATACGAGTCAGCATTTGGTACGCGTTTTGTATGTTTGTTACATCCGTTGTCAGGCGGGTAACAATAGAGGCCGTGGAGAACTTATCAATGTTGGAAAAGGCGAAGGTCTGCACATTATCGTACATATCCTGCCGAAGATTGGCAGAAAATCCTACAGAGGTGCGGGCGGCAATATGGGCGGCAAGAACACCGGTAACAAGCTGGAAGAACGCAAAAATCAGTAAAACAATTCCGTATTTCCATACAGCGCTCATATTTCCTACATCAATTCCATCATCAATCACTTTTGCCATACAAAGCGGTATTAAAATTTCAAACACCACTTCCAATATGGACAGTAAAATCGTGATAACAGAGCCTTTTTTGTATTCACGCAGGCTCTTGCTTAGTGTTTTCAGCATATCATGACTCCTTTTTTGTATGTGTAGCACGCTACGATTTATATCGAAAGTAAAGTCGGAATTTTCCGGCTTTGCTTATTGCGGAGCAACAAGGTCAGGTTCTTATTCCAGATTTTTATAAATAATATCCAGCATTCTTCGGAGCTGCTCGATTTCTGCGGGTGTTAAGGAGGTTAACATTTGTCTTTCGTTCGCACAAATGTTTTGCTCTATATCCTTTCGGATATTTTCCGCTTGTTCGGTCATCTTAACGATCTTATTCCGTTTATCCGTTTCATCGAGCCAAGTGCTCACATGCCCGTTCTGCTCCATTCGGGAAACGATTCCTACCACCGTAGGATGCGATACTTCCAAAAAAACTTCAATTTCCTTTTGGGTGGCGCTGCCGCCGTTACTATGAAGAAAAGCCAGCACACGGCTCTGTGCCCAAGTGAGATGAAAGCGCTTGAAATCGGCATCCGCCTTCATTTTCAGTTTGTCATTGATGTTTTTTATTAAATAGCCGACATCTTTTTCTGCCAAGTTCAGCCCTCCTTTTTAAAGTGTAGCGCGCTACATATTATAGCAAGTTGGTGAAGCCAAGTCAAGGGAATTCACACATTGTTTGCAAATGAAAGGGCAGCACAGCCATGCGGCTATGCTGCCTTTGGGCTCATCCTTATTTTATATTGGAGATGGAAACGATTTTCCAGCTTTCGCCGTTGACTTCCAGCGTATACAGCTGTTTTGTTTCCGCCTGTTCAATCGTCGGCGCGATCGTATTGCCGCGTTCATCCACGCCGATGCTGATGATGGGAACATACCCGACCGTGACCAGCAGCGTGTTTTTCTGCTTTTTGATATCTCCTATTACATGCTGATAAGTCGAGTTGCTGGTATCGAACGGCACATGATAGCAGGCGTTTTCGGCATCATACGAGAAGGCGAAGAACGAGCCATCCTCGCCGCCGATGGTACGGTATACCAGCGGTGCCTCGTCACCGAAGAGCGCAGCATAGGAGGCTTTGATCTCCTTCAGCGGGATCATCATGCGGGATTCGTCATCCAACGGGAAACGGCAGACATCGTCATTTTCCCGCAGCTGCCGAATGCGTTCGGCTTCGGTGATCCGCCAGATGGCGGCCATCAGCAATTCGTCCGGCGCATCCTCGGTGACGCTTTCAAACGCCGAGGGCATATTCTGCGCCAGCGGCGTGAGAAAATAGGTCAATTCCTCCCGCAGCGCGGTATCGTCCTGTGCCTTTTGCACGGAACGAACGCCCAGTACAATCAGCGATATCAGACCGGTGGCGGCAAGCAAAATCACCAGCAGTCCCAGTGGCGCGGCAAAACGGTAGCGGCGCTTATGCGGCTTGAAGCTGGCGTATTGCGACGAACGGATGACCGGCCCGTCCTCGGCATCCGCAGCGGTCTCCGGTTCGCCGGCCGACGCCGGTTCTTTTGCCGCCAGAACCAATTCGTGGGTCGCGTCGGAGGGTTCGCTGGGAAGCGCCGCTTCCGGCTCCGTATGCACCGGCGGAGCCGCAACGGGATCCGCCGGTTTTTCAATGGCATTTTCAACTTTTTCCCAACGGTTATTACTCATTCGATGACCACACCCTTCTTTTTCGTTTTTTCAGCGTACCTGTCCGCTGCCGATAATCACATATTTGACGGTCGTCAGCTCGCGCAGTCCCATCGGGCCGCGTGCGTGCAGCTTTTGCGTGGAAATGCCGATTTCTGCGCCCATCCCGAATTCACCGCCATCGGTGAAACGCGTGGAGGCGTTGACATACACGGCCGCCGCGTCCACTGCCGTGGTAAACCGTTCGGCGGCGCTCTGACTGTCGG
>CATWUX010000046.1 GCA_958354085.1 uncultured Oscillospiraceae bacterium | reverse complement strand
CGTGAAACGGTCCTGCTCCGAGGGGCAGTCGAACAAAAAGGTCGAGCCGCAAACGACCATCTTTCCCGTTTCGTGTGGCACTAAAGTTTGTGATACGATTCTTCCATTATATGTAAAACGTGTACAGGCTATGCCTGCCAAAGCCCTTCCATAGCCGTCCGAAAAAAGAAAACCCACTTTTATATAAAGAATACACGCATCCGAAAACATTGTCAATTCTTCTTTGCCTTTTTTCGCTTTTTAACAACAAAATTTGACAGATTATGTAAAGTTTCCCCCTGCTTTTTTTCGCCTGTTATGCGATTCTTGTATTTTTATCGTTTTTTGTGTTTTCTGTTTTCACAGAATAATCCCCCGGCTGTTTTAGCCGGGGGATTCTTTTACCATTTCGGGGCAACCAGTTGATGCGCGGAGGAGGGCGTAATGGAATAATAATGCCGCAGGATCTGATCATAGGTCCAGCCGGCTTCGTTCGCATAGCCGATCGCGCCGTACTGGCTCATCCCCACTCCGTGTCCATACCCTTTGGTTTTCAGCGTCAGCAGATCGGTTTCTGCATCATAGGCCGTCACCTCGAAGGAATGTGAGCGGATATCGACACCGCCGTAGTCATTCATCATATCCCGGATAGCCTTCCCGGTGACATACTCCTTGGTTCCGCCTTTGTAATAGTACCAGTTGGTTTTATATACATACCCGCCTTCGCCGCCGTCCCATTCCGTGGCGTACAGCGGTACGTCCTGATTGGTTTCGCACGCGATGATCGTCAGCGAGCTCCCGGTTTTTTTCTGTGCCCAGCTTTCCGCATAGGACAGCATATCCGACAGCTTAATGGTAAAGGTCGCGCTGTGCTTGTCCGCGTTATTGGAATATTTGGCTATGTACGCGTCGGTATCGTAAGGGCTGGCCACGCTTTGCAGATAGGGCAGATTCCCGGCATACACCTTGTGGCAGCTGGCGGATACGCCGCAGGAGCTGTGGCTGTACATGGCGTTGGCGACCTGATTATACACATCGCTTTGGGTGACATCGGCAATCTTGACGCCCAGCACGCTGCCCACCGCATCGTAAATCTTGCGGTCAGTCGCGTTGTTCAGATTCATGCTTTTGAACGCAAAGGAATAATAGGAGAAATTTTGCCGGGCCAAGTAGGAATAGGCCGCGACCGCCTGCGCCTTTTGCGCTTCGGTGGAGTTTACCATGGAGGAGGAGCGGCCCATTTCCATTTTCACGACCTGAAACAGCGCTTCCTGCAGCGTTTCCTTGTCCGTGACCTCGATCACACGGCCGGTGACGGTATCTTTCAGCCGAATCCGCGACATAAACAAGGATTCGGATAAGGTTCCCTCCACCAGCCCGCTGCCCTCGGGAGGCGTCACAGGCGCAGCCGTGGTGGTCGTCGTTTTAGTAGTAGTCGTGGTTTTGGTCGTCGTAGCTTTTGTCGTCGTATCGGCTGTTTCATCGGAGGTGTCGGTGGACGCTTCCGATGAAGGCTCGGTGCTGTCGGCATTTTCCGCGTCGGACGAGGAAACGGCGGAGCTGTCCGATGTGCCGCTCGATTCCGGCGAGCTTTCAGAGGAGGAATTTTCCTCTTCCTGTGTCTGCGGCGTCGTGGTTCCGCTCGAGGTAATGGGGCGTGTGGAGGCAGCCGAGGGGCGGTGCACCGCTTCCCATGCCGGCGGCATGTGCACATCCTTGTTGACCGAAGCCGTCACCTTCATCGCCTCCGGACTTTCGCCCGATCGCAGCATCCGTGCCGCTACCACCAGCCGCGCCGTGGAAAATCCGGCCTCCTCCTGTGCGTCTGTGGACAAAAACAAAAGCGAATCCGTGTCCCGCACTTCAACGGAGGTATCAAACAGCGAGCGATCACGCACCTGCGAAACGAACGAGAGGAACTCCCCGCCGTCGGCGAATACCGACTGCCGGTAATCAAAGCCGCCGTCCGCCTTCGCTTCATCCACGATCATGACCGCGAAAACCACCCATTTGCGGTTGTGATAAATGGTGTTCATCTCCACGACCGGGTGTCCGGTCAGAAAACCGGCGTCCATATAGCCGGTCAGCTGGGCAAACATCTGCCCGCCGGCGGCGTTGTTGCCGTAGATGACCAGCGAACGATTGACCGACTGCGGCGAAATCAGAGCCGCGGCTTTATCAAAGTACGGCACGCCGAACAGGGAAGCCTGACGCTGGAAATTCAGACGGCTGTAATCCCGTCCGGGAACCGATTGCATAACCGGATAGCTAATCTTGGTATCGGGAATTTGGATCCAGCCGCCGATATCGGCGTTTTCCTGATACAGCGCGTAAAACTGCGGCAGCATGCCGGCCGGCGTGTTCGCCGGAATCTCCACTCCCGCGCTCAGTGAATTGCCGGATTGATAGAGGCTTTGCAGCCGGTCAAAATCGCGCTGATTGTAATACGGGCGCAGCGCATAGTTATACAAAACCATCCCGCCGATCGCCAGCAGCGCCAGCAGCATAATCAGCAATATCCATTTGCGCACTCTTTCGGAACGTGTACCCGTCCAGGGCAGCAGTGAGGCGACGCCGCGGCGCTTGCGCGGTGCGACGGGCTCCGACGGGATATACGCGGGCACCTCCTGCGTATCCTGCAGCAGCTCGCCGCCGGCCATCACGCCCGGCAGCGCCTCCAAATAGCGCCGCACCAGATCGAGCGCGTGCGAGGTGGCGACCGCACGCACGTATTCGCGGTCATCCGGCCCGTGCCCCGCCACGATTTTTTTCACCCACACCCGCTTTTCATCCGCGAGCGCGATAAACACGGTGCCGACCGGTTTGCCCTCGCTCGGATCCGGGCCGGCAACGCCGGTGATGGACACGCCCAGCGACGCGCCGCTGACACGGCGCACGCCGTCCGCCATTGCGCAGGCGGTTTCTGCGCTGACCGCGCCGTATTTTTCGAGCAGCTCGCTGGGAACGCCCAGCACGTTATGCTTGATTTCACAGGAATAAGCGGCAATGCCGCATTCAAACACCGCCGAGGCGCCCGGCACCTCCGTAATGCGGCCGGACAGCAGACCCGCTGTGCAGGACTCGGCCGTGGCGATCTTCATATTCTTTTCGCGCAGCTGCGTAACAACCGTCTTTTGCAGGCTGCCGGCATCCACACCGTATATACCGGCGCCGAGCCGGCGGCGGATCTCCTCCACGACCGGGTCGCACAGCGCCGCCGCAGCAGCGGTATCCGCCGCGCGCGCGGTCACGCGCAGCACGACTTCGCCGTCCTTGGCATAGGGCGCGACCGTCGGGTTCGCACCGGACAGCAGATCGGCCAGCCGCTCCGCCAGCGCAGATTCGGGGATGCCGAACACGCCGATGGTGCGGGAAAAGATTGTGCCGCCGGCATACCGCGCCAGATAAGGCGCCACATAGTCGTTGAACATGGGGATCATTTCCCGCGGCGGGCCGGGCAGCATCACCACGCATTGCCCATACCGCTCCACAGCGCAGCCGGGCGCGGTTCCGTGGTCGTTCGGGAACACGGTGCAGCCGCGGGGGAGCATCGCCTGCTTCCGATTGTTTTCGGTCATTTCGCGCCCGGTGGTACGGAAATATTCCTGAATGCGGTTCCAGCTTTCTTCGTGCAGCTCCTGCGGAAGATTCAGCGCGGCACAGACGGTTTCTTTTGTCAAATCATCCGGCGTCGGGCCGAGACCGCCCGTCAGCACCACCAGATCGCTGCGGCGCAGGGCGGTTTCCAGCACCTGCTCCAAACGGTCACTGTTATCGCCGACCGTGGATTGATACAGCATCCGGATGCCGTAGGCAGCCAGCTCCTTGGACAGAAATTGACTGTTGGAATTGAGAATATCGCCCAACAGCAGCTCTGTTCCGACGGTAATGATTTCAGCGTTCATAAGAACCTCCCGATGTCGGGTCAGCCGACATTCCTTGCAAATTGGCCGTTCGTTCGCCGTTTCAGGCGCGCACCGCCATCCGGCGGATACCGGCCAGCGCTTCCCCGATCAGCGTATCCGCGTCCAGCGCCAGCTCGGCTTTTTCCACCATATCCAGACGCGGGCGTGTGCGGGGATGCTTCGGGGTAAACACGGTGCAGCAATCCTCGTAGGGCTGAATCGAAATGTCAAACGTATCAATCCGGCGGGAGATGGCGATGATCTCCTCTTTGTCCATGCCGATAACCGGACGGAACACCGGCAGCGAAGCCGCCGCGTCGGTGCAGGCCAGCGCCGGGATCGTCTGGCTGGCGACCTGGCCGACGCTTTCGCCGGTGATGAGCGCTCCGCAATCCGTGCGGCGCGCCACCTCCGACGCGATCCGCATCATAAAGCGGCGCATAATGATCGTG
The DNA here is from genome assembly GCA_958354085.1 of uncultured Oscillospiraceae bacterium. Taxonomy (GTDB): domain Bacteria; phylum Bacillota; class Clostridia; order Oscillospirales; family Acutalibacteraceae; genus CATWUX01. The sequence continues at coordinate 9,990 of CATWUX010000046.1, read as the reverse complement.
AACAGCTCTTCCGGGCAATTCCGCTGGATTTCCTCCTGAATGTGGGTGAAGGGTACAATATGCAGATCAATCGTCCCCGCATAACGCGACACCTGTTTGAGCAGCGAAACCACCTTGGCCTCGGCGCGCTCGCTGGTATAGGGCGGCGAAGCGAAATGCACCGCCGTCAGCTCAATACCGCGCTTGGCCATCATATAGGCGGCGACCGGCGAATCAATGCCGCCGGAAATCAGGATCGCCGCTTTTCCGCCGGTGCCCACCGGCATACCGCCCGCGCCGGGAAGCTGCGCCGTGTGGATATACGCGCCGAAATCGCGGATCTCGATCATCACCTGTACGTCCGGATGATGCACATCCACGCACAGGTGCGGATATTGCTCCAGCAAACACGCGCCGACCTCGCGGCAGATCGCCGGCGACTCCAGCGGGAAGGTTTTATCGCTGCGTTTCGCCTCCACCTTGAAGGTGCGCGCCGCGCGCAGCGGCTCTTCGAGATAGCCGCCCACGGCGGCGAGGATCGCGTCCATGTCTTTTTCCACCACTCGCGCACGGGAGAAGGCGGAAATGCCGAACACCTTGGATACGCGGTCGGCGGCCTCATCGAGGTCGATGTCCGCGCTTTGCGGCTCAATATAGATCGTGGACTGCGCCTTGCGGATGCGGAACTCGCCGAGCGAGGACAGACGGCGGCGCAGATTTTTCAAAAGTACGTCTTCAAAGGTACCGCGATTGAGGCCCTTGAGCGCCAACTCGCCGTTTTTAATCAGCAGGATTTCCTTTGCTGTATTGGATGCGGATGTTGTCATACGGGTGATTCGACCCTTTCTTTCTCCCGCCGGCTGCGGGGCTTATTCGGCGGGCGGCTGCTCCGGCTCCGTCGGTGCTGTGGTTGGATCGGTCGGCTCGGTCGGTTCGGTTGGATCGGTCGCCTCAGTCGGCTCAACCGACGGTTCCGTTGGTTCGGTTGGTTCGACCGACGGTTCGGTCGGCGCCGGTTCTTCGCCGGAGGACGGCGAGGTCGGTTCGCTCGACGGTACAGTCGTGCTTGCGGGCGGCTGCGTCCCCGAAGGTTTCGTTCCCGACGGCTGCGTACCGTCGGAACCCGCCGTCGAAGCGGACGATTCCGAGGTTCCCGGCTGCACGGGCTCGGTGCCGTCGGTGGGGGTTGTCGTTCCGTCGGAGGAGGCCTCCGTATCGGAAGAAACCGGCGGAATCTCATACATCCCGTCGTAGAACGGGTGCGGCTGCTCCCCGCGCGCAAGGTACCAGGCGAGCGGGTAGATGGCGTCGGTATTTTCCACGATCTTGTGGGTATTCACCGACGGATCCTCCCCCTCGCGCACTTTGCGCGCAACGACAGCCAGACGGGCCTCCTTGAATTTGGCCTGCGACGCCGGCATACAGGTGGACAGCAGCAGCAGCTGATCGTCCTCTTTTACGTCCACGCTGTTGTAATCATACAGAGAACGGGCGCGCACATCCGCGATATACTGCATAAAATCCTCGTTACCCGCGAAGCTGGTGCGCAGATAGTTGAAGATCGGGCCGTCCTCCTCGCGTGTGTTGAGAACCATCACGGCGAACACCTTATACTGCGCGCTTTCAAACAGAGTGTTGAACTGGATCACCGGTGCAGAGCGCGCATAATAGGTGCTGCGGGACAGGTTGTTGAGTTGGGAAAACATTTGGGCGTTATTCATATTATGCCCATAAATGATGGTGGATTTATACACAGCCTCCGGCGTGGACAAATCGTTGCGGTAATCCAGAAAGATGGAGCCGTTTTTCGATTTGACCTTATAAAAATCGTGGTTGAGATAATACTCGTTGTCCCCGCTGTACATCACCGGGTAATCGACGTCCAGCCACTTTTTTTCGGTCGTGGATTTGAAGCTGATCCAGCCGCGGATATCCGGATTTTGATAAAACAGCTTTTTGAAATCATCGGTCATGCCGGGCAGGTAGCCGTCGAAGTTTTTCTCTTCCTCGGTCAGCTCGGGCGTGCTGCCGGGGACATACTGCCCGCGGATGGAGTTCATCAGCACGTCATAATTCGCCGGCACCAGCACCATATCGTTGACGATATAGGAAACCGAACCGATCAGCGTGAGCAGCGCGAGCATAAAGACGCATTTGCGCACGATTTCGGTGACGGGATCGCCGATCTTCGGCACGAGATTGCCCACGATGGTGAGCAGCGATTCCCACGCTGTTTTTTTCCCGCCGCGCATTTTACGGGCGTGACCGGCTTTCTTCGGCGCCGGCTGCGGCGCCGGAGTCTGTGCGGCCGCGCGCTTTGCCTCATAGCCCTGCAAAATTTGCAGGACCTCCAGCTCGTCTTTCATTTCCTCATCCATATTTTTTATCCACGGCGAGGTTTTTTCCCGCCGGTTATCCGGTTGTTGGTCCATGGATGCTCCCGCCTTTCCTTTTCGGTTCCTGTCATCGTGCGCGCGCCAGCGAGGCCATCGCCTCGTCCAGCGTCGTTAAAAATTGGTCGATATCCTCTGCGGTGTTGTCCCGGCAAAGGCTGATGCGCAGCGCGGAATCAATTTCCGCCGCCGACAGCCCCAGCGCGGTGAGCACCGGGCTTTTCTTCCCCTTGGAGCAGGCAGAGCCGCTGGAGACATATACCTGCCGCTGCGCCAGAAAATGCAGCATGGTCTCGCTGCGGATACCGGGGACGGACAGATTCACGATATACGGCACCGCCTGCTCCGGCCGGTGCACGCAAACGCCCTCCCGCGCAGCGAGGCCGTCCAGCAGCCGCTGCTGCAGCGCCGTGAAATGCGCGGTCTGTTCCGCATACGGCGGCACTGCGTCCGCTGCTGCGCCGAAAGCGGCGATCGCCGGCAGCGCTTCGGTTCCGGCGCGCAGACCGCGCTCCTGACCGCCGCCGACCTGCCGCGGCAGGATACGCACGCCCTTGCGGATATACAGCGCGCCGCTGCCCTTCATGCCGTGCAGCTTGTGCGCGCTCACGGACAGCAGATCCACGCCCAGCCGCACTGCGTTCAGCGGCAGCTTTCCCGCCGCCTGCACCGCGTCGCAGTGGATCAGCGCCTGCGGCGCCGCCCGCCGGACGGCGGGTACGATCTGTTCCAGCGGAAACCGCGCGCCGGTTTCGTTATTCACCAGCATAACGCTGACCAGCACCGTGTCCGCCCGGCATGCCTGCGCGACCTGCTCGGCGGAAATGCCGCCGGACGCATCGGGCAACAGCCGTTCCACGGTAAAGCCCTGTTTTTCCAGTTGTTCCATGGCGGCGAGGACGGAGGAATGCTCCATCGCGGTGGTCACTATGTGGCGGCCGGCACGCTGCTTTGCCTGCGCGCCGCCGAGAATGGCCAGATTGTTCGCTTCCGTTCCGCCGGAGGTGAATACCACCGTCTCCGGCGGCGCTCCCAGCAGGCGCGCCACCGACTGGCGGGCAGCCGTCATCTCCTGCTCCGCTTCAAAACCGAGCGTATGCAGCGAGGAGGGATTGCCGAAGCAGCTGGTCATCATATAATAAGCCTTTTCCGCGGCCGCCGGGCAGACGGCCGTCGTGGCGCTGTTATCGAGATAAGCGGTTCTCAACGTTTTAACCTCCGATATAGGTATCCCAATATAACCATTAGCACCTTATTATATAACAAAAAACTTCATGTTACAACCTTTTGTTTGTGACGTTTTTGTGAAAAGGCCAAAACTGCCGCGAATTTCTTGCAAAGCACAACAAGGCTGTAACTATTTTGCGCAATCGTTGCAAAAGTGTAATCATTTTGTAACCGCTTTGCAGTGGTTTTCGGCGGACAAGCCTGCTATACTAAAGGCAGAAAGGACGTGAGCAATATGACTCGCAAATGGAAAAAATGCGTACTTATCCCGGCAATGCTGGCCGGCCTGTGCATGACAGCCTCGGCGGAGGCGTTTTCAAAAGCCGCCGCGTCGCCCCTGCTTTCCATGGGCGTGATCGGTGTGGCTCTGTTGATCGTTTTCGGCGTGGCTATGTACAAATCGGTCTAAACCGACTCTGAAATATTGCGTAAGAATTTTTCACTGACACCGGTTCGCCGGTGGAAACGGTACATCGGAGGTGTGATGGATGTCCCGTCATTGGCTTTTCCCGCTGCTGACCGCTGCGTTGGCGTTTTCCGCATGGCTGCTCCGGCGGCGCAGACATACGGCGTATACACCGCTGAAGGAAGACTTTCGCTGCCGTTAAACATTCTTTCCTCCTTTTTTTGCTTGCCCCCCTTGCTTCAAGACGCGGGCGGCACACGCTGTTTTTAAGCGTGTGCCGCCCGCCTCTGTATACCGGCTATAAATCGTCGGGATCCTGTTCGGGAATCTCGCCGTTGTCCGGAGTACCGGTATAGCTGCCGAGTACATCCGACGGGATTTTGCCGCGCCCTTGTTTTTGCATGGCCCTGCCGGCCTTTTGGGCCTGTTTGCTCGTCAGGTCGGGGCGCACGGCGCTTTCACCCTGCGGAAATACATGGTGCGGGGTGCGGGGTTGTTCAGACATAACTTCTCCTCCTTGAATCAGCAGCGATGGGATCCGCGGATACGGCTGCACTCAATAATCGGTTACATGCATCTGAAAATAGGCTTGGGGATATTGACACACCGGGCAAGACGCGGGCGGCGTGGAGCCGGTGTGCAGATGCCCGCAGTTCAGGCAGATCCACACGGTTTGCGGTGTGCGTTTGAACATACTGCCGTTGTTGAGATCCTCCGCCAGCCGGTTATACCGCTCTTCGTGGAATTTTTCGATGTTTCCCACCAGCTCGAAAGCGGCGGCGATGTCGGTAAACCCTTCTTCGCGGGCCGTGCGGGCGAAATCGGCGTACATCTGCGCCCATTCAAAATGCTCGCCGCCCGCCGCGTCCGCCAAATTGGCCGCCGTTCCCGGAATCGTGCCGCCGTGCAGGCGTTTAAACCATTGCTCGGCGTGCGCCTTTTCGTTGTTGGCGGTTTCGGTGAAGATTTCCCCGATCTGCACATAGCCGTCCTTGATGGCTTGCGCGGCGTAAAACGTATATTTGTTGCGCGCTTGGCTTTCGCCGGCAAACGCCGCCATCAGATTGGCTTCCGTCCGGCTTCCTTTGAATTCCATACCCTGTCCTCCCGTCAATTTTGCCTTATTGCCTGACTAGTATGTCCTTTTCCGCATGGAAAATGTCTGGTTTCTATTGCCATTTTTCCACTTGTCTGGTATACTGTTCCCGAAAGTGTAGGTGTTCAGTATTGAAAAATACGCTGTATTTGGTAATTCCGTGCTATAAAGAAGAGGAAGTGCTGCCGGAAACGGCCGCGCGCCTTCTGGTGAAAATGAACGCTTTGATGGAAAGCGGCAAAATCAGTCCGCGCAGCCGCGTGGTGTTGGTCAACGACGGCTCCAAAGACCGCACATGGGAAATCATCCAGTCCCTGCACGCGGAAAACCCGCTGTTCAGCGGCATCAACCTCAGCCGCAACCGCGGCCATCAGAACGCGCTGCTCGCCGGCCTGATGACCGTGCGGGAACACGCGGATATGGTGATTTCGATGGACGCGGATCTGCAGGACGACATCAACGCCATAGATGAGATGGTGGATAAATATCTGGACGGCTGCGACATCGTGTACGGCGTGCGCAGCAAGCGCAAGACCGATACGTTTTTTAAGCGCGTGACGGCCGAGGGATTTTACCGCCTGATGAAATTTCTGGGCGCGGACGTGGTATTCAACCACGCCGACTATCGCCTGATGAGCCGCCGGGCGCTGGATGGGCTGGCGGAATTTAAAGAGGTCAACCTCTTTTTGCGCGGCATCGTGCCGATGATCGGCTATCGCACCGATACGGTCTTTTATGAGCGCCACGAGCGCTTTGCGGGCGAGAGCAAATATCCGCTGAAAAAGATGCTGGCGTTTGCCTTTGAGGGGATCACTTCGCTGAGCATCAAGCCCATCCGCCTGATTACCACGCTGGGGCTGATCACGTTCAGCATCAGCCTGCTGATGCTGCTGTATTTCCTGATCCGGCATCTGACCGGCAATACGGTGCCGGGCTGGACAAGCCTCGCCGTATCCGTTTGGGCGATCGGTGGCTTGCAGCTGCTGGCGACCGGTATTATCGGCGAATATATCGGCAAGGTTTATCTGGAAGCCAAAGCCCGTCCCCGTTTTTTGATTGAAAATTTCCTGCACGAGGACGGAAAAGACGAAAAATAAGCGGCAAGCGGCCGGCAGTTCACACTGCCGGCCGCTTGTTTGTGTTTCGCTTTTCCCGGATAGCGCCATACGCCAACCAACGGAACGCCGTTCCGGCAGTTAGGCTTTTTTATCGAAATATTCGGCCCGGCCTTTGTATTCGCTGGTAATGATTTCGTTCATTTCCTCCGGCGTCTCCCGGCAGTCATGGTTGAGCCACATCTTGATGATCGAGGTAATACCGCTTTTGAAAAATTCCATGTGATAAGGGATGAACCGATCACCGAAATGCTCCGCCGCCAGGCGTGTGTCGTAGTGGACAATTCGATATTGGTTGTCATAACCCAGTTTAAAATAGGTTTTATAGAAAAGCGGGTTTTCGGCTATATGCCGGAACAGCTTCAGAAAATCGTTGCTGTTGAAACTGTTTGTTATTTCCTCCCGATACAGCTCGTCCAAATTCCGCTCCAGCGTTTCCCGTACGACATCCGCCAGTTCGTAAACATCCGCGTAGTTTGCATAAAAGGTGGAACGGTTCAGTCCGGCCTGCTTGCAAATGTCCGAGACCGTGATCCGGCTTAACTCTTTTATCTGCAAAAGCTCCACAAAAACGGCTTCTATCTTCGCTCTGGATTCCTTTTTTCGTTTATTATTCTTCGTATTCATAAAGAAAACCTCATTATTCCAACACTTGTTTCCGTATTGATGATTGTTTTTCTTTTCCCGTATCCAGTATACTATATATGGAATAAGCAAACAAGTGTTGCTTTAATACGATTTTCGTATAATAAAGACTGGAGGTTATTTTTATGAAAAAAAGCAGTTTTGTTGCCATGATTTTGGGAACCGTCAGCGGCATACTGTTTGCGCTGGGAATGTGTATGGCGCTTTTGCCTGAATGGAACGCCTTCCGGCCTGGAATTATCCTCGGTTGCGCCGGGCTTGTTTTCGGCGTCATTACGGTTATCATCTGGAGGAAGATGGAACATAAGCAGCCGGTGAAGCTGTCCGGGAAAGCCGTTTTGACCGCGGCGACCGGCATTGTCGGCGCGCTTGCTTTGGGCATTGGGATGTGCTGCTCCATGGTCTGGGATCAGATGGTGCTGGGCATCGTAATCGGTCTTGCCGGAGTGGTTGTGCTGCTCTGCTTGATTCCGCTGATCAAGGGCATCCGCTGACCCGCTATGGTTCCGAAACGAAAAGAAAAGGCGGCGGTGAGCGGAATATGCACAAGCCATCGTGACAGCGTGATCCTGTCTGCCTCCGTGGGCTTTGGACTGAATCTTGCCTATGCGCTGTATCACGGCATTCTCGGTTTGGCGTCGCAGTCTCTTTGGCTTTTGCTGCTCGGCGCTTACTATATCCTGCTGAGTGTCATGCGTTTTTCCGCCGTTTTATACGACCGCCGAAGCCGGAAGAAGCAATCGTTGTTTTCGGAGCGGTTTCTGCTGCGCTTTCTTGGCGCCATGCTGACGCTTTTGGCGCTAATCCTGGCGTTTTCCGTGTATCTGAGCTTCCTTTACGATGTGGCAGTTCCGTATCCGGAAATTATAATGATTACCATCGCAACCTATACATTTTATAAAATAACGTTGGCAATTGTAAATGCCGTAAGGGCCCGAAAACAAAACGTGCCCTTGCTCATTGCCATACGGAACATTGGCTGTGCCGATGCAGCGGCCTCGCTCCTGACCTTGCAGCGTTCCATGCTGGTCTCTTTTGAAGGCATGACCAGTCAGGATATCGGCCTGATGAACGCACTGACCGGGGCAGGCGTATGTTTGCTGACCGCCGCTTTAGGCATGTATATGATATTACAAAAGGAGAATCGAAATGGCAAAATCAAAGCTCGTAAAAGCAAATGAGAAAATTGCAGAGGGCGTAACCGGCGGGTTCCAGAAAATACAGGACGCCGTGATCGGAGGCTACACAAAGATCGAGGATAAATTCGTGGCGCAATATCTGACCAGGGACGGAGAATCGGTTGCTGACGCCAAAAAACGGCTGAAGCAGGAGCAGAAAGACCGGGAATGCCGAAACAAAAATTGAAAGCGGCCGCTTTTCGGATATACGCGGATAAAAAAGTCGAGACTTCACACAGAAGTCTCGACTTTTTTCCGGCAGATAAGGGTTCCGGTTTCTTTTGTTATTCTTTGATTTCGCCCGCCCATTTGAAGGCAAACTTGGCAACAATTACCGCTATGACTTCATTGATGATGGCGGCCGCCACGATTGTCCCGGATACAATGGAGGCGAGCGAAGCGTCAATTGCCGTTAAGGTGGAAACGGCAATCCCCGTAAAGATCAGGGACACACCCGAATGAGGCAGCAATGTGAATCCGAGATATTTGGTCACCGTCGGTGCCGCTTTCGTCAATTTCCCGCCTAAATAAGCGCCGCCGATTTTTCCGCCCGCTCTTGAAAGGATATAAATTGCCGTGAAAAGCCCGGCGCCCGCAATCAGGCGGTAATCCAGCGGCATGCCGAGATTGACAATGACCATGACCAAGGACAGACTCAGCAGCGGATTATACAGCTTTAAGGTGTCCTCCAGATCCTGTTCGGGCAGGATGTTGGCAACCGTGGCGCTGAACGCCATGCCGATCAACAGATAGTTCAGGCTGAGTGCATGAAAAACATACCGGTCGATGAGCAGGCCGCAGACCGTGGATATGCAGAGAAAAAGCAGAAGAAGCACAAAACGCTGACGGCTGTGTTTGGCATGTTTGATAAGGAAGGATGCGCAGCATCCCGTCAGGATACCGATGACAAACGGGAGCAAAACCATACCGACAATCGCAAAAACGGAGGTGTCTGCACTTCCGCTTACACCGTTTACAACCGAGATGACGGTAAAGAAAACGATAACGCCGATCACGTCGTCAATGGCCGCAAGAGGAATCAGCGTTTTTGTAACAGGGCCGCTCGTTTGGTATTCATTGACAATGGACAGGGCGGGCGCGGGCGCGGTTGCCAGTGCGATGCCGCCGAAAATGAAGGCCAGATATACCGGGGTATGCGATAGCAGACATACGACGGCAAAAACGGCGGACACAAATAAAAACGTCCCGATGGATTGTACAAATGTAATGCCGATAATCTGCTTGCCCGAAGAGGCAATTTTTTTGAAGAGGATTTCACGGCCGATCATGACGCCGACAAAACACTCAAAGAACTTGATGAAAACCTTGTACCACAAGGCGTTGGTGATGTCCATCGTCACCACTTCGGCCAGATAGGGGCCGAAAATAATTCCGGCGATCAGCCAGCCAAGGATGGCGGGCAATTTTACCTTTGAAACCAGCTTTCCGCAAATAAACGCGGCGCAAATAATCGCAAAAAGGCGCAAAAGACCGACGATCATAATAAATTTACCAACCTTTCTATAACGGCATCCGGGCTTATCCGTGCCGCACAAAGCTTTTCAAAGGAGCCGTCAATGATGACTCGCAGGGTATTCCGCTCCTTTTCCGACAATCCATCGTGAAAAGAAGCGGAAATTATTTTCCAGAGCGCGTCATTCTGCCCCGCAGCATAGGCGTATATCGTCTCGTTCAATTTATATTTATTAAAGATTTCACTGCGGATCATGGTTTTGGAATCGAAATACAAATGCAACAAATCTGTATAAACAGGTCGTTCGCGGCCGCTGATCAGCCTGTGTGCCTGCGCCGCCGCGTCAGCATAATAGTTTTCGTACAAAGCCAAGGCAAGCGATTCTTTATCCGGAAAAAATTTGTAGATCGTTTTTTTTGAGATTGGTTAATTGTAAAATGAAGTTGGACACATAAAAGAAAAATCCATAGTGATATA
>CATWUX010000045.1 GCA_958354085.1 uncultured Oscillospiraceae bacterium | reverse complement strand
CGTCCGTATCACGGCAAAAGGCGGTCGTCCAGCGCTGTTCTTCCATCTGCAGCGGCCGGATATCGTTGCCGTACAAATCCTGCTTTACCACCGTTTTGTTCGTCCATATCCGGTAAAACACCAGATTTTTGGCTTCTTTATAGGGAAGCGCACCGTTTATGTACAATGACCGCTGAATGTTGCCGCTGTTCCCCTCGGCAGGACAATAGGCCAGTTCCAGCGTATACCGGCCGGCGGAGGGAACATCAATGGTCCAGGTAACAGCCCCTTCCTCCGGAAGGCGTATATATGCGCCGCCCTCATCCTCGCCAAAGGTCACCTCTCCGTCGGCGCTCACGTTTTCCGTTGCCGGATAGCTTTTTCTTTCGGTGCCGACCGCCGGATACCGCCGGAGATAGGCGGCATAGCTATCCTCGCGTACAGGTACCTCCAATGCCTCCATATCCCCGCGGGAAGCCGGACGGTTATCCCAGAAGGCCGCCATCACCAATAGACCTGCTGCAGCAACCACTGTCAGAGCCCCTGCTAAAACTTTTCCTTTTCGTTTCATACTCTCTGACCCTGTCCTTTCCCGTCCGACACAAATACGCCTTTTTATCAGCCACGCCAAATGTCCAGTCAATGTTCACAATAATTTTTTTGCACGCAGGCCTTGTCTTATTAAATGATACGTATTTTTCTCCCCGGTTACCAGTGTCAGATAAAACAAGTTGTGGTATAATTCTATCATTTTCTCTTTTTTTATCTCAAATATTTCCATTATACAAATTTAGGGTTGCGATAATTGGGAAAATGTGCTAACTTATGAATAGAATTTTTTTAATTTTTATCACGATCTCTGCATTGTGCGATTTTCCTTTTATGGTAGGAGGAAACTATATGGAATGCGAATTTCTTAATTACTGGAATGTGGATTGTTTTGCTCATTATCTTTCTCAAATTCAAAACAAGGCTATTCTTTCGCTTGCCTCCAAAGAAACTACTTCTATAACCGTAAATCTACAAGCATTGGTGTATGTACTGTCTGGTGAAATCTCCGTGCAAATGTCCGATCACCCTCTCATTGTACAAACGCATGAATGCTTTTTTGCCAAAGAGCCGGAAGACTACCTTTTGAAAGGCAACACCGAAACCAGTCAAGTGCTGATTATCCACTTCAAATTTTTTGCCCTTTCAACGGATGAATTGACCGGCCAGCTTCCATGCTTTCAACAATTCCTGATCAATCTGCCGCTACACATCCCATTAAAAAAGCAGAACGCGTGTCAACTGCTTTTCGGCGCCATTCAACAGGAGATCGAAAAGCCGGCGTTTGACAGCGCCAGTTTAATGGCTTCCAGCTTGACCAATATTATTCTGCAGCTGTTACGCCTTTCGCGCCAGCCTGGTGATGCGGTTCTGAATAACGTATCCGGCGTTGCTTTCTATTCAAAAGGAAATCATTACCACCCTCTGGAGGCCGGCCGAACGATTTGGTTCACAGATGTTCATATCTGGTCGAAAAAAGTTGAAAATCCGGATGCAGAAAATTTGCCTTCGTTGTTGGGAATTTTACGGGCGCACGGTTCCGAACTTTCCATTCCGAACGACGGCAGTGTTATTCTCAATCACGAGAACGAATTTTATTGCGGACAGCAGGTATCCTCCTTTACCGCTGTTAATCGCACGCCTTATCACGTTTGGGTCTGGCCAAGTTATCGTTTGCATTTAGATTTACGACCCATTCGAGAAGAGTATCATATTACTTTTCACATTAAAAGCAATATGACCGGCAACATAGGCTTTACCTTGACAAACATCGAGAATTACAACGACCTCCCCGAAATCATTGCTATTGATAAACCAAACACTTGGATACCTGTGTGCATTACGGGTCACTCGGTATTAGAGCTCCCACCTTCGTCCCCTTATGTCATTCAGGCCGTCATGTATATCCAAGAAAACTATACAAGGAGTCTCCGCGTAGGAGAAATTGCCGAGCATTGCCATATTTCCGCCGTTCACCTTTCCCGACTATTTAAGGAACAAACCGGTGACACCATCGTGGACTTCATTGCCTTGTGCCGAATTCAAAAAGCACGTGACATGTTGCTGCATACCACCGCCACTTTGGAGGAAATTACGCACGCCGTTGGCTTTTATGATTTGCAGCATTTTTCCAGAACCTTTACCCACTACATTGGCCTGCGTCCCAGTGTCTATCGGAAAATTTATCGCAACATTTAATACCACTGATGAAATAGCAGCCAACCAAAAACAAACAAAAAAACCGCGTATGCCAAGCATACACGGCTGTATAAAACAACTGGAGGAAGATATATGACCAGCGAAATGAAACTTGCAGAAATTTTTAAAGACCACATGGTTTTGCAGCGCGGACAGCCTATCCGGCTCTTCGGTTCAGGGAACGGCATTGCCGAGGCTGAATTGAACGGAAAAACCGCAAGAGCCATATCGTCAAAGGACTGTTGGCGTCTGGAACTTCCCGCTATGCCGGCGGGCGGGCCATATACTCTGCGGGTAAACTTGAACGGTAAGGATCAAATATTTCGAGATGTGTACATCGGCGACGTGTGGCTGGCAGGCGGACAATCCAACATGGAGCTTCCTTTGCGGGCGGCGCAGCACACCGAGGACGATTCGAAAGAAAATCCGCTAATCCGATATTTTACGGTAACAGACGGAAACGAAGGGAACCGGGCGTGGGTTCTGGGAGGGCCAAAAACGACTCCGAACTTTTCCGCTATCGGTGGCCGGTTTGCGAAGCGGATGGCAGAGCAGTACAGCGTTCCGGTCGGTATTATCAGCTGCAACCGGGGCGCGACCTGCATCGAAAGCTGGACAGATAAAACGTATCTTCTTGGGACGGAATTGGAACTTCCCTCCGAACAACGATTTCAAGATGCCGTGCTGTACGAAAAGAATGGATATGGGGAGTTGTACGATCTCTTGGTTTCTCAGCTAATTCCTTACGGCATGAAAGGAGTTCTGTGGTATCAAGGAGAGAGCAACCGCGGCCCGTATGACGGGAAAATTTACGGTGCACTGTTGGAACGACTGATTACTTGCTGGCGTGAACGGTTCGAACTGCCTGATCTGCCATTCCTGATTGTACAACTGACCCGATACGGTGAGCCGGATTCCGAAATGGTTCAATGGGCACTGATTCGTCAACAACAACTGGAAGCGTCCCAAAAAATTTCTAATGTTGCCATGGTAACTACCACCGACCTAGGCCAGAGCGAAGAAATCCACCCTATACGGAAAAAAGAAGTTGCAGATCGTCTTGTCCTGGCAGCGCAGAGCCTTGTATTCGGTGAAAAGGTAGAATACTCCGGCCCACTGCCGTCTGAGGCAACTGCCTCAGACGGAGAAGTTGTCGTTTCCTTCACTCACGCCAAAGGGTTGAATGCGCAGGGGCCTCTAGACGACATATATTGCCGAACGGAAGACGGAAGGCTTCTCCACACCCCGGCACATCTGGATAGTGAACGACTATATATCACCGTTCCAACAGGGCAGCGTGTACAGGAGATCCGCGCATGGTATCGAAATGATGCCATGGTGACCCTCTTCAATGAGGCAGGTTTCCCCGCATCGCCGTTTTGCATGGAAGTTGGATAAAGAGAATAAAAAGCCATAGGCGAAAGGATGCATATTTATAGAGAAGGTGCCGGAAGCGGAGCCCCGGTACTAGAAAGTTCAGATAAGGCGCATCCTGACACTGGCGAATGTGTACTCAACTGAGCAGGGCTCCGGTGGATTTCCGTCTCTTCTTTGCCTACTGCCACGCAAATTTTGACCGCCAAGTTTTTTGTTCATTCAGTGATTCAGCAAGCTTTTGATACCTACCGCCGTAATACTTTGAACCAAGTGCTCGGCTGTTTGAGGTTCACACACTCCAGACCGTCTTGGATGAGCGAAGTGCCCTTATCCATGTTAAATAGCACGGGAGCGCATCGTACAACATGATCGACCACCGGAAACTCTGTACGGGGGATGACGATTTCCACCATATAGCCATCGTCCTGATCATCCGACGCATCTACAGTTCCCCGCACCAAAACCTCTCCGTGAATACGCGGCGCCGAAACATCGCACCATCTTCCATTGATATACTTCGTGACTTGCTGAAGTCCATTCGGCCCAACGGTCAATCCCAGAGAATTTTCAGACAATCCCTGTGTGCCGGAAGCAAGATACACGTTCACCGTATCCTGACTCGTCAGATCATAATCCAGCCGTTCGACGAGCACATACAAGTTGTCATTATCGTAGCTCATGCGCACAGTTGCCTGTGCCTGAGAAGCACTTCCCACGAACAGGGCGTCGGTGCTGTTAGCCCACTCTGCCGTATTGCCGTCAACCGTGACCGTCACGTTTCCTGCGTACAGGGTATGGTTGAGGTTCATTTTACCGATGCAGATTCCATTCCCCGCATCGGTCTTCTTGGGGAATATGCCGATCATGGTGTGCGTGCCGTCCGGCTCCAACGAGCCCCAGCAGCCTTTCGTTTCCTTACCGAACGGCACATACGGTGTATAAAAGTTTCGCGCCTTGGCATCGCCCAAGCGAACCAAGAAATTGCTGCTGTTACCGTAAGACAGAACCGTTTCCCCGGATGGGAATTGCTTAAGATAAGGAGAACTTCCCTTCCATAAATCCTTCTGTTTGTCAACCGGCCCCTCCTCGTCGATACCCAGATTATGAGACCAGTTATCGTCGGAATACACCATGGAAATGGTATAATCGTTTGTACCGTATTTTATCTTAGATTCGACCGCCATGGCAATGGTATTGTATTTGTTCAGCAACACAGCGCAAGGCATCTGATCGGTGAACACCTTAATACCCTTGACGGTATCCGTATATCTCTGCGATATGGCATACCCGGCATAGGGGGATCCCGGAATATTGGATTTCCATGTATTCCCATTGTCGAATGATCGGGCAATCGCCGTACCGGAGGAGGGAACCATATCACTCCCGGACATACCCATTTGGATCTGCATCTCGCTTTTGGCACCCGAGTGGGTAAAATACACCTGAATTTCGCCTGACGGCAATTGCAGGATCTGCGGCTCCCAGTTGGAACCCTGATAGATGACCTGCTCTTTACTCCAGGTTTTTCCGTTGTCGCTGCTCTTGCGCATGGCAATGCCGTTGTAGGCATTGTCTTTCCGGAAATGGTTTTTGGAACGGAAGGACGCCACTACCATCAGCTCGCCGTTTTGCAGCACGATCGCGTCGCCGTTGCAATAGCAGCGTTCGTCCGTTTCTCCATTGACCGTGATGGGAACCGCTTCAAATACCTTCTTCACCGGTTCCCAATTTTTCAGATCCGAGCTGCGGGTATAAAAAACGTTCGCACCTACAGAATTGTTGTGCCAAAACAGAATATACTGCCCGTTCGGCAATTTTTTGAGGCGGGGGTAATTGGCGGCCGACACCGTCAATGTACCCGGCGCCACTTCCGTATAGCCTCGGTAATCCAGCTCCAGGCAACCGGCGCTCTCATCCCCTTCATGGGAATTGATGGTACCATCCATCGTGTTAAGCAGACCGAACGGTGTAATATAACTTTCCGCCGGCGGCACAGTCGTTGTAGCGGTACCACTGCTGGAATGGGTAGTCGACGCCCCCGACGAAGACTCCGACGAAGTCGAATCCGCCCCATTCCCCGATGGCTGCGTGCTGGAAGCTGTTCCACCCGTAATTGTATCGCTCGTTGTGGATTCCCCGCCAGAAACCGCGCTGCTGGATGCGTCCGCGTCTGGACTGCCCGGTTTGCAAGAACACAGCAACAACATGGCCACCACCACAGGTACAAAACGATATCTTATCGGTTTACTCTTCATCTTGTTTTAGTCTCCTTCTGAACGGCTTTTGTTTTCCCGGCTTTGCTCAATACGCTATGAAAGGATCAGCCCAAATTCAGCGGCATCCATTCGCTCGGGACGTTCCAGCGCGCATCGTTCATATCATCCTCGATGACAGCTCCTCCTTTATCCTGATTTTTCAGGACAATATGACAGAGCAGCTTATTGTTTGTCACTTTCACCAAGGAACGGGGCAGGGAGAGCTCCACCAGATATCCGGTGTCCTCATCCTCGTCGTTATCGATTGTTCCCTGCAGGGTAACAGCCGCCTGAATATCGGCTGTGTCGATGGCGGCGAAATCCGTCCCGTCATAACGAGCGGCCCCTACCAAGCCATTCGGGCCTACCGTGAGACGCACGGTATCGGTATTCAGCTCATTCGACGCACTGTCTCCGAGATACAAATCCACCGTATCGCCTTCCGACAAATACGTATCCAGCGTTTCTACCATGAAATACAGATTTTCCGCATCTTGAGCCGGACGGACAGAGGTCTGTGCCTGCGATTCGCTTCCCGTGAAGAAAGCGTCGGTGAAATCCGTCCAGTCCTTGTTGTTGCCGTCCACCTTCAGCTTTGCCGTCGGCACATCGATGCGGTGATTAAGCACATTCTGGCTGATCATAATCCGGTTTTGCTGAGAATCGTTCACCTTGCGGGCAAAAGTCATCGTGCCCACCACGATATGGGACTGAATCAGCTCCAGAGAGCCCCAGTATCCCGTGCCGGCCAGCGGATTGATCGGATTGCCGAATTGGCGGGCCTGTGAATCGCCCAGACGAATCTGGAACTGGGATTGGCGGTTGTTCGACAAAATCGTCTCACCCGACGGGAATTGCTTTAAATAAGGCGCCGCCCCAAGATACATATTCGCTTGCTTGTCCACAGGGCCTTCCTCGTCGATATCCAATCCGACGGCCCAGTTATCGTCATTGTAGGCCATCGTGATATAGTAGATTTCTTTTGAACCTTCGACAAATTTCGATTCCATTGCCAGCGCAATGGTATTGGAGTTGTTAAGCAAAATGGCACAGGGCATCTGATCGGTAAACACCTGAATGCCGTTTTTAGTATGCGTATACTGCTGGCTGACCCGATGCGCCGCATAGGGCGGCTCCATGACATAGGGAGTCCAGGTCTTACCGTTGTCGAAAGAACGAATGATGGCCGTGCCGGAAGACGGCACCATCTGCGAGGTGGGGATCCCGGCCTCCATCTGAGGCTGAATTTTGGGACCGCCGTGAGTAAAGTATACCTGAATTTCGCCCGACGGGAGCTGAAGAATCTGCGGTTCCCAGTTAGAGCCTTTGTAAATGATCGTCTCTTCGCCCCAGGTTTGGCCGCCGTCCGAACTGATCCGCATAGCCAAACCGTTGTACTCATTGGTTACACGGAAATTGCGTCCCGAACGGAAAGAGGCAATCGCCATGATATCCCCGTTTTGCAGCACGGTTGCGTCGCAGGACGAATAACACATCGTGTCGCTGGATCCATTGACGGTAATATTGTGCGAATTAAAGAGCTTAAGTCCCAAGCCCCAGTCTTTCAGATCGCTGCTGATGGAATAATAAATATTTTTTGCCGCATTATTATCTTGATAGAACATAATGTAGCGATCGTCCGCAATTTTTTTAATACGGGGATAGTTGGCGGTTCGGATACGAAGCTTGGCTTCCGTCACTTCGGTGTACTGCCGGAAATTTGGCTCGAGCCGGCTCTTGTCCCAATCCTCGGCGTGATCGTTTATAACAGGCTCACCTGCATTGAGTTTGTCGATGGACTGAATGACGATGTCCTCCGGGGCGGTTTCCTGCGGTTGGCAGGCGCAAAGGGAAACACTGGCGAGGCACAAAGCCATAACGCCGGACAGGATACGCTTGTTCATGGGAAGAATTCCTTTCCTTTTGTAGAGTTTGCAAGGGTTAACCGACGGTCAAGGGCATCCATTCGCTCGGGGCATTCCAGCGAACGGTGCCGATTTTATCCTCTATCACACGGCCGTCCTTTTCCTGATTTTTGAGAATGACGTTGCAGCGCAGCTGATTGTCCGAAATTTTGAGCAAGGAACGCGGAACGGCAACTTCTACCAGATAACCGGTGTCCTCATCGTCATCGTTGTCCGTGGTTCCCTTGACAAGGACTTTCGCTTGAATCGCTTTCATGTCCGATTCACTCAGTGCCGCAAAATTTCGGCCGTCAAATCGACCGGCCTCCATCAGTCCTCCGGAGCCGACTTTCAGCTTCAGGGTGTTCTCATCCAAAAC
This sequence comes from uncultured Oscillospiraceae bacterium, assembly GCA_958354085.1. Lineage (GTDB taxonomy): Bacteria > Bacillota > Clostridia > Oscillospirales > Acutalibacteraceae > CATWUX01. The sequence continues at coordinate 6,655 of CATWUX010000045.1, read as the reverse complement.
CTCGGAAGCCCAATCTCCAAGATACAGCTCCACGCCGTCCTTGACCGTCACCACGGAATCCAGCGTTTCCACCAGGAAATAGAGATTTTTATCGCCGCGGGCGACACGCACAGCGGTCTGCGCCTGACTTTCGCTTCCGACAAAGAAAGCGTCGGTATAATCCGCCCAATCCCGGTTGTCACCGTCCACCTTGATTTTCGCTTTCGGCACGTTGATCCGATGATTGAGGATATTCTGGCTGATCATTAAGGCGTTTTGATTGACATTATTCACTTTTTTCGCATTGGCCATCGTCCCCACCATGGTGTGAGATCCGATCAATTCCAGCGACCCCCAATAACCCGTTCCTTGCAGAGGCTCTATCGGATCGCGGAAATTTCTCGCAAGAGAGTCGCCCAGACGCATTTGGAAAACAGAATTCCGGTTGTTGGCAAGCACGGTCTCTCCCGATGGGAACTGCCGGATATACGGAGCCGCTCCCAGATACATATTGGCCTGCTTATCCGTCGGGCCCTCCTCATCGATGCCGAGCGCGGTCGCCCAGTTGTCGTCGTTATACCCCATCGTGATGTAATAAACCTCTTTATCATCACGGACAAATTTTGACTCGGTGGCAAGCGCGATGGTATTGGTGTTATTCAGCAGGATGGCAACCGGCATCTGATCGGTAAAAACCTTGATGCCGTTTGTCGTGTGGGTATACTGTTGGCAGACGCGCCACGCTGCATAAGGCGGCTCCGTCACGTACGGATCCCACGTTTCACCGTAATCCTTCGAGCGAATAATCGCTGTTCCCGAGGAAGCTACGATCTTGCTGGTGGGTACGCCGGCTTCGATTTGGGGTTGGTTTTTCGGAGCCGAGTGGGTGAAATACACCTGAATTTCCCCGCTGGGAAGCTGCAGAAGAGACGGCTCCCAGTTGGAACCCGTATAGATCACCTTTTCATCGCTCCAGGTCTGGCCGCCGTCCGAGCTTTTCCGCATGGCCAAACCGTTGAAACGGTTATCGCGGCGGAAATGCTTATTGGAACGGAAGGACGCAACCGCCATAATATCGCCGTTATCCAGTACAATTGCGTCACAGGTGGAATAGCACTTATCGTCTTCCGTCCCATTGACGTCAATCTTTGTGGAATTAAAGAGCTTGAGGCCCAATCCCCAATTGACCAAGTCGGAACTGATCGAGTAGTAGATATTCCACCCGACTTGACCATCCTGATAAAACATCAGATACCGATCATCCGCCACCTTTTTAATACGAGGATATATAGCGTTTTTGATCCGTAACTTGTCGGAACCAACGGCAACGTATTGACGAAAATTGGATTCAAGCTGGCTCAGTTCCCACTCGTCCGCATGATCGTTAATCTCGCCTGCTGCGGTATTCAGCTTTTCAATCGGCGTGATTTCGACATCATGGGAAGCGGACAAACCACTGCAGGAGCATAAGGAAATCATGATTGCAAAAATTGCCGATACGGAATAGACGGCACGGCTCTTTTTCATCGTTAGTATCCATCCTTTCTGAATATGCGGATATACCAGATCCTTGTATTTCTCCCGGATTGCATTTTTGCTTCTCTGGATTACGACGGGGCACTTCACCCGGTGATTTTTTTACAGGGGATCTCGCCGCGGAAATCCCCTGTAGTCACATATTGAAAATTTGACTGTCCAAAACCTTCAACCGGGCTATAACCACCGTATCGTGAATAGAACCAATAGGGCATTAATAGACGCCGCGCGGTCTGTAAGCGTTATTGATTTTCTTAATTTCATTCAGATCGCACTTCAGCGTCCGGTCATAATTCAGCAAACCGTTGACCTCTTGTTCCACATCCGTCAGCTGGGTATAGCAGAAGCCGAACGCCGCAGGCGAATGCAAAATTGCAGAGATAACGCGGCGGTACTGCTCCAGATAATCCTCCGGGGAGGTAGCTGTGGTATAGCCCCATCCGCCAGGGCGGCTTGTATCAAAAGCGATACCGCCGCACTCGGTGATCAGAATGGGCTCACCGCGATATTCATATCCCTGCGCATAGGCCGGACGCCCTGCCGGCACATCGTGCAGAATCGCTTCCCTCTCGCCGACCGACTGGCAGAAATGGGCGTATTTTTCCGTTTCATGCGACGCTCCGTGGGTATAATTGTGGATCGCGCATATATCCGTGTGGGTCAGCTCCCAGCCGTCATTGCTGACAACCAGTCGGGTCGTATCCAGACTCTTGAGCATATAGTACATCGCCATGCTGTGAGCCTGCTGCTGCGTATCACGGGCAATATATGGAACGCCCCAGCTCTCGTTGAGGGGTACCCACACGCAAATGCTGGGATGGTTATAGTCCCGCTCCACGATATCAATCCATTCGCGCGTGGTTCGCGCCACGGAGGCCTCGTTATAGACACAAGCAGCGGCCATTTCTCCCCACACAATATAACCGAGCTTGTCCGCCCAATAGAGGAAACGGGGATCCTCGGCTTTCTGGTGCTTACGGCAGCCGTTAAAGCCCATTTTCTTGGCCAGCTCAATATCCGTTTTAAACGCTTCGTCATCCGGAGCGGTGATCAGGCTGTTTGGCCAGTAGCCCTGATCCAGTACAAGCTTCATATAGTACGGCCGGTTGTTCAGCATAATCATGCCGTCTTCGGTATGCACTTTGCGCATACCGAAATAGCTCAGTACGCTGTCCACCGCCTCGTCTCCGCGCAACAGTTCCAGAGAGGCGTCAATGAGATTCGGATGCTCCGGGGACCAGAATAACCCGGCATCATGCGTGTTGGTATTAAAAATCTGGTTTTGTACCAGCGAACAGGTCATTTCCAACGAATCGCCTCTGACCTGCACCGTCTCCTCAAGCAGTTCGTCCCCCCGGAGAGAGAGCCGGAGCCGCAGCGCCGTATCCGTCCAGTCGCCCACAAAGCGCACCAGAACGCGAACGCGGCCGGAATCGACCTCCGGAGTAAAGCGGACAGAATCAATCCGGACATCGGGAACCGGCTCAAGCCAAACGGGCTGCCAAATACCGGTGGAACGGGTATACCAAATGCCGCGCTCCTGCAGCTTCCAGTACTGCTTTCCCCGCGGGATAGACTCGTCTTTCAGAGGATCGTTCACCCAAACCGCGATCTCTTGTTCACCGTCAACCAAGCAATCGGTAATATCGAAGGAAAACGGGGAGTGACCGCCCTCGTGCGCCCCTACATAATTCCCGTTGACATATATTTTGGCACGATAATCGACCGCACCGAAATGCAGCAAAATACGCTGGCCTGCCCAATCCGCAGGCAAAGAAAAGCGGCGCTTGTAAAACACGGTATCATGCTGCTCTTCGTGGCAGCCGATACCGCTCATGGCGCATTCGTAGACGAAGGGAACCTCAATCTGCATCGGCAGCTGTTTCCCGACCTGATACCAGCGATCTTTGAGCGAAACGCCTGCGTCATCATACGCAAATTCCCATGTGCCGTTAATAACCATAAAGCGATCACGCACAAATTGCGGGCGGGGATATTCTGTTCTTAACATAGCATTCATCCTTTACGTGGTTTCTCCTTCCACCAGATACGTCTCCTCCGTGTATACCTGGGGAGTGGTAATCTCATGATCGAGCTGAGCCATCAGCATATCGATCGCATGATGGGACAAATTGGACAAATTGGCGGCCACAGAGGTCAGTACATACGGAACGTTGATTAAGGAATGCAGGTCATCAAACCCGGTAACGCCGCAGTCCTGCGGCACCCGAATTCCCTTCTCCTGCAACGTCTCCACTACCTGCCAAGCCAAGACATCGTTTCCTGCAATTACAGCCGTAAAAGAGGGCGTTTCGGTCATGGCTTTGGACAAAATGTGCTGAATCGTATCCTCTCGGTAGTACGTATAAATCAAGTTCTCATCCAAAGGAACGTTGTATTCCGCATAAGCTGCACGGATTCCCCGCATTCTTTCACGAGAAAAAGCGAAAAACTGTTCCGGAAAAATAATATGCAGAATGCGGCGGTGTCCCTTGGACAGCAAATGCTGGGCGGCTATATATCCCGAATGGTACTCGTCTTTGCTCACCTGAAAGAAATTCGGCTCCTTGGAGATCAAACCGATCTGAACAAACGGGATATGATGGTTCGTGATCAGCTCCAAACTTTCCTGCCTGAGCTGCGTAGTATTGATAATGGCATCCACATTCTTGCCGATAGCCGCCTGCACAGCCCGTATTTCATGGGTTCGCCTCTGATTGGTAACAAACATCAAGGTTGTATAACCGCGATCGTAAAGATACGTCGTCAGATGATTCATCAAGCAAGCGTTATATGGGTTGACTATTTCACCGAGTAGGATAGCGATGCTATAGGTTCGACCCGAACGCATGGAACTGGCCAGCGAATTGGGAATATACCCCATCTCCTTGGCCACCTGCTGAACCGTCTTCCGCGTTTCCGCTGAAATACTGTCCTTGTCCTTGAGGGCTCGTGAAACCGAATTGATACTCAAACCTGTGACTTCTGCGATATCCTTTAATGTGATCTTTTTCATCCGACCGCTCTCCCTCGCCCTTTTAACTTAATGAATCTATTTTAAAATGCCATCGACCAAATACGTAACAAGTTCAAAAGCCAAATTGCAAATGAACCTGGCACACGGGTAAATATCGGTCGGTGCAGGCTTTGGGTTTTATTATACTACCTCTTTCATGTATTTTCCATCATTTTCCTTGATCCGTCTTTGCATTTCAAACATTCGGGTAAGGATTCTAACTTATTCACCGGTGATACCAGTGCGTTCTATACTCTCCACGAACTGTTTCTGCAAAGCGATATACAGGGTAATAAGAGGTGTAATGGTAATGAGCGTCGCCGCCATCCGTATGCTTTCATTCAAACGGTTCACTTCACTGCCGTCCGTGGTCGGATACAGCTCCCGATACTTTTCGACAAACATATTCAACTGCATCGGAAGAGTCTGAATATCCTTATTGTATAAAGAGATATTGAACGTCTCGTTCCAGTTCCAAACGAAGGAAAAGATCAAGGAAACCACAAACGCCGGTATGGCCATTGGAAGAGCAATCTCCAGAAAAACCCGAATCTTACCGGCGCCGTCAATTTCAGCCGCTTCGTCGAACGCCTTGGGATAGGTCTTGAAGAACATGACAAAGACAAGAATAAAGAGAGCGCCCTTGATTCCTTGGCCAACGAAAGCCGGCAGGAAAACCGGCCACAAGGAATTGTTCATACCGTAGGCGTTGAACATAATGTACCGCGGAACCATGGTAACCTGTTCGGGAATGATAAACGTTGCCACAAGCAGAACCATCAGCAGCCCTTTGCCGGGGAATTCGAATCGTGCGAATCCATAACCGGCGATCGCGCCGATCAAGGTCTGTGCCACGGCACAAACAGTCGAAATAAGCAGCGAGTAGCCGATCGTCCGGCCAAAATCCAACACGTTAAAAGCCACCTTGAAGTTTCCCAGATACAGAGCCGTCGGCACCCAGTTAACAGCCGGATCAATCAAGTTATCCACCGTCATCAAGCTGTTGATAATCATATATAACAGCGGGTACAGATACACGAAACCGATGGTGATGAGCAGAAAATAAATGAGTATTTTCTTGATAAGACCGAGCGAATCAAAAGCGCCGAACAGACGCTTGCGCAGTTTCATTTTGTATGCCATATTCCGTGTGGAATCGGCCGCTTTATCCACTGCTTGCCCGAACGAAGACGACCGGATGGGATGGGCAATCTTGTTCATCTTGATCACCACTCCTTTCGCTGTGACCATTTAAAAGATGCGATTTTCAAACCTTGGCCACCTTCTCTCGCTTACTCCGGAAAATCAGGAAGGCCAAACCGATGATAAGCAGCACCACAAGGAAATTACTCCACGCAAGCGCCGAAGAATAAGAATAAATTTTCCCCGCTTTTTCAAACATCTGCGAACTGATATAGGTATTCACATCGTTATCTGTAAACCCGGTTAGTTGCACAATGGTAAAAATAGCGTTGATCAGAGCCATCGGTTTAATCTGGACAATCGTGAGTTTCCAGAAAATCTCCCACCCCGATGCGCCGTCGATACGTGCAGCCTCATACATAGACTTGTCGATCTTTTGCAGACCCGCCAGGAATATTAAGACCTGTACGCCGGAATACCACAGGATCATGACCAGCTGGCTGAACGCGAAGGTAATCACTTCCCCAATATAGGGAATCTCCGAAAAGATTTGATAGAGGGTATTGCCTTCCGTCGTAATCACGCTTGAGGCATTGTTCGTGAGCAATTCCTTCATAACCGGACCGCTGATAATAATAACGGGGAAAAAATACAAAGCCCGGAAAAAGAGACGGCCGCGAACTTTCTGATTGAGCAGTAAAGCCATGATCAGGGAAAAAACAATAATCAGCGGTGTACACATCAGCACGTACAAACTCTGTTTAACCAGCAATCCGCTCCAGTTTATATCTACCCGGAACGCCTCAACATAGTTAACAAATCCCATAAATTGTGCGTCAATTCCATCGGTAGTCACCGCCACCTGGCAAAGACTCAAATACATAGAATATACAACAGGCCAGGCGGTAAATATCAGCAGCCCAATGAAGGTACTGTCAAGAGTTATGCGCAAAATTGATTTGCAGACACTGGCTGAATGAA
>CATWUX010000044.1 GCA_958354085.1 uncultured Oscillospiraceae bacterium | reverse complement strand
TCTGGTGCAATTCATCCTCGGAAATCGATTAAAGCTTTCAATCAGATTTTAGTATAAATCAGTGCAAACCGCATAAACACACAAAAAAATAGGGTTCTCATTCCGCTCAATATTGACTTATAACGACAAGTGTGTTATAAAGGAAGCAGAAGTTTTTTAGCCGATACCGGCATGTAGGAGGAATGAAAATGAAACACGCTCCCCGTTTTCTGGCTGCCGCGGCCGCTTTGCTGATGACCCTTTCGATGGCAGCCTGCGGTACAGACGCACCCTCGTCTCAGGAATCCAGTTCGACGCCTTCCACAACGGCGGCGCCGCAGCCGTATGCTTTATATAAAGCAGCCGTTGATAAGCAGGCGGCTATGACCGCCTGCCATGCGCTCATGGATGTCAAGGTAACCGTGCAGATGCCCGGTATGACGACGGACACGACCGTCAGTGCCGATATGAAAATGATGACGGAAAACGGCCAGCCGAAAGCCAACGTTGCGATGAATCTGACCATGCTGGGCAGCGAGCAGAAGTATGATGCCTATCTGGAGGGCGATACGGTCTATTTGTCTATGGATATGCAGGGCGAAACAGTGAAGTACAAGATGAGTCAGACCGAAGCCGCTGAAACAGGCTCAATGCCGACGGAAATGAGCTTCCCTGAGCTGACGGAGGAGAGCCTGAAAAATGCGGTGGTTACCACCGTGAATGGAACCACCACGATCACCGGTACGCTTCCGGCCAGCACTCTGAAGACGGTGATGGAGGATCTGCTGAAGCAATTCGGTGAGGATCCGACGGAGAATGCCGACGAAGGGGAAGACATCGTACCCGTTTTCTCGGATATGGAATTGGCTGTGTGCATCGACAAAGACGGCAACATGACGGAGTGCTCGTATAAGTTCGATTTCAGCGTCACTGCGGACGGAACGGAGACCAAGACCGTACTGGACGTTACGATCAAGATTCCCGATCCTGCTGAAACCGTTACGGTAACGGCTCCCGCTGATCTGGACAGTTATGCAGATTTCAGCGAGATTATGGGTTCCGGTGACGATCCGGATCCGCAGATGATCGCGTATGAGATCCTTTCGGTTCTTTACGATGAAAATGGCGAGCGGGTTGAGAATTATGATGAACAGTATCAGCGCTTCGTACTGGCCTACGGCGAGGATGTTGTAGAGGAAGCCATGCAGTACGTACAGCAGATCATGGAACAGGTCGAATAAGTGTAATTTTAATTCCTCTGTAAACTGTTCCAATTCACTATCTCAGAATCAACAGGTCGTACTAAAAAGATTGGGTTTTATGCAGGAGTGGCGCCGTATTAACGGCGCCACTCCTCTTTTATCTTATCTTATTTGCAGTGTTTGATCGGCAAGCACAACTTCGTCAGCAGAAAGAGAATTGAATGTGCCGATATAGATGCCGTCTTTTGAAAATCCGCTGCCGTCCTCCAAACGGTCTTGCATGGTCATCCCGAAATATGCATAGGCTGTTCCGTTTTGCCATGTAAGCTCATATGTACTGTCGCAAAAGTATTTCTTCCCGTCGAGCGTAACAATATTCCAGGCGTGCGATTCACCTTGGGCGGTATCGCCGGAGGCGAGCGTCGCCTCAATGCCGATCTGTGCCAACAACTGTGACAATGCGCAAGCGAAGGTGATGCATACACCGCGCTTTAAGGTATAGGCGTAATACGCCTCCACGCGTTCTCTTGAATCCTTAACCTCATAATCGTAAGTCTGGCAGGTGCAGAAGGCGTGATATAGAGCCTGCGCACGGAGCTGTTCCGAATCTGAGGGGTTCACGTTTTTCAAAAAAGCATTGGCCGCTGCTTTAAAATCGGCAATCCGCTTGTCATGCTCGGCTTTGCTTTTGCTCGTATAACTCCAGTTCAGGGTTTGTGTGCCCGCGTCATAGCCGTTTTGCATATCGTACTCGCCGTCCGCCGTGAAAAGAGGAAATTCGTAGAATAGAACAGGGGCAAGCATGTCGGCGTAGTTCTTATCCGGACAAGGGCAGCTTGTTTTATAGGAAAGCCACGCGTCTACAAAATCTATATAAAAGTCCGCAAAGCTGTTTCCCATGTTCTCCAACGTGTTTTTCGTCAAAATGTACGGGTTATATTCGTAATGTCCGTCCTTTATAACAGGCTGCATAATGGCGGGTAACGGAACAGAAGGATCGTATGTCGGCGGTTCGGGCGAGGGATAATCCAAATCCGGCATGGCATACCCAATTTTCACCGTTTTGCCCCATTCCACGACGCACGGGTAAAAATACAGTGTACCGGCGCCGCGGTAATTCTGAAGAATGCCCTGGATTGTCACGGTGTTGTCCTGATAAATGGTTTTGTTAACGCCGTCATCGCTCACGCCAAACATCGCGATGCGAGTCAGATTTTCAAAAAGCTCGGGATTATCCGGGAAGTAGGTCAGTTTCACTGTCAGCGGCTGCTCGGGTTCAAAATACCAGCCGTCCGCGTCTTTTTTTATCTTTCCGACAATCGCCGCGCCGCCCGGCGTTTCAAGGAAAAGCGGTTCTTTCGGTTCATTTCCCGTTGTGCTTGACGTTGTTCCTGTTTGCGATGCAGTAGTCGTTGCAATGCTTTCTTCATCAGATGCGGAAGAAGAGCCTGCTTTGCCTGCACACCCGGTCAATGCGCTGCAAACAACGAGCAGTGCGGCGATGAAAGAAAATAGGCGTTTCATCTTTATTGCTCCTCGTATAATAGATTTACGGTGTTTTTGGCTACCTATGTTGCATTTATATTATATTACAGCTTCCGCTCCATAACAAGGTGCTGACACAACATAACACCAGATTTAATGTTTATTGATAAAAACATTTCTTGATATTTCAAAATATTTTATGGTAATATATGGATATAATAAGAAAGAGTGGAAAGCTCCGTGCAGAACGGAGAATGACTTAGACCTCGGAGAAAGCAACAGTTGCTGCTGTATGTGGCGGCGGTTATGTTGACCGCTATGATAGTTTACTTCGGAAACACCTGGAGAGGATATTTTTTCATGTGTATTAGGAGCATCTATTGCAATAAATAACCACAATATAGAATTGTTACAATTTTTATCAAAAGGAGAACGAGTATGGAATATCGTTATACCGCCAACTACACTCCCTGTGTGAACGTTTATTCGGATTATTATAGTTTTTCGGCCAAACGGAAGGAATTCAAAACGCTGGGGGATTTCGGCTATGCCTGTGTGTTTCAGGAATATCAGCGAACCGTTGATTTTCTGAGGGAATCCGCCGAGAAGCACGGGCTTTCTCTGAAAATCCCGTCATGGGAAACGTTCCGGGAACCGTTTGGAGAACAACTGGTTTCCGCACACATCTTTTGGGAAAAATTGCGATTCTATTTTACAGATTATTTACGGGAGATTCCCGACATTCCGGAGGAAAGCATTCAGGCGGCTATGATTATGCAGGAGGAGTGGAACTCGGTGCTGGTAGTGGCGCAACTCGCAGATGCATATGTGGGCTACTGGTGGATGACCGGTGTATAGCAACAGGCCATTCGTACTTTTGGTACGGATGGCCTGTTTTATAAAAATGACTTGTTTTACAGATCAGAAAATTGGCGAGAGTCTACGGGCGCAAATAAAAAGCAACCATTATTGCGGAACTGCTGAATTTTTTGATCCAACAGTTCCACATCGCAGGAAAAATGTTCGGCCAGACAGGTTTTACAGAGAAACTCAACCGCTTGTCTATTTACCATTTTGCGAAACAAAGCAATTTCATCGTTGCTCAGCGTGGTGCCGCAGGCATGGCAAACAATCATGCGTCTTCGTCCTCCACAGTGGCTCGCAGCATCAGACAATCATAGGCCGGTAGCGTGGCGGCGAAATAGCCATCCACTGAGTGCGCGGTTTCGCCGGTCCACAGATTCTTAAGATGCAGCTTTTTCCCACAGGAACGATTGAGTCCCAATCCGGCCATGGTGAAATACAAATTATTGGGTTGATCGGTCAGATTGAAAAGGCCGATGGCAAAATCGCCGTTTTCCATCATACGGGCTAATCCGAAGCAGTCATCTTCATAATCGCCTGCGAAACCGTGGCAACCGCCGGTCAGAAACACCTGATGATAGGCCGGATCCTGATTGACCGCGATGATATCCCGGTTGCTGAGGATCGAAAGCGTTTCGTCACTCATGTTACGTACGTCGCAGCCGATTACCAATGGAGAGCCGCACAATGCCCAGAGTGAGAAATGCGTACGGTATTGTGTGAAAGAGCAGCCCTGCAAGCCAACGTTGCCTTTTCCGTTCATGCCGACGACCAGCATGTCCATATCGTTGAAACAGCCATGTCCGTTGAAGGAAAAAAGATCCTTTTGGCGTTTGGCTAAGGACTTAATGGATTCCCACGTGTCAAAAATGTCCACAGTGGAACGCCACATATGCGCACCGGTGGATTTGATCCACTGCGCAGTTTCGTCAGCTCCCCATGAACAGGCGTTAAAAACGATATCGCGGCCGCAGGTAGCCAGAGCAGTACCCATGCGCCGGTACAGCAAGGCACCGACATCATCGACGGGTTTAAAGCAATAGTCGTATTTCAGAAAATCAACGCCCCATTCGGCAAAAGAGGCGGCGTCCAAAAATTCGTGTTCGTAACTGCCGGGATATCCGCCGCAGGTCATAACACCGGCGCAGGAATAGATGCCCAGTTTCAAGCCTTGACTATGTACGTAGTCGGCGACGGCTTTGATGCCATCCGGGAATTTTGTGTGATCGGGAACCAGCCTATGCTGAGCGTTTCGCTGTTTTTCCGACCAACCGTCATCGATGACCACATATTGATAACCGCAATCCCGCAGCCCTGAACGGACGAGCGCGTCGGCGGATTCATACAGTAGCTTATCGTTGATTTCAACACCGTAGGTATTCCAAGAATTCCACCCCATGGGCGGAACATTCTGCACCATATCTGGGCCTCCTTTTTTCTGCAGTAAACATCGTTCTGACTATTTCAAAGCTCGTGTTATTGCTTATTTATAATTATTATAGGAGAAAGCGGCAGAAGCGTCAACGCAGAATGTTGCGAATATGTTGCATTTTGTGACTTTCGGTTGCGGCCGGATATCTTTAGACCGATCCGAGAGGATGTGCTTTTTCATCTCCGGCGCGACAACTTTTTCGGAATTCCCGGGGAGATTGACCGTACTTAATCTGAAACAACCTGGAAAAAGAGGAAAAGGTGTTGAATCCGGTAGAAACGGCGATCTGACCGATCGGCATATTGGTATCCTTCAGCAGCTGTCTGGCCCGGTCGATACGATAGCCGTTGAGATATTCGCTGGGAGATAGCCCGGTTTCTTCCTTGAAGATCCGGTAAAAATAACTGCGGTTGAGGGAGAGCGTATTGGCCATATCGGAAATGGTCAATGCATTGGCATAGTTAAAATGAATATAATCTAAAATTTGCTGTACATAAGAGCGCATATGCGGCTCTTTGGCAGCGGCTCCCCGGTGTGCGTGATCGGCAAAAATTTTCAGCATTTTCAGCAGCTGCGACAGCGCATACAAATCGGCATTAGGCATGGGGTGATTAAGTGTGGTCGTGGTTTCCTCAATCAGATCGATCAGTGAATCATTATCCAGCGAGATAGTCAGGTTGTCCTTGCTGAAGGCCGTACGCGCCAGAATATCCGGACATCCATCGCCGTCAAAGGCGAAAAAACAATAAGACCAAGGATCCTGCTCGTCTGCAATATAGGAGGTTATCTCATTCGGGAAAATAATAAAGGCGTCTCCTTTTCCTAATTGGTACGTATTGCCGCCGGCGGTATAGCGCCCTTTCCCGCTGATCACATAGTGAATCAGATAAAAATGGCGCACAGCGGGGCCGTAGCAGTATCCGGGATTGCACGTATCTCGGCCGCTGTGACGGAAATTCAGATATTGGTTTTTTGCATCTTGCGTGGTAAACAGGGTAGGCTCACGGTATGGCATAAAATCGCCTCTCAAAAAGTCACATTTTAATATAAAATAGTCACATTCCCTATTGAAAAGGCAAGGGAAACCGCCTACAATAAAAAACAGGATGGGAAAAATAATCGGTTGCTTACTACAATTTATTATTATTCAGTATATCGGTTTTTGCCTTTATTGTCAATGAAAAACGAAAAAAGCCAAAAAAATCGAGGAGTGTGCAAAAATTTTTAATTATAGAAAAGGCAACATTCCGGTTAACCGAAATGGGGAATTACAGGAAAGCAAAATACAGGGGGGTAAAGAGTGAAGCACATCGACAGAGTTCGACGGCGTTTTCTCGGTTTGATGTTGCTGCCGGCGCTATTTTTGACTGCATGCGGTGATTCCGTCGATCATGCAACATCCGGCAAGCAAACTACAGGTTTTCAGACAGCTACAACGATTTCCACAACACAAACAGAGGGAGAGATTACATTGACATCTTCAGAATTTACGGTGACGCCTAAGACGGTTCGGTTTATCGGCCGGCATCATGTGGACGCGCAAACAGTGGCTTACGGATTTTATAATGTTGCCGCGGGCGTTACCTTTGCCTTCACCGGTTCATCTTTGGAGCTGGAGCTGTCTGCCACGGCTTATCAGGAACACAACCTGAATTACGTGGCCGTGACCATAGACGACCGTGAGCCTATAGCTGTCTGCGTAGAAAAGGACGGTTGGTATCCGATCGCGGACGATTTGGAGGAAGGCGTCCGACATACAGTAAAAGTGCTTAAACGCACGATGAGTAATGCCGGCGCAGTGTACATAAAAAGGGTTCGCCTCTCCGATGAGGCACAGCTGTATACGGTACCGGTTACGACCAAACACCGCATACAGGTATTGGGCGATTCCATCACTTGCGGTTACGGAACGCTTTGGGACGGCAGCGACACCGAGGAGGTAACAAAATGGCAGGACGGTGCGAATTCCTATGCGGTGATGACCGCTGAACGGCTGAATGCGGAGCTGCAAGTGATCGCCATCAGCGGTATTGGCGTGGGAAATGCGGAAAACAAGCCCTATGCATTGCTGCCGCATTATATGCAGGAGGATATGTTCAACAATATTGACTGCGATTTTACCGCTTATGTACCGGAAGTCGTGGTTATCGCTTTGGGAACAAACGATGTGGGACAGGGCAATCCGCCGGACACTTTCAAAGCCAATGCCGCACGTATGATTCGTTTTATCCGGGAGAAGTATCCGGATGCGGTCATCGTTTGGACATACGGCGTGATGGGCAGCGCCAGTTATACCGGCGTGATTCGGGAGATGGTGGAAAAGCTGAATGCGCAGGGAGAGACGAATCTGTATTTCCTTCCGATGGAACCGTCTTACCCGGATGAGCCGATTGGTCAGCATGGGCATCCCGGACAGAAAACTCACGAGCGTATGGCGGATCAGCTGACCACGTTCTTGTGCGGCATCACCGGCTGGACGGACGTAGGATAAGCAAGGAGGAAAATCATGAAAAACAAAGCGTTATGGGCCGGAATTCTTTGCATCGGCCTGTTGACCGCCGCTTTTTCCGGATGTCATTCGTCCGAGCCGGCCAGCAGCAGTACGGCTGAAAGCAGCACCGCCGCCACAACGGCCGCAGTCTCCAAGACGGCATCGCAGCTTTCGCAGCCTTCTCAATCGTCGGCTTCCTCCGTGGACGCGGCAACCTCCGCCGCATCCGCAGAGCGGACGACGGTGATCAGCGCCGGAACAACTGCGACAACAGTCGCCAAAACGGAGGAATATCAATTGGATACATTCACACAGAATGTGTTTGCCGGCAACAAAGTGTACTATGATTCCGTTTGCTTTGCGGAACAGGCGGACGGTTCAATCACGGATGGAGCATTATTGTATACGCCGGATAAGATTCTCAGCGTCCATTCAACGGATTTGAAAACGGTGTATACGGAGGGGAAAGATTATACGGTCAAGGGAAACCGGCTGATCCGTAGCGAAAACAGCCGGATTCCGGTGTTTCGCTACGCACAGTACTGTCAGGCAAACACCAATAACAGTGCGACCGCCTGGCTGCGCATTGTGGGAACCGACCGTGAACTGCGCTTGTCCAACGATATGTTGAGCTGCCAAGTGTTTGTTACCTATACACATTCCGACAGCTGGAAAGGGGCAAAAGCGACCTCGCAATTGTCGCATCTGCCGCGCACGGCGGCCAGACTGACCGGCAAGGAAACGCTGAAAATCGTCTTTTTGGGCGACAGCATCACATGCGGCTATGATGCCAGCGGTATGGATGAAAAGGTAATCCTGTGGGAAAGCAACACGGAAACGCACGCGGTGATTTCCCGTGCGCCGTATATGCCCTCGTGGGCGGAAATGACGACGGCGAAATTGCGGCAAACCTATGGCTATACCGATATTATCAAGGTCAACCGTGCTTCCGGAGGAACCGGTACCTATTGGGGCAAAACCGCAGCGGCAACTTGGGTGAATCCGGAATCGCCGGATCTGGTGGTGATTGCTTTCGGCATGAATCAAGCCAGCACCTCCAAAGAAGAGTTCCAAGCGGATATTACCTCCATTATCCAGACGATTCACGGTGCAAATCCCCAGGCGGAATTTTTGCTGGTTTCCTGTATGATGCCGAATACCGATTCCGTGACTTTCAAAAAGCATAAGCTGGCCCAACAGGAGGAAGCGCTTTACGCGGTGCAGTCGGCGCTGTCGGATATCGGGATCGGCGTTGTGCCGGTTCACAGTGTGTTCGCGTCTTTGATAAACAACGGGAAAAAATTTATCGATTTTACGAGCAACAATATCAACCATCCGAACGATTTTGCTGCCCGGATATATGCACAATCGATACTGGCGGCGCTTAACGGATAAAAGACGCGGAAAGGGACAGGTACCTATATGAAAGCAATTAGGAAAGCGATGGCGGTTTTGACGTCAGCTGCTCTGTTGTGCGCAATGGGAACAGGCTGCCTCAAAGGAAAGACGGGGGAGGAAATTCTTTTGGAACCTGCAATAGGAGTGGCATCCTTCGGAGCCGGCGACATTGACGGGGTTCCGTCTGCCGAACCGAAGGATCTGGTGGTCAGCGGCGTATCCGAAGTTAAAAAAGTGCCGGTCAACGTGGGCGATTACGCAACAGAATATGAATGCCGTACGTTGAAAGGCGTCGGAGCGGAAATGACCTTTTCCATCCATGGCATTACACCGAATACGGGATTGACGCTGGATATCGAGGAGATCCATCAGCGGGATGATGACCGCCTCGCCTATACAGTTTATGTCAACGATCAGGAGCTGTATAATCGCAGCTACCGCCCGATTTCCGACGGCGCTAACCATTGCTTTTTTGAGGTGCCGGCGTCGACCGTAGGCAGCGGGAACAGCGTTCGGGTGCGGATCGTCAGTCACACGGAGCAGGAAACGCGTTTTCGCCGCGTTTGGGCAACGAGCGATCTGGAAACTTTGGTTGAGCAGCAAAACATCCATAAGCCTATGCAGGTGTTGCTGATGCTCAATGAAGTGCCGAGTAATTTGGATTATGCGTATTTGCAGAGTTTGGTGGAGCGGTACAGCAGCGGCGGCATGTATGAAATCGGTCTGTGCTGGGAGATTCAGTACATGCAGTGGGGTAAAACTACCACGGAGCTGTATCTTAACAACGTGATCACTGCTTCGCTTGCCACGGGTGCGCCTTTGTATTTGGGCATCAACAGCTGGTGGTCCGGTACGCCATCGGGTATGGACGGAGAGGGCGGCCTTTGGCAGGACGTGCAGTATCAGCAAATCACCTATGATGCCAAGGATACCGCCGGTACCGGTCATTGGAAGCTGACGACTCCCAATGAATTTGGTAACAACCCTTGGCTTACCATGAACAGCGATACCTTCAACCGGGCACGTGAGCAGCGTATTCAGGAAACTGTCTCCTTCCTGCAAAAACGGACGGCTGAGCTGGCGATCAATGGCAAGAATCTGCCTGCCATTCATATTTATACCGAAAACGAGCCGGTTTATTGGCCGATCAACTGGAGCTATTACGACTTTAATACGTATCCCCGCGGCGTAGGCGACTTTTCGCCGCTGACCATCGCGGCAGCCGCCAAAGACGGTGTGACGCTCAACCCTGTTGATGGTCTATCCGAGCAGGAAGCGCAGTGGATGTTCAAAAATCTGCACACCTATATTTCCAGCACCGGCAGGGCCATGGCAGAAGGCTGTCAATATAACACCATTACGGTCAAAGACGGCGTGGTGACCTATCCAACTGATCAGCTGGTCGAAAACGCCTATACGCATTCCCCACTGCAGGCGATCTATCCCAACTGGAAGCAGAACCAGCGGGGATGGGAAAACCATATTCTGGACAGTATCCATTTCGGCGGTGAATGGGCAACGACCATGAGCGATGAGGACAATGTTTCCCTCAAGTCGGACACGCGGGTACTGGATTACATTCTGGCGTATGGTTCTTACGCAGACATCAACTGCGAACGGGCGGGTATGCCGAATTTTGAGATTTTGCCGCAAACATACGCTTACGGACTGGAAGGCGTGGTGATCTACAATGTCAATGCGGCCGGGGACGCACTGAATGTGAAAAATCAGGCGAACTGTGCAAGCGATACGGTCGCCGTTAAGCATTATGTGGCGGATTCGGTGTATGTCAGCGATTTTTCGCAAAAAAATGCATACAGTCAAAACAATACCCTGATTTCCCTTCAAAACTATCGCTGGGATGGTTCGGCGGTCATTCCCAAAACGACGGATGGCGGATCGCTGACCTATAAAATTACGGATGCAGCGGTGCTGGATACCGGCCTGACTGTGACTACGTCCGGCGACTTTGCGGATCCGAACGCCCGTTTGGAGGTTTTGGCAGGCGCTTCCCCGAGTACGTTAAAATCCGTGGGAATCTTTAACAGCGTACAGGATGTACGGGTAGACATTGTGCCGGAGGCTTACGGTAGCGGCGACGTGGCTTATGTGCAGGTGCGCACCTTTGCGCAGGGACTGTCTACTGCACAGCTGAGCATGGTTGCTCTGTCCAAGGTGGAAATTTCAAAGCAGGAGTCCATGTCCGGACCGACCGACGGCTCTGCTTATACGCGGGAGCAGCTGCGCAAACGGCATGAATGGATCGCGGCACGCGCCGATGCGGAACGGCTGTTTGCCAAGTATTTGGAGCGCATCGGCGGTACGATCGACGAGGCTTATCGGAATGCCTATGCGCTGTATCGGGAGAATCGCTACGGAGAATGTCTGACAGCACTTTCCGCCGCTGTCAGCGGGGCACTGCCGGCCTCATTCCTGGTTTCCGGTTACGGACAGTTGGGCAAGTATCCGGTGTATGTGGAGACCGGTGACGGCGTAAAGGTTACCGTGTGCTTGCTGGAGGCTTCGGATGAGACGGTACGCTTCACCTTGTCGGCAGACGAAAATACCGATGTCAAGGTATCGCTTTTGACGCAAAAAGGGAAGTATGGTTTGACGCAGCAGGACGATGGCAGCTGGGTCATTGCCCCCGGCGGCGATCAGAAGCCGGTGGATGGAAAAGTGACCTTTACTGTGTCGTTAACGGCGCAGGCATCGGTCGTTTACCCCTCCAATTTTGAGGCGCGCGTACGTTCCGCGAATTCGACGCAGTTGGCTGTTCAGTCGCAGGATGTCCGCGTATCCGGTTATGCAAACTCCACGAAATTTACTTATGCGCCGGATGTGGAGGTTTATCGCGGTGCAGACGGGACGGCGCAGGCCGCTTTGCAAAAGTGTTCGGTGACCGATCTGCGTTACGGGGATTACATACAGGTCACGCTGGATGATCAGCAAAGGATACGTACCATTTATGCTTGGTACGGTACGGTGACCGGCGAGGTGACTGCCGTGCAGGAGACCAGCGTGGTGGGAACGCTGTCCAATCCGTTTATAACGGTTCGCGCTGCAAACGGAAAGACGTATACGTTTGAAGTCGGCAGTGAATGTGAGCTTCTCTTTCCCGGTGCGACCGGTGAAAACAGCAAGCTGGCGATTGTCGGCAATTTAGGTCTGAAGGTCGGTGCGACCGTGACCGTGCAGTATTCTCCCTATACGGTCAATGAGCGCGTGCGCGCATTGAAAATATCTTAAATGTATCTTTGGCGGTTTTTCGGCGCTGGTAACGGAAAACGGCTGAACATACAAGCAATAAAAATGAAAAGGAGAGAGTAACATGAAGTTCCCAAAGCAAATTTTGGCAGCCGTTCTTTGCGTGGCCGTGGCGGTGCTGTGCATTCCGATGATGCTGCCGGCCAACGCTGCCGCTTCCCTTGAAGATGTCCAGAGCACGTTGGACTTTTCAAAGATGGACAGGCAGGAAGACACCGCAACGGCTGTCCAAATGATCAAGGACGCGGGTGCCGCGGATGCGGTCAATCTGAAAGTAGCCGGCAATCACACGCCGGTCGCCAATCCGGGCGGTTATGCGGGCGAGGGTTATTATATTCAAAAGCTGGATGCCGGCGAAGGCCGCGTTTTGTATTCCGCTGTACTGGATCTGACCTATTGGGTGGCGACATCCGCTTCTCAAGGCTATCTGAAGGTGTCTGTCTCCACGGATAACGTCAACTACACGGAAATTTTTGCGCAGACCGAAGGCAACGGCGATCCTTTTGAAGCAAGCACTCAGCAGCAGCGAACGATTGCGTTGGAACAGGCGATCGGCATGCGCACGGTTTATGTGAAAGTGGTTATGCAGCATTGGGACACGTGGGAAGGCGCGGCGGTCAAAACCAGCGTCCTGACGGGTAAAACCGCACAGGCGGCGGATATGGTCAGCAGCAGTCTGAATTTCGGCGCCATGACCGCACAGGACGATACTGCTGCGGCCGTCCAAATGATCAAGGACGCGGGCGCCGTGGATGCGGTCAATCTGAAAGTAGCCGGCAATCACACACCAGTCGCCAATCCGGGCGGCTATCAGGGCGAAGGCTATTACATTCAAAAGCTGGATGCCGGCGAAGGCAAGGCGTTTACCGATGTGGCTTTGGATTTGACCTATTGGGTGGCAACAGCGGATTCGCAAGGCTATCTGAAAGTGTACGCCTCCTCGGATAACAGCAACTACAAGGAAATATTTGCACAGACCGAAGGCAACGGCGATCCGTATAAAGTGACCACCCGGCAGAGCACTTGCATTTCCGTCCCGGTTGAGGCGGATACGCAGACGGTCTATGTGAAAGTGGCCGTGCAGCACTGGTCCACTTGGGAAGGCGCGGCTGTGAAATCCAGTTTTCTGCGCGGCATAGCGGAAGAAAAAGCCGCGCCTACCACTACAACAGAGGAGTCTACGACTACCACAACAGAAGAGCCGGCAACTACTACAACGGAGGCACCGGCAACCACTACGACGGAGACCCCGGCAACTACTACGACGGAGGCGCCGACGACCACTACGACGGCCGCACCGGCCGATGTCCCGACCAAGCCGGTTTCTGTTACCTTTGATTTCTCCTCCATGCCGGCGGATACCGATAAGGAAGCCGTATCGGAGGATATGAAGAGTTATGGCCTATATGATTGCGGTAACGTGTTTATCGGCGGTAACTACGGCAATGTGATAACGCCGGGCGGTTATGCGGGCGAAGGCTATATTATTCAAAAACTGTCGGCGCCGGCAGGAAAAACGCTGGTTTCTGCGCAACTGGATCTGAAGTATTGGGCATATAAAGCGGATCCAAATGCTGCGCCGGGTTATGTGCAGGTTCTGACCTCGACGGACGGTTCGACCTATACGGAACTGGCGAAGTTTACCGCTGATGCGGATAAGAACACGGTTCAAAGCTATATTGCCGATCTGCCGATGGCGGC
Source organism: uncultured Oscillospiraceae bacterium (assembly GCA_958354085.1). GTDB lineage: Bacteria > Bacillota > Clostridia > Oscillospirales > Acutalibacteraceae > CATWUX01. The sequence goes on along the minus strand of CATWUX010000044.1, from coordinate 1,213 downwards.
CGGCGAAAAGAACATTTATGTGAAGGTGGTCATGCAACACTGGGAGTCCTATGAAGGTGCGGCTGTCAAATCGATTACGATCAATGGCAAAGTTCCGGCGGATGGCGAGGAAAAGCCCAGCGACAAGACTAAGGTGGAAGTCGCTCATACCTTCAACGATTTAGCGTTCGGCGAAGTAGAAGCGGACGAAATCGGCGCGGTGGATGAGAGCAATATGTACTTCGGTATCGACGGGGTAGCGTTATTGACGCCCCGCGGCGGCTATGAAACCGCTTATGCCGTTTGGAAGCTGTCGGCGGCAGAGGGGGAGACCTTGGATGACGCGTTGTTCCGTTTCGTCGGTCGGACATGGTTTATGGATGCCAACCAGAAAGATAACAACGTTTTGAAGGTATTGGTATCCACAGACGGGACGGATTTTACCGAGGTGCATGCTTATCATTCCAACGATAACCAGAGCGATACGCAAAAGTTTGAACTGGATCTGACGCAATACGTTAAGGGCGCGTCGCAGATGTATGTCAAGATGGAATGGCTGCTGTTTGACAGCCCGCATATCATGGGGATCCGCTCGGTGACCTTGGAAGGCAACAGCAACGGAAAAATCGGCGGCACAGATCCGACCGACACACCGGAGCCGCCGGCCACAGGCGTGACAGTGCGGATGCTGCCGCTGTTTGCGGTTGTAGCCGTCAGCGGCTTGGCAGCCACCCTGCTGGTGACCGATCGCAAGAACCGGAAGCAAACCGTTCGGTGATATATACCGGATCGGCAGCCGGCCGTCTGTCAGACGCCGGCTGCCGGTTATCATTCAGACGAGAGGAAAATATACCATGAACAACAGTCGAATCAGGACGCTGATGAAAAGAGCGGGGGCGGTTTTGACGGCCGCTGTTCTGACGGCGGCCGTGCTCCCCCTGACGGCTTTCCCGGTTTCCGCAAAAACCGCGGTCAAGGCGGCGTATTCCTTTGACAAGTTGGCCAAGGGCGAGGTGACGGCTGCCGACATCGGAGCGATTGAGGAAACCAATATGTATTTCGGCATCGATGGCGTGCCGGTACTGTCACCGCGGGGCGGCTATGAGGAAGCCAGTGCTGTTTGGAAGCTGGAGGCCAAAAGTGGCGAGACTTTTGAGTCCTTTGTGCTGTCCTTTGTGGGGCGCACTTGGTATCAAAACAAAGAAGTCAAAGATGATAATTATTTGAAGGTATC
>CATWUX010000043.1 GCA_958354085.1 uncultured Oscillospiraceae bacterium | reverse complement strand
CAAAAAAGTCTGTCAGGATAAAGCTGTAATAGCTGTCGAAATTCAGCCTTTTTGCCACGGTTCCGGTTACGCTCTTTGCATTCTTCTTCACTGAAATATATCTTCCGCTTTGCGTAAAGTGATGGTCTCCGAAAACCTCCAGTGCTAACGGTAATAAATGCGCCTCGTCCAAGCGTTCTGCCTCGTCAATGCGGTTGCAGAATTTTAATAGATTCCCGTGTGCAAGTATCAAGTCATCGGCAAGAGTATCGAAGAATAACAGTATCGATTTTATCTCTGTGATGTTGTTTTCAATCAAAGTTAAATCCGTTGCGGTTTTCATTCTGTCTGCCGTGCCTGCGGCAATTTCATCTTGTGTCAATAAACTGAGCTTTGCCTTGTCGGCAAAGTGTTCGCATATCTTTTGCCCGGTTTCTGCCGTGAAAAGCGTTGTTACTGAATTACGGATTTCTTCAATATTCAGCCCGTCAAATGGTCGCAGTTTTGGTAATGCTTTTAAGGCTTCAAGCGTATTTACTCCCGTTTTCACAAATTCCGTGATGTTCAAGTATCCGTTATTTAGCTGTGTGAGAATATGATAATTCAAATCATCCCGAAACACAGCGATTCGTGCGGCGGTGTCATTGATATAAAACTGACCCAGTAGGTGCGTGGCAAACACTCCGGCGGGATAGCTTTTGCCGCCGAATATCACCCTGCCGTCACGGTAATCGGCAGTGAAAAACGCAGAAATCATTTTGTTTTGCTCCTTTGCTTCTATTCTATCACAAGCACTGTACCAAAAACTGTACTTGATGCTGTATAAAGTCAAAAAGTTATGTTCGCACCAGTATTATATATTCTATTATACCGTAAACATCGCTGATTTTCAAGAAATTCAGCTTGTTGCGTTTTTGCAGTTTTAGTTGTTGCGCTGTTTCGTAAAAAATCTCTGCTTTCCGTTATTATATATACAGAAGGCAGAAAATGAGCCGTCGAGGTTGCACTCGGCGGCTTTTTTTACTGCTCGAAAAACGGAAAGGAGGTTTGAAATCTATGGCGCTCAAAATCACACCGAAGCAACGGACAAAAATCAACGCACTTGTTCGCAGGTCATGCTGTAACTGCTACAAGGGTAACTGCCTGTTGCTTGATGACGGCGAAGAAGCAAAATGCACACAGCTCATTTCACAGTACGGTATCTACTGCAACTATTTTTTGAAAGCAGTTCTGCCGGCTGAAAAGGAACTGTACACGGGAATCTTACAGCAAAACGGGGTTACGAGATAACTGCCCCCACAAAAGTTATCCAAGAATATTTTGAATTGCGCTTATAGCGCAGGAAAGGAATTACTATGAAAACAATTAAAAACACAAAAATTATCGGTATTGATCACGGCTACGGCAATATGAAGACAGCCAACCACTGCTTCAAAACCGGCATATCCACCTACGGCAGCGAACCGCTGTTCACGGCGGATATGCTTACCTTTAACGGCAAGTATTATCTTATCGGCGAGGGACACAAGGAATTTGCTCCCGACAAGGTAAAAGACGAGGACTATTATGTGCTGACGCTTGCGGCAATTGCAAAGGAACTGAGAGTGGAAAACCTCACCGAAGCACACGTTGTTATTGCGGCAGGACTGCCGCTTACTTGGACAAGCGGACAAAAAGCAGAGTTTAAGGCGTATCTAATGAAAAACACAGAAGTAAAGTTCACCTACAAAAAGGTAGATTACCACCTCTATATTGATGATGTTCGCATTTATCCGCAAGGATATGCCGCTATTGCGAGCTTTGCCACTGCGCTGAAAGGCGTGAACCTGATTGCCGACATCGGCAACGGCACGATGAATGTGCTGTATATGATAAACGGCAAGCCGCAGCAAGGCAAAATGTTCACCGAGAAATTCGGAACTTATCAGTGTACGCTCAGTATTCGGGAAGCCTTTATGCAGAAAACGCAGCGAGAAATCAACGACGCCATTATAGACGAGGTTCTTATTACCGGCACGGCAAATATTGCTCCGGCTGATCTTAAAATCATCAAGGGCATTGCGGCGGAATATGTAAAGGACATCTTCCGCAGACTTCGTGATCACGGCTATGATGAAAACACCATGACGCTGTATGCAACCGGAGGTGGAGGATGTCTTATAAAGAATTTCAGCAAGGTGAATCCTGACCGTGTAAAATTCGTCGATGACATCTGTGCCGCCGCTAAAGGATATGAGTATCTGGCAGAAGCACAGATGAAATCCGAGGCGAAGTTATGAGCAAGTACAGAATCAATGTGCGTTTTGACACCGATGACCCGAAACAGGCTGAAGCAGTAAAGTTTCTGCAATCACTTGAACATTCCCGCAATGCTTTTATTGTGTCGGCGGTTCTTGACACTATTTCAGGAAAGAGTGCGGCTAATAGCATTTCGCTTGAAGCTATTCGGAAAATCATACGGGAGGAATTGCAGGAGGTGTCGTTGGTTGCGGCACCTCCTGTTTTTCAGTCGGCAAAGACAGAACTCACCGAAGAAGAACAAGCCGAAAATGAAAAGAGTGTTCTTGATGATCTTGAAATGTTCGGTTGAGCCAAAAGCGGGATTTATGGCTCAATACAGCAATTTTCGAGAAAAAACTGAGCCAGTTTGGCTCAAAGGAAGATATGCCCCAAAGGGCAAGGGAGTGGCTTTCGGTATCGGATGGCGCAGAGATACGCCAGAATCCCGGTATCCGACAGCCGCTTTTCTTTCTGCCCTGCGGGGTGCGCCTCACGGTATAACAAGCAGGGACTTTGTGTGCCAAAGTCCCAATCAAAAGCCGCAGATTTTCTTGCGGCTTTGTTCTTTGGGGGCTTACCGCCCCCAATCCCCCCGAAAAAATGAATGAAAGAAGGAATAATATCTATGAAAGATATACGAATTGCCGTGCGAGTCACGGCAAAAGAAAAAGAAAAAATACAATCAAAAGCCCGAAAGTGCGGGCTTTCAACAACCGAATATGTCAAACAAAGAGCGTTAGGGTATGAGCCGAGAGGTATTCCACCCGACGCTCTTTTTCTTTGCCTTGAAAAACTCGGTGAGCTTACTGACAAAGCGAGTTCGCCGGAGCTGGATAAGGAAATCGGTGATGTACTGAAAGAAATTACAGCAGCTTTTCTGCTGCCGGGAAAGGGGTGCTCAACGGGGTCCCCGCAAAGCCTGCTTTGTGGGGAAAAGGAGCATCCACGGAATGGTGAGGTTTCGCCGCTTGCGGCGAAAACGATGAATGGAGTGTGATGCGACGTGGCTGTTACAGGCTTTTGGCCGATATACAAAAACCTAAAAGCAACTCTGGATTATGCCGACAATCCCAACAAGACCACCGACCGCAGATATTTGGATGACGATTTATATGCGGCGCTTTCTTACGCCGAGAACGATAATAAGACCGACCGCAAAATGTATGTCGGCGGTATCAACTGCTCAAAGCAAAATGCCTATGCCGAAATGGTTGCCGTACAGCGGCGGTTCGGTTTACGAGGAAAGGTAGTAGGCTATCACGGGATACAAAGCTTTGCGGCAGGCGAGGTTACACCGGAGCAGGCGTTTGAAATCGGCAAAGCCACCGCCCGAAAGATGTGGGGCGATAGGTATCAGGTGCTTGTGACCGTGCATTTGAATACAGACAATGCGCATTGCCATTTCGTTGTAAATCCCGTGTCATTTAAGGACGGTACAAAATTTCAAAACAAAATCGGCGATCACAAGGAGCTTCGCCGTGTATCGGATGAGATATGCCGGGAGCACGGTCTTTCTGTTCTTGAAAACAGCAATTTCTACGGCGGTAATAAAAAGGACTATTGGCGGCACAAGTCCGGCAAGAAAACACATCGGGACTATCTCCGTGAGGATGTGGAATACTGCTTGACTTTTGCAACCACTCCGAGAGAGTTTGAGAGTCAGTTATTTGCACTCGGATATACGCTTGATCCCGTTCGTTTTTATGTAAAGGCAAAGCATTGGGAGCGTTCTGTTAGACTTGATAAAATCGGTTTTTCAAAAGAAGTGATTCAAGAGCAGTTGGATGAAAATGCGATTAATAGGTTTCGTCTGTTCACCTTGGAATACAAACCTCCGTACAGACCTAAAAAGTTTCCGCTGGAGGATGAACTGCGAAAGCTTGAGTTTGCCATTGACCACAGTTATGATGCGGCAACGGTTTTAGTAGATACGATTTTCTATCTCGTTATAACCGTTATCCAAATTGCCGCCGAGCTTGCCGACGTAATGCTGTTGTCGCCTGATTTAAGAGCGGCGGAAAAGGATTTGAAAGAACTTGTAGCAGATTATCATTTTTTCAAAGAAAATGACATTCACACCGTAGCCAATTTGCAAGCCAACATCGACGAAAGCAAAGCACAGTTATCCGATTTGGATCGTGAGCGCAAAACGCTTAGCAACCGTATCCGCCGTCCGAAATCACCGGAGGATGAGAACCAAAACAAAGAGCGCCGCAAGGCGATTTCCAAACAAATGAAGCCTGTTCGTGAAAGGCTTCGCCGTGCGGAGAAAATTCTTGAGAAGTCTCCGCATTTATATGAATTATTAAAACAAGAGCACGAGCTTGAGAGAAAAGCCCGTGCGAGATATTTAGATAGGAGTAGATGAAAATGAAAAATACTATGAAAAAACCGGTTAATATTCCGGTTTCAAAACTTCGCCCGTTTGAGGGGCATCCGTTCAAGGTTAAGGACGATGAGGAAATGAATACGCTAATTGAAAGCGTACAGATACAAGGAATTCTTTCACCGCTGATTGTCCGACCGATTGAAAACACAGATGAATATGAGGTAATAAGCGGACATCGCCGCTTACACGCCGCAATAAAGGCAGGGATTACAGAAGTCCCTGCCTTAGTTGTTTCCCTTGACCGTGATGCAGCGGCTATTGTGCTTGTGGACAGTAACCTGCACCGAGAGCATATTTTGCCATCTGAAAAAGCCTTTGCATACAAGATGAAAATGGAGGCGCTATCCCATCAGGGCACTTCTCGCCAACTCGGCGAGAAGTGGAGCGTTTCGCAAATCAGCGAATCTGAAAATGAGAGTGAACGGCAAATTCACCGCTATATCCGCCTGACCAACCTCATCCCGGAACTGCTTGCATTTATGGATGAGGGCAAAATGGCGCTGTCCGTCGGCGTGGAGCTTTCGTTTCTCGACGAACAAAGTCAATACGATGTGCTGGAACAATGCGAAATCAACGACTGCACACCGTCCTATTCGCAGGCTTTCCGTATACACAAGGCAGAGCGTGAAGGGGTGCTTACCAAAGCTGTTATTCAGGATATTATGTGCGAAGAAAAGGCAAATCAGCGTGAAACGATTAAAATTTCAGCGGAAAAGTTGCGTAAATTCGCACCGAACGCTGACCCGAAACATCTTGAAGAATTTGTACTAAAAGCTTGTGATTACTATCGCAAACACCTCATCCGTCAGCGTGACCGGGATTCGAGATAGGAGGTGCACTTATGGATTTTAAGATGAAAGCTGTCATTCACCGTGGTAAAAACTACAATAACGCCCTCCGTTCTTTTCAGCACAAGCGAATGGAATTTCTGGAACAGGAAATCCGAGCGCTTGACAGCGAAACGCTGTGGTTACTCTTACGCCAGCTTTGCAAAAACGGCCGCACATTGGAAAGCATCACGGGGCTGGCTGTATAATGAAAAAACAGGAGGACTGATATTATGACAAAGAAACAAAAATACAATACTGAGGATAATCGGGGCGTAGCCATCTACGCCCGGAAATCCCGAATCACCAACAAGGGCGACAGTATCGGTGTTCAGTTCAAGCAATGTGCAGAATACGCCAAACGAGAATTGCATCTCGATGAAGATTACACTTTCCTCGAATATGAGGACAAGGGACTTTCCGGCTATTACTCCGACCGTCCCGATTTTCAACGTATGCTCCACGATATTGAAATGGGCAAAATTCGTGCCGTTGTTTGTTACAAATTAGACCGTATCGGCAGAAAGACAAGCGACCTTCTGCGGCTGCTCGATTTTCTTGAAAAGCACAAGGTGGATTTGCTGATATGCTCCAACAATATCAATACAGCTTCCGGCGTATCAAAGATATTTATTCAAATATTCGCCGTCGTTGCCGAATTTGAGCGTGATACCTTAACCGAGCGTATCACCGATAATATGATGGAGCTTGCCAAAGACGGGCGCTGGCTGGGCGGCAATACCCCAACAGGTTTTACGGTGAAGCGTGTGAAAACCGGCAGTGGCAAAAACAAGTCCGCTTACAGCTATTTGGAGAGCATTCCCGAGGAAAAAGCGATGATACAAAAGCTCTATGAGATATTTGCCGCAACCCGTTCCATCAAGAAAACCGCAGACAAGATGAACGAGCTTGGCTATCGCACAAAGGTCGGGAGCAAGTTCAACAGCTCCACAACAAGACTGCTATTGAAAAATCCCGTTTACTGCACCGCCGACGAAAGTGCATACAATTATTTCTTGGAGCATAACGGCGGTTTATGCGGGGATATTTCCGATTTTGACGGTCAGCACGGTATTTCCGCCTACAACAAGACCGATCAGGAGAAATTTGAGGATGCAGACAGCACATTTATTTCACCGAAGTTTGTGCAGTTGATGTCACAAAAGCCGCTTTCCGAATGGATTATCTCGGTCGGCAGACACGAGGGCTTTATTTCAAGCCGGCAATGGATTGACACGCAGAATATGCTGGACGATATTGCCGAAAAATACAACCGTCCGCACCGTAAGACCAACGCCCTGCTTGCAGGACTGGTCTATTGTCCGCATTGCGGGAAGCGACTTCGGGTTATCTCCGAATCCAACCGCTGGACAAATGGCAAGCCGAGGTTCAAATATGTTTGTCCCGGCTACCGTGTAGGCGAATGTACTTTTCGGGCTGTAGACGGCGTTTTACTTGATGAATTTGTTGTGCAACAGTTATCCCACCTTGCCAATGAGGACAGCGAATACTTTGAAAAGCTTCTCAACCAGAAAGCGTCCGATTTTTTTAGTTCGTCGCAAAATGAAAAAGAGCTATCCGACCTCAGAAAGAAAAAAGCACAGCTTGAAGCGGCGATATCCAATCAGGTGAAAAATCTTCGGGAAGCGGATGATAGTCTGAAACGGTTTATACAAGAAGATGTAAAGGCACTGACCGATGAGCTTTCAGAAACCGATACTTTGCTCCAAAAGATAGAGGACAGCAGACAAAGTCAGATGTATGCTATACGAGACATTGAAGAAATCAAGGAACGGCTACTGTCATTCGGGAAGTATGCTGAAAATGCCGCACCCGATGTGCTTGTAACGCTGATACAGACCTTTGTGGAGCGCATTTATATTACCGATGAAAATGATGAGCGTCACTGCCATATCTTCATCAAAGGTTGCTCGAAAGAAGATTACGATGACTTCTTCCGGGCAACCGGTTACATAGAAAACACACAGGAAACCGGAACTGTCACATCCGTTTTGCCCGTGTGTGATTCAGAAGAGTGTTGCAAACACAATATGATATTTGCAATTCCACTTCGTATGAGATAAACTATTGATGTCATTCAGGCTCATTCTGAATGTCCTCCTTTTGCTTTTTCAGATGCAGTTGGCAGACCGCACCTTCATTATAGCAAAAGGAGTTTTTATTTCTTCCTCTTCGCTTAAGCTCTTTTGAACCACTCGCCTAGCGAGTGGTTTTACTATACAATAACGCCGCGGATGACAATCCGCGGCGTTGTTTTTATGACCATCTAAATTCGCACAAGATGCCGGCACGGTCATGCATTGCGTTCCTTCAGGCTGCGATCCGCTTCGCGCTTCATATCGCGCCGCGCCGCATCTTCCCGCTTGTCATATAATTTTTTGCCGCGGCACAAACCGACCTGCACCTTGACCAGCGAGCCTTTAAAATACACCGACAGCGGGATCAGCGTATAGCCCTGCTGCTTTATCAGCCCATACAGGCGCAAAATCTCCCGCTTATGCAGCAGCAGCCGGCGCGGGCGAAGCGGCTCGCGGTTGAAAATATTGCCTTTTTCATAGGGGCTGATGTGCATTCCGCGCACATACAGTTCCCCTTCGTCGATCGAGCACCACGCATCCTTGAGATTGACCGCGCCCTGACGCAAGGATTTCACCTCGGTGCCGGCCAGCTCAATGCCCGCCTCCATCGACTCCTCCACGAAATAATCGTGGAACGCTTTTTTGTTGCTGGCAATGGTTTTTGTGTTGGAATTGACACCCGCCACAGCCGTCACCTCCCCAGTCTTAAAAATCTATTACGTCCATCGTCTGCGCGCTGCCGCAGCATTACAGCAGGCTGCGTCCCTCCAGCGAACGGCGGAGCGTGACCTCGTCGGCATACTCCAGATCGCCCCCTACGGGAATTCCGTAGGCCAGCCGCGTCACTTTAATCTCAAACGGTTTGAGCAATTTGGAAATATACATGGCGGTCGCCTCCCCCTCCACGGTGGGATTGGTCGCCATAATGACCTCCTGCACGTCGGTCGCCGCCACACGCGTCAGCAACTGTTTAATCCGCAGCTGCTCCGGGCCGATCCCGTCCATCGGCGAGATCGTGCCGTGCAGCACATGATACAACCCCGTATATTCGCGGGTACGTTCAAACGCCATCACATCGCGGGGATCCTCCACCACGCAGATAACCCCTTCGTCCCGGTTTCCGCCGCGGCAAATGGGGCAAAGCTCCTGATCGGTGAGGTTGCAACAGGTGGCGCATTCATGGATCTTTTCCCTCGCCTCGCGCAGCGCACCGATAAAATCCTCCGCTGCTTTTTCCGGCGCACCGAGCAGATAAAACGCCAGCCGCTGTGCCGATTTATGACCGATTCCCGGCAGCCGCTCCAGCTGTTCGATCAGACGTGCAAGCGGCGCTACTGTATACGACATACTCCCTTGTCACGCCTTTCCGCCCGATTTAAAATAAGCCCGGCATATTCAGACCGCCGGTCACTTTGGACATTTCCGCCTCCGAGGTCTCAACCGCCTGCCGGATGGCCTCGTTCACGGCCGCCATAATCAGGTCGGACAGCATCTCCACGTCCTCGGGATCCACGACCTCCGGTTTCAGCGTAATGCTTTTCACCATATGCTTGCCGTCCACGATCGCCGTAACCGCGCCGCCTCCGGCCGTCGCCGTATATTCGCGCGCATCCAGCTGTTCCTGCAGCGCCGCCATATTCTCCTGCATCTTCTGCGCCTGCTTGATCATGCTCTGCATATTGCCCGGTCCTTTGCCCATGCCCTGTGGTAATCTTGCTTTCATGTTTCTCCATTCCTTTCTTAGAGGGAAAATCGCTTCCCGAAACCCGTCAGGGTCATTATTCTTTGACTTGCACATCCACGCCGAGATTCCGGCTGTTGCGGATGAACGCCGCCAGCGGGTCGGCGGCAACCGCGGCCGGAGCCGCCGGCGTTTTTCGGATACCGATACGGTAGGCCCGACCGGTCACCGCACGGATCGCACCGGCCAGCCGCGTCTTATTATCGCCTGTGCTGACCAAGGTTTTGAACAGTTCATTATCTGTCTGGATCAGCACATAATCGCCGCGCAAAACCGCCGTGGAGCCAGCCAGCACACCGGAAAGCGGCGGGCAGTTGCGCGCCAGATTGTCCAGCACCTCGTTCCACTGATCAAAAGCGGTCTCTGTGCCGTTCTCCTCAGGGGCGGGCGGTTCCGCAGGTGTCGGATAAGCCGGCTCAGGCGCGGGCGCTGCGGCTTGCGGTACCGGCGGCGCAGAAAAGGCAGGTGATGCCGCAGGCGCAACAGGCGCCGGGATTTCCGCGCCGGCCGACGTCACGGCACCGGAACGCACCGCATCCTCCAGACTTTGAATCCGCCGCAACAGGCTGTCCGCACTGGTGTCCAGTTCAGGCGAACACAGGCGCAGCAGCGCCATCTCCATTTCGACGCGGCGGGAAACCCCGCTGCGCAGCCGCTCCAGCGCCTGCTGCAGCACCGTCATGCTGTGCAAGACCGTGACCAGCTCAAACTGCTCCGATTCTTCTTTCATGCGCGCAAGCTCCGCCGCAGAAGCCACAATCAGCTCAGACGGCTCGGCCACGCTTTTGAGAATCATCAGATTGCGGAAATATTCGATAAGCTCCACGCACAACCGTTCCATATCGCAGGACGCCTGATACAGCCGGTCGACCAGAGCCAGCGCCGTACCGCCCTCGTGCTTGCGCACGGCAGCGGACAACTCATATACATAATCGCGGCCCGCCATGCCGGTGGTATCTTCCACGGTTTCGACGGTTACATCCCGCGAACGGGACACGCACTGATCCAGCAGCGACAACGCATCGCGCATGGCGCCGTCCGCGAGCCGCGCCAGCAGCAGCGCCGCCTCGTCGGTGACTGTGAATTGCTCCTGCTGCGCCACATACTGGATACGCGCGGCAATATCCGCGGGCTGGATGCGCCCGAAATCAAACCGTTGGCAGCGGGACAGGATCGTGGCGGGCAGCTTATGCACTTCCGTGGTCGCCAGCACGAACACGACATGCGCCGGCGGTTCCTCCAGCGTTTTGAGCAGCGCATTGAACGCGCCGACGGACAGCATATGCACTTCGTCTATGATATAGACGCGATATTTGGCGACAGAGGGCGTAAAATTCACCTCATCGCGCAGATCGCGGATGTTGTCCACACCGTTGTTGGACGCCGCGTCGATTTCCACCACATCGGTAATCGAACCGGCGTCGATCCCGCGGCAAACGTCACATTCGTTGCACGGATCCCCGTCCACCGGATGCAGACAGTTCACCGCTTTCGCCAGAATTTTGGCGCAGGTCGTCTTGCCTGTTCCACGCGAACCGGTGAACAGGTAGGCATGCGCCAGCCGATTGGTACGCAGCTCATTTTTCAGCGCTGTCGTCACATGCGGCTGGCCGTATACATCCGAAAAGGTTTGCGGCCGCCATTTTCGATACAAAACCTGGTACATACCGCGCCTCCAAAAGCGTTTGATACGATCATCCCATGAAAATGTTGAAAAGATTTGCGAGGAATTTTTTGTCCCGCAAGTTCAACGACGAGAACGCAGCGGGGCGGAAAAGGAAGCGTGCAAATATCGGCATTTCGCGGGAGAATAGTATAAAGCAAGAAAAACCGCATACCCTCGGGCATACGAGCGGACAGGTGACCTGCGGCGCCCGGTAGCAACCGCTTAATGCTGCTCGGTTCCCCGCCTGACATGGTTCACGGCGCACCGTCGCACAGGACCCGCCCGCCCGTATGCCCCAGAGTATACGGCGTTTCATCTTGCCCGTCAATTATACAACAGTTCCCCCCGAAAAGTCAACTGCTTGACTGCATTTTACATCAGCGGTGAAAACAGGTTAAACAGAGCCGCCAGCAGCTTTTGATACCACGGGCGATTGCGCACGTCCTCCAGCGTAATCTCGCGGGAAACGGCAATCGTCTGTTCAATATCGTGCTTCACGTCCAGCACAGCGGGCGCATCGCAGATCAGCACACCGTTTTCATAATGCAGATAGAGACTGCGGAAATCGAGATTGACCGTTCCCACAGTCGCGCAGCGGTCATCCAGCACCAGCAGCTTCGCATGAATGAAGCCGGGCGTATATTCGTACACGCGCACCCCGTTTTTGAGCAAATGGCGATAATTATGGCGATTGACAATGCCGACATACCAGTGGTCGGGATGCGCCGGGGTTACGATGCGCACATCCACACCACCGCGCGCCGCCAAGCTCAGCGCCGAGCTGAGCTCCTGATCGATCACCAGATACGGCGACGTCAGCCAAAGATAATGCTGCGCGCCGCCCGCCGCCTGACGGATCAGGTCAAGAGCCGGATTTTTCGGGTTGTTATACGGCCCATCCGCATAGGGCTGATACAGCCCCTCGCCCGGCTCCGGCCGCGCACACAGATACTGTTCATAGTCGGCATACTGATTGCGCGTTGCCACGTTCCACATCTGAAAGAAAATAACCGCCAGACCATTGACCGCGAGGCCCTCCAGTCGGATGCCGACGTCTTTCCAGTGTCCCAGCTTCGAATCGATGTTCACATATTCATCCGCCAGATTCACGCCGCCGGTATACGCGATGTTGCCGTCGATCAACACGATTTTCTGATGGTTGCGGTAATTCAGATAAAAATTGGATACAAAACGGTGCGCGGGATTGAACACCGCCACCGTGAAGCCTTCCGCCCGCAGCTGCTTATCAAAATTTGCCGGCACTTTAAAAAAGCAGCCTACGTCGTCAAACAGGATACGGATCTCCACGCCCTGCTCTTTTTTACGCTGCAGAATCGCGTGTATACGATCCCATAATTCACCGCGCGCAATGATGAAATATTCCATGAAAATAAACTTTTGCGCGTTCTCCAAATCGACGATCAGCTGCTCGAAATATTCCTCGCCGATGGGAAAGTAGCGTGCAGCCGTCTGATCGAACGCTTCAAATCCGCTGCCCGCAAGCGCGTTGACATAGCGCGCCTGCGCGGGATTTTTCTCGACAAAGGCAGCGCGCACCGGCGAATCCGGACGCATATGGGCAAAGCCCTCGTCAAACGCCTTTTTCAACGCCCCGCGTTCCTTACGGTTGAAATCCACCCGTCCCCACGCCCAATACAGGAACATCCCGAAAATCGGCGTGATCAGCACAAGAATGATCCAGGCAATCCGATAGGTCGAGCTGTCATGCCGGTTGATCAGCGAAAACACGGTTACGATCGCCAAAATATCCAGCAGCATATACAGCAGCGCTGCGTAGGTGCGCAGCCATGTAGTAAACAGCAGCATCAGCGCCAGCTGCACCAGCACCGCCAGCGCCACAATACCAATGCGGACATAGGTCAGCAGGGCGCTGTTGTTATCATGACCGCTCAGAGGCCGAAATTTCGCCTTCTTCATGCAGGATTTCCTCCTTCGGACGGGCGTCAAAGCGCTTTTTGAGTACCATGGACACCACCAGCACGATCACCATCGCTCCCAGCGGGATTAGAAAGCCGGGAGACAGCGGGTCGTGTGCCGAGCTGCCCATCAACGTCACGGCGATCGCCTGCGGCGCGCAGCCGATCATGGAACCGATAAAATAGGTGCGGAAAGGGATCCCCTTAGCACCGGACAGCAGGCTGATCGAATCGGTGGAAACGCCGGGGAACAGCCGCAGCAAAGCAATGGTGCTGATCCTCTCCAGATTTTGATCCGACAGCCCCTTTTCCAATGTCCGGCTGCGTCCGCGCAGCCAGCGCAGCAGCCGATCCATAAAGCGGCGGCCGAACGTCCGTCCAACCCAGTAATCCAATGTAAACTCCATCGCCAAACAGCCGATGGTGAATAAAAACGCAAACAAAGGCGAAAACAGCAAGCCGGTCAGCAAATACACCACCGGCTGCGGCAGGATCACCAGCGTTATCGCCTTGAGCAAATACAGCCCGATCACGATCGGGATAGCCAACAGCGAGTTCTTATACTGCGCCGCAAACGCTTCCATATCCATTTGCAGCACCTGGAACACCAAAATGACCGCGATCACCCCGACAACCACCAGACCGGTGATCGTCCAGTACAAACGGTTTTTCTTCACGCCATCGACTCCTTGCGTTTATTCCGCCGTATGTTCTTCCGGCTTGACCGGATTGCGCAGCACCTGCCGCGCCTGCCGCACCTCGGAAAGGCGCTGAGCCAGCGTTTCCTCGGTGCGTCGGAGCACATCCTCGGAAAATTCCGTAGCGCCGCGGCGCATCTCCCGCGCCTTTTGCTGCGTTTGTCCCAACAGCTCGCTGGCTTTCTGCTGCGCCTGCTTAACGATCTCCTCGTGGGCGATCATATTGCGCGCGCGCTCCTCGGCCGCACGTACGATACCTTCCGCCTCTTTTTTCGCGGTCGCGATGATGTCCGCACGATCGGCGACGATTGCTTTCGCCTGCCGGATCTCCGAAGGCATATTCCCGCGGATATCGTCGATAATATCCCGCAAACGATCCGCTTCAATCGCGCATTTATTGGACAACGGCAGCCCCCACGCCTTATCCACCATATCGTCAATCTGATCCAGCAATTCATCGACTGTCATACTGCAACATCCTTTCTGATCTTTTCTAAAATATCGTCTATAATGCAATCCGGCACAAATCCGTGAATATCGCCGCCCAGACTCGCCACCTGTTTGACAAGGCTGGAGGAAAGATACATATGCTCCGCGGTCGTGGTCAGGAACACCGTTTCCGCTTCCGGGTTAAGTTTGCGGTTGGTCAGCGCCATCTGGAACTCATATTCAAAATCGGACATGGCGCGCAATCCCTTGACCAGCACCCGCGCATTCTTCTCGCGGGCATATTCCGCCAGCAGGCCGCCGTAAGCGTCCACCTCCACATTGCTCAGTCCCGAAACAGCGCGGCGGATAAACTCCATGCGCTCCTCTTTGGTGAACATCGGTTTTTTCGACGAATTGGTCATCACCACCACAATCACTTTGTCAAACATCATCGCCGCACGGCGAATAATGTCGAGATGACCATACGTCACCGGGTCAAAACTGCCCGGGCAGATGGCAATTTTCATATACGCTCTGCATCCTTTCCCAACGCGGCGTCATTCGGCGTCGCGGTAACGATAAAGCCATATCAACGTTCGGCCGTAACGATAGGTGCGGGCCAGCGAAAAGCTCCCGACCTGTTCGGGCAGCGCCGCATCCGCATCGGTTTCACATGCGATGATACCGCCCGGATTCATATGGGCGGTCAGCCGCTGCAGCGTCGGCTCCAGCAGCCCTGCGGCATACGGCGGGTCAAGAAACGCCAAATCAAAGGTTTCACCCGGGCGCGTCAGATACGCGCCGGCCTCCACACAGACCACCTGCGTATTAGCCGTCAGCCCCGCCGCCTTTAAATTGCGGCGGATCACCTCGACCGCATCCGGATTTTTGTCCACGAACACACAGCTTGCCGCGCCGCGGCTCATCGCCTCCACGCCCAGCTGGCCGGAGCCGGCAAACAAATCCAACACACGCCGGCCTTCGATATCAAACTGTATCACACTGAACAAGCCTTCCTTGACACGTTCCGCCGTCGGGCGGGTATCCAACCCCTCCAGTGTTTCCAAGCGG
>CATWUX010000042.1 GCA_958354085.1 uncultured Oscillospiraceae bacterium | reverse complement strand
AACGACCCTGCGGTTAACAGCCGCATGCTCTACCGACTGAGCTAAGGAGGAATATCTGTCTCCGCGGCTCAGTCGGTAGAAACGACATGAGCTAAGGAGGAATATCTATCTCTGCTGTCCAATCGCAATAGACGGAACAACAGAAAAGGTAAAAAATCAAAATTGGTGCACCATCAGGGACTCGAACCCGGGACACCCTGATTAAGAGTCAGGTGCTCTACCAACTGAGCTAATGGTGCATATCCATCAGGCAATTTCAACCAAATCAAACTGCTTAGCTATAATACACTATTCGTTCGGTCTTGTCAAGGGGGTGAAAGGAGTTTTTTACCGGTATTTGTTTTATAAAACCCGTTTTCTTTATTTAGCATAGTCTATAGGTGCCAACGGCCAAGGTAGAATACTATCACCTTGGCCGTTGGCATAACCGGAGCATGCAGCTGATTGCACAAAGGTTGGAGATGTCGGCTCGAACCCCCTCGTCAAAACGGCTTGCCGGCTGTCCGGATCGCGGTCGCTCGATTAAAGCACATTCGCGGTTACTGTGCCCTCCCAGCTGTTATAAACCACCGGGGTATGAGAATACTTCTCGCCATTTCCCTGCATATCCAGCTGCGTTTCCTCGAGCTCTTCAATTTTTTCTATGCTGCCGTCATAGAGCTGCTGCAGCCTTTCCATACAGCTCTTGATGCGCGTCATCAGCCCGCCCAAACGGATGTCCTGTACATCAAATCCATGCGGCTTGTTTTCCATAAACCATTGCTTTTTATAGGCCTTGTAGAAAGCCTCCATCTTTTTTAACAGCTTTTTGTAATCCGCAATCAGCGCTTTCAGCTCTTCCCGATTACCGCCTTGGTAAATTTTGCGGGTTTTGGCGCCCAGCTCCGCTTTGATGGACAAAACTTCGCAAAGTGCCTGCTCCGTTGCAAAAAGATAGCCCCATTCCGGATGCGTTTTCAACAGTCCCAGTCGTCTGGCGCATTTGGCATACTGCTCGTTTTCGCCTCCGGAGAGAGTGGAATCCAACAGACCGGTAAAGCAATCGTTATACAGCAGGTATTTATCCGGATTATAACAATGATCGGCAGAGTACCCCGGAGTCTGAGGCAGATCCAACAGCATATAGCGGTCAAAAGAAATGCCGAATTTTTCTTTGAATTTCGCTTTTATATCGGCTTTATTGGTATTTCCCTTGGCGATTTCGGAGGCAAAGAACAGGGCCGGCAGCAAGGAAAAGCGGGAACATTCACCGCCGTTGTCACCCCACATGGTGAGAAATACATCCTGCACGCCGTGTTCGCGGCAGCTCTTTAAAGCAGAAGCCGTGGCCTTCATGCTGAAAGCGTTATGCGGCACAAATCCTGTCCATGTCCAAAGGCCGCCGGCAAACCAGACGCCCTCCTTGATTTTTTCATGTGCGGTCAGCATCTTATCATAGTGCTTTTTGTCGGTAGAATAATAATCCCAGTAAATGAGCTGTACATTATCCGGAATCTGCTGCTTAATTTGACTTTGAATATCGGCCTGACTGTTATAGTAGTCTCCGCCGGCGGCCAGACGGAAAAACATATCCGACCACATGCACAGGGTAAAGCCGTATTTTTCCCCGATTGCCGCAACTTTTGTCAAGTGGTTGATCAAGATCTGGGATCTGTCGCTGTCGCCGTGCAGATCATAATATTTGCCACGGCCGATCATATGGGCTTCGTCCATACCGATGTTGAGAATGCGGCTGGTAAAGCAACGGGAAATGCTGGCAAACATCCGGTCGATCAGTTCATAGACGGCTTCGTCCCCGGCCAGCAGGATATCCTGCGTATCGACGTGCGGAGCGTATGCGGGCCACCGCACAATCGCGTTCAAATGTGCCAGCGTCTGGATGCAAGGGATCAGTTCCATCCCTTTTGACAAGGCATATGCGTCCACTTCTTTCAGTTCCTGCTGACCGAAACGCCCCCGCATATAGCCGAAGTAGGGGTTATGATCAACCTCATAGGTATCTTCCGTGTACAAAAGAAGGGTGTTATACCCCAGATCCGCCGTGATATCGATCCATTTTTTCAAACTTTCCACAGTGGGGACAGCATTTCTTGAACAATCCAGCATGGTGCCGAATCTTCGAAAACCATTTTTTTGCATAAATAACCCTCCGTCAGGCTGTGCAAGTATGCCTTGAGCAGCTTTTCATTATTATGGAATATTATAAAGAACGCCGAAAAAATTGTCAACGCCTATATCTTATCCGTTTGCTTTGTTCATTTTACAGCCTTTCCGCAACTTTCAGTTTTTTTATAAAAACATCTTGACAAAAGGATGGTTCCCCAGTATAATATAGGACGTTGCAAACGGTAACGCGGTTTGCCGCTATGAGGCCCGGTAGTTCAGCTGGTTAGAACGCTAGCCTGTCACGCTAGAGGTCGACGGTTCGAGCCCGTTCCGGGTCGCCATATGCTGTTA
Source organism: uncultured Oscillospiraceae bacterium (assembly GCA_958354085.1). Taxonomy (GTDB): domain Bacteria; phylum Bacillota; class Clostridia; order Oscillospirales; family Acutalibacteraceae; genus CATWUX01. Next base: position 13,319 of record CATWUX010000042.1, on the reverse strand, counting down.
TAGCTCAGTAGGCAGAGCACTTCCTTGGTAAGGAAGAGGTCACGCGTTCGAATCGCGTTAACAGCTCCATATGCTTAACGAAAGACCAAAGAGCAGACGATGTATCTGTTCTTTGGTCTTTTGTTTTGTCCTTAATGATATTGCCGCAGAAAGGCGCATAAAAGCGCCCATGTGCGCTGTACGGAGGAGATGGATAAGCGCTCCTGCGGGGTGTGAACGCCTTCCATGTCCGGCCCCAGCGAAACGCAGTCCAGTTCCGGCAGCTTTTCTGCGAATAACCCGCATTCCAGGCCGGCGTGGATAACCGCAACCGTGGGGATTTTGCCGGTCAGCTCTTGATAGACACGGCATAGCTGCTCACGCAAGGGCGAGTCCGCGCGGTATTCCCATGCGGGATAATCGCCGGAGCGGGTGTAGCTGCCGCCAAAAGAAGCTGCCAGTGTTTCCAGCCGCTGGCTCAAGGCTTGTTTGGCAGCGGTATCAGAGCTGCGCAGCGCGTGATGCAAGGTGAGTTCTGTTTCCGACAAATACATTCGTCCGAAATTGAGCGAGGTTTCCACCTGCATGGGCAGAGCGGGGTTCATGGCCTGTACCCCATTGGGCAAGGCGGCAAGCAGAGCCGCGATCCGCCGCGTATCGGTTGCGGAGAGGGCGGCAGCGGTGCGCACGCCGTTTTGTTCCAGCGTCAGCTGCAGCTGCGGATCGGTGGCCGCGTAAGCCTCCCGCAAAGCGGTCTCCGCCTGCTGCACAATGGCGGTAAGAGCGGGAATATCTTGCTCATCAAGCAATAGCTGCGCGGTACATTCCCGCGCGATGGCGTTATCTTTTTCGCCGCCGTTCAGTGAAAGCAGGTGCATAGGGACGGTTTCACTCGCCGCGTGCAGAAGCACGCCCATTTCCCTGTTGGCGTTGGCGCGGTTTTTGTGGATTTCGATGCCGGAGTGACCGCCCGTCAAACCGCTCAGCGTCAATGTGCAGGTCACACCGGTGATGCCTGTCCGGACAACGGGCAGATGGGTTTCCACGCGCACGCCGCCCGCACAGCCGGCAAGGAAAACGCCTTCTTCTTCGGAATCCAGATTGAGCATCCGACGGCTGCGCAGATCGGAGACGTCCAGAGCCGCAGCGCCGTCCATGCCGGTTTCCTCGTCCACGGTGAGCACGACCTCCAGCGCGGGATGCGGCAGATCCTCCGCCGCCAGAATTGCCAATATACACGCCACGGCAATCCCGTCGTCTCCGCCGAGCGAGGTGCCTTCGGCGCTGAGGTAATCGCCCTGCACCTGCAAGCGCAGCGCGTCGGTTTCAAAATCAAACGTGGTGTCCGATTCTCTTGCACCGACCATATCGAGATGTCCTTGCAGCAGCAGCGGCGGCGCGTTTTCATAGCCGGGCGCGGCATCCTTGAAAATGACCACATTGCCCGCCGCGTCCAAACGGTGCGCCAAGCGGTGCTGACGGGCAAACGCAGCGCAATAATCCGCCAGCCGGGCGGTGTTGCCCGAACCGTGCGGGATCGCACAGATCTCGGTAAAATAGCGCCAGACAGCGCGCGGTTCTTGTGTGAGGATGGTTTGCATAATAGGATCTCTGCCTTTCCGCGATTCGTATTTTTAGTATATACCGATTTTCAATTTTCAAAACAAAGAATAGAGCGCCGCCGGTTTCCCCTGCATTTTTTGGAAGTATCAGACCATACTATTTTTAATGTTCAATACGAAAATCCAGCGAACGGAGGAGTGGCTATGCGGCCGGCACAGGAAGCACGCAAACAACTGAACGGACAATGGCTGAATGCTGTGCAGGTGCAGCTCCTCATCGGCGCCGCCGGCTTATTGCTGTTGGCGCTGGAGGTGGCGGCCGTGCGGCTGGCCGGCTTGGATTTCGGTGAAGCGGTGCATTTGGATTTGCTGCTGAGCGGTCAGTCATCGTGGCTGCACGGCGTGATTGTGCTGGGGGCTGTGCTCGCTGATTTGCTGCTGACCTCGCCCTTGCGCATCGGACAAGCGGCTTATTATGCGCGGCTGGCCTCCGGCGCGCATCCGGCTGTCCGTTCCGTCTGGAAGCCCTACAAAGACGGGTACTATTGGCTGTCGGTGCAATGGCGGCTGGCGATTTGGTGGCGGCGGCTGGCTTGGGGAGTGTTGTATTTTGCGCCGTCGGCGTTGGTGATGGGATACGGTGAAGTGATTCGCCGCAATGGATTTACCTCGCCGCTGGCGGAGATCACCATTCTGTTTTGCGGGCTGTTCGGCCTGTTTTTGCTGATCGCCGGCTTTGTCGCGCTGCAGCTGACCATGCTGCGGTATATGCCCGCCCAATATTTTCTGACGCGGTGCGGCAGCGTGCGCGCGGCGCTGCGGACTTCCCGCGGCATAATGCGCGGACGTACCGGCGAAATGGCATGGCTGTATGCCGGATTTGCCGGTTGGCTGTTCACCTGTGTGCTGGCGCTGCCGTATTTTTATGCATCGCCGCTTTTTCTGACGACACGCGCCGGTGAGGTCATGCGGGTGGAACAGCGCCGTGCGGACCGGGAAGTGGTAAAAATGGTCAATCGCCGGCGTACACTGCTGCCAAACGGTGTATGAAGCGGCCGTATTGATGGGAGCAGCGCCATCGGTACGGCCGTTTTCCCTGCGCTTATTATATAGAGAAAACGATGGCTTGTACAGTCTTTTTACATATTTTAAAGATTTTACGATGAGAATTTTACAAAAGTATTTGCGAAAATCTGTAAGCTCTTTCGGAAGAGAATTGTTGAGTTTTGTAAAAAAATATGGTATTATGAAAAAATAGATTCTGTACTTACAGAGGCAAATTTCAATGCGGAGGGATTCTATGGGGTACATTCATCCAACAGCGGCGAAAACAGTGGCGGACATAATCGGTGAGATCAACGGCAAGGTGAACAATTTTGTCTGGGGACCGGTCATGATTTTCTTTTTTGTGGCCGTCGGTATTTTTTTGACCGTGCGCACTCGCTTTTTTCAGGTCAGCAAGTTCGGGTTGTGGCTGAATTCCACGATCCTGGCTGTTTTCAAAGATCATAAGGTACGCAAAACATCCGATAAAAAATCAATTTCGCAGTTTCAGGCTTTATCCACGGCGCTGGCGGCAACCATCGGCACAGGCAATATCGTCGGTGTGGCGACCGCGATTGTTTCGGGAGGACCGGGCGCCGTATTCTGGATGTGGGTTTCGGCTTTTTTCGGCATGATGACCAACTTTTCCGAAAATGTGCTGGGTATTCTTTACCGGCACAAAAATGAAAAGGGCGAATGGATCGGCGGCGCTATGCTCTATATTGAAAAAGGGCTCAAGCAGAAATGGTTGGCGGTTCTGTTCTCGATTTTCTGCATTTTGGCGTCTTTCGGTATCGGCAATATGTCGCAGGCAAACTCGATTTCCAGCGCAATGAAAAATTCCTTTCATATTCCGACATGGGTTACAGGTGTGGTGATCGCCGCGATCGCTGCGTTGGTGATTTTAGGCGGAATTCGTCGTATAGCATCGGTTGCGGAAAAGATCGTACCGTTTATGGCGCTGGCCTATATGCTCGGCGGGATTATCATTATCTGTTTGAACATACAGGGTGTGCCGAACGCGTTTCGCCAAATTTTCGAGAGCGCGTTCAGCCTGAAGTCCGTGGGCGGAGGCGTCATGGGTTACGCGATCGCGCGAGCGATCCGTTTCGGCGTGGCGCGCGGCGTATTTTCCAATGAAGCCGGTTTGGGCTCTTCGGTTATGGTTCACTCTGCGTCGGACGTAAAGGAGCCGGTCCGGCAGGGTATGTGGGGCGTGTTTGAGGTGTTTGTGGATACGATTATCGTTTGCACGATCACCGCCCTTTCCATCCTTTGCACCGGCGTGCTGGGTAAAACGGATGCCAACGGCGAATTGCTACAGGGCGCAGCCCTCACGGCGGAGGCGTTCAAGCACGGATTGCCGGGTGATTTTGCCGGCGCATTTGTGTCACTGGCGATTATGCTGTTTGCGTTTTCCACTATTTTGGGCTGGTCATATTATGGGGAACGCGGCGTGGAGTACTTATTCGGTCTCAAATATACATGGATCTACAAGTGTATCTTTATCGCTGTGATTGTAGTTGGCTGTACGACGTCGCTGGATCTGGTGTGGGAGATTTCCGATACGTTCAACGGCCTGATGGCGATCCCCAATCTGATCGCGGTCACGCTGTTGTCCGGCAAGGTGGTGCAATCTTTGATGGATTATCTGGCGCGCCGCAAGGCCGGTACGTTGGAAACCACCGAACCTCTAAAGGTCGAAGATATGAAATAGCGGTAAAAACGGCGGCGCATACGATTTGTTTTGCGCCGCCGTTGTCTCGAGGTTTGGATTTCCTCTTTTGGAGCTCATATCATAAAAAGCAAAAAAAATGTAAAATAGGGCTTGATTTTTTTCCCGACATTCATTATAATAGTCTAGCACCCAACGGAAAGCAATCCGTTAAGCCCATGGAGAGTTGGCTGAGTGGTCGAAGGCGCACGATTGGAAATCGTGTGTGCGTTAATAGCGCACCTAGGGTTCAAATCCCTAACTCTCCGCCACACCTGCGGTGAGCAAATCGCGCACCGCAGGCTTTTCTTTTTTTGCAATAGAATTGCCCGCGACCAAGCGGTATATTTTTCATTCCACCTTTCCACATACAAAACCTCTCTTGTCTACCAAGAGAGGTTTTGTGTTGATAATAGACATACAAAATGCTATACTCAGCATAGAGGTGATTGATAATGAACCCAAAGAATCTTTGGATTGTTGCAAAACAGGTTTATATTCAAACCTCCGATGATATTGTTGGAAATTTCGATATTGGATTTGATAACCAGATTCCAAAAAACACAAAATCTGAATTGCGAAACTTTGTATCTTGGGTCGAGGAAAATTTTTATTTGCCCGTCACATTGTGGGTGGATTTTGAATATAAGCACTATTTGGTCCAGCGAGATGGAAAACGAGTTGGCTACCTGTTCTACTGGGCCGACTTTACATCATATCCCTTGTTTAATAACAAAGAGGATATTCCGCAAATCAGACTACCGGTTCGAACAGAGCATAGTACAATGGAAGAAATCTTGACTTCTTTCATTGAAGCGATAACAGATTACTTTGCATGGATCTGCAATATTATTACAGACAGTTACAAATCAAGCGAAGCTGATGTGGAAGAAATTCTTCAGGCATATCTGGAATCTAAGGCGTAAAGGCGATCCTGTTTGCTACTTTTGCTCGCTCTTTCCTACACTCTCGCTGTGTTTATGCACCATCTCATGCTTTTCGGAGCAAAATTGTCCAAAATGCCTGCCTTTATGGTTCTGACCATTGATGACAACGATTTTCATTTTGCATTTCTCTGATCCAAATTTACATTGTATACCATCGGCGTAAAGCGTATGCCGTTGACGGTTTGTTCCTTGTCCGTCGGCAGGAAACCCAGCGCCTGATAAAACGGAAGGCCGTAGGGTGAAGAATTGAGCGTAATCGTTCCGTTCGGAACATCACGAAGCAGATGCTGAAACAGCCTTGTGCCGATTCCCTTTCTGTGGTAACTGCCTTTTACAAAGAAAAAGCAGATATGCCTTTGTTCGGGGCGGATACCGATTTCACCGATCAGCATTTTTCCATCGAATGCGCCGTAATACACAATTCCCGCGAGATAGGTTTCATCGTGGAGGCATCTGCGGAATTCTTCCGTCCCCTGTTGAGAATACACCGGAGACTCGTACTGGGAAAACACTTCCCATGCCAGCGAGAGGGCGGCAGGGATCTCCGTTTCTGTCAGCCGGCGGAACGTATACGGCTCCTTGGTCAACGCGTACATTGCCATATCCAAAACCTTGCCGTTTTTCACGGCGTTATTTTTCATGGTGCCCTCATAGTGAAATCCGGCTTTCTCCAGCGCCCGCCGGGAGCCTATGTTGTATGCGAAAGGCTCGGCATAGATGCGGAGGATATCGGTGGTTTCAAAGAGGATATCGCAGATCTGCCGAATGGCCTCGGTCATAATGCCCCGTCCCCAGCATTCCTCCGCCAGATAATAGCCCAGCTCCACCGTTTGACGGTGGATGTTATTCTGCCGAAAGGCGCCGATGCTGCCGACAGCCCGGTCATCCAAGGTGACGGCATAGGCAAAGGTGTCATTTTCATCTGCAGAAAGCATAGAGGCGATATTTTCCGACGCGTCCTGTTCGGTATAGGGAAACGGCAGACCGTCCCGCAGATTGTTGAGAATCTTTTCATTGTTCAGCGCAGCCGCCAGATCCTTTGCGTCTGACATCCGCCATCTTCTCAAAACACAATTCACATTCACTCCTCCATTCAATAACAATATAATTTTATTAGCTGTCATTTTCTTTTTTCCAGCAAGCCGTTCTGATCACATCAGAAACAGCGAACTCGTCACCATTCTTACACCTGACCGTTTACAATCTTTGCATAGGTCTCCTCTGGAATCATGGGCGAGCCGATTTGTGCCAGCAATCCTTTGTCAATTGTGCCGCTTTCGCTGTATTGCCGTCCGGCTTCCTTAACCAATTCCAATCTCGGCACGGTAACGACCGCCGCCTCCGGCGCGTTAAACATGGGGCTTTCCGGGACGGTGATGATGGTGTGGTTGTTGGGGAACATTAGCTTGAACTGCGCCACTGCGGGTTCAAAATTATGCGTGCTGTTGGGAAATCCACAGCCGCAGATCATTAGATATTTCAGGTGGGAGAAATCCGCCTGACCGACATGCTCGTAACGATCACCGACCTTCTGCATCGCCAAGCTCGACAACGGCAGAGTGCGGTCGATCAGGTTTTTCAGCATGGCGGGCATTCCATAACCGTAGAGCGGAAAGCTGAACAGCAAAAGATCACTCGCAAGAATCTGCTCCAGAATGGAGCGCATGTCATCCTTATGGCGGCACACACCGCCGTTTCGCATACAGGCAAGGCAGCCGGAGCAGAATGTGATGTGCTGGTCAATGACATTGATCATTTGAATTTCATGGTGTGCTGCCGCTATCATTCCGTCCAGAAAGGCGCGGGTGATATGCAGCGTATCGCTCTTCTCCTTTTTCGGGCTTCCGTTAAAAACCAGTATTTTCATGTTCCGATTTTCCTTTCTTCCCATTGTAATTTACTTGTCAGCTTACACAACTATTCTATAAAACTTTGTTCTCGCCTGATAGTCGGATTTTTCAGTGGAATGTGTCCGTTATATAGGTTTCAAAAATCCACCGTATAGGGGATTCCATACACGGTGGATTGCAAATTAGTCTTCTGTCCTGTTGATTTGAAACGAGATGCTTCCTTCAGCCTGTTTTCCCGATACAGAAAGCAGGTAGTCTCCGTCCTCCGGAACAGTGATCCGGAAGGAATCCAGTTCCGGATTTTTACCCTCATAGATTGGTTTCCGGTCTTTCTGTGCGATGGAAATGGACAGCTCGCCTGAAATCCGGATCACACTGACATCAATGGTGTCACCTTCATGCAAAGAAAAAGGTTCCGCAATGGTACAGTTCAACCGCTCCATACCCAGAGAAAACAGATTCTCCTCCACCTTGCGGCTGTACCGGGATTCGTCAGGCGACCAGAGCCTCGGCAGGAGCATTATCGCCAGAAAAACTACCAATGCGGCGAAACAGAGCCCTAAAATCGTCCACCTTCGCCTCATGCCCTTTTCCTCCCGGACAGAACATTCATCACTACATACAATCCGACGGCAATCACGACGGCGGCGATCAGGACGAAATACATAATGCCGGTCTCTACCTTATTCCCGAAGAAATACAGGTTGCAATCTACGCTGTCCCGAATGGCCTCCACCACTTCGCTTGGGAATCCCTGAACGTCCATTTCTGCAAATACACCGCGCAGCGCGTGATTGCGCAGCAGGGAAGTGCCATATGTACCGGGCAGGAAGGAGATCACCTTCTGCAGCCCTTCCGAGAACTGGGAGATCGGCATATACGCCCCGCAGATAAAACCGTAACCCGCGCTGACGATGGTACCGACGGCAGAACCCTGCCCGTTGGTGGACAGAGGAAAGTTGACGCAAGAGGAAAGAGCGGTGCCGAACAGCACCAGCAGCGCCACATCCAGCAGCAGCGCCGCCACATCTCCGGCGGTCAAATACCAGCCCACATAAGCCAGATACCCAAGGCAGACTCCCGTCGCCGCAAAGCAAATCAGCAGAGTAGACAGAAGCGTAGACAGATAGTAGCCCAGCGCCAGAGTACCGGGTTTTACCGGCGCGATGGTCAGATCCCGCCGGGCGCCGGTGATCTTATCCTGCACCATCAGCAGATTGGAGCAGAAGGCCACCGTTACACAGCTCACGGCCAGCAGAGAGGATACCAACTCTCCGCCCACGCAGCCGCCGATCAGCTTGTCGGATACCGTGGCACCCGCCGCTTCCAGAGCGCTGCGGAAGATCTCGTCGTATACGTTGCTCAGGAAGGTGCCATACAGCACCAGCAGAATCAAGGGCGTAATCAGCGAAGTGAAGAACATTCCCTTGTCCTTGAAATATAATTTCGTGTTGCGCCGAATCAGCGCACCAAGTCCGGTCATCTTCCCGCACCCCCAACCAGTTTTTTACCTGTAACGGCAAGAAACACATCGTCCATCTTTCCCTTGGTGATCTCGTAATCCCGAAAGATCTCCGGGAATTTCAAAATCAGCTCTGTTGCCGCGGCCGTATTGGGAACGGATACCCGGTAGGCGTCCCGGATTGTTTCATAAGGCGCGCCCAACTGCTTGATCTGTGATTCTTCAGAACCATATAGGGTGATGAAATCACCGGTATAGGCGTTTTTCAATGCAAGGGGCGTTCCCTCGGCGGCAATCTTTCCACTGTCCAGAATCACGACATAATCCGCATCGGCGGCCTCCTCCATGTAGTGGGTGGTGAGGAACACCGTCATGCCTTCATTTTTTCTTAGGTCTCCGATAACCCGCCACAAGGTGCTTCTGGTCTGGGGATCAAGGCCGGTAGTCGGCTCGTCGAGAATCAGGATTTTCGGCTTGTGCAACAGCGCTCGGGCAATGTCAATCCTGCGGCGTTGGCCGCCGGAGAGTTTGCCCACGGTGCGCTTCAGCAAGTCCTCAAATTCCAGAAGTCCGGCCAACTCCGCGAGCCGCTCCCGAAAGTCTTTTCCGCGAATGCCGTACAGCGCCGCCCTGCTTTGGAGATTGTCTTGTACGGACAGATCCTTATCCAGCACGGAGTTCTGGAATACCACGCCAAGGCTTCGCTTGATGCTATCGGGGTTGTCATCCAGATCAATGCCGGCGATTCGCACGCTCCCCGCGTCCTTGGTAAGCTGCCCGCACAGAATGTTGATGGTGGTGGATTTTCCCGCTCCGTTAATTCCCAAGAATGCGAACAGCTCGCCTTCTTTTACACGAAAGCTCAGATCCTGCACCGCCTGTACTTCACCAAAGTGCTTACTCAGATGGTCGATCTCAATAATATTATGCATAGGCTTGTTTTCCTCCGTTCTATGTTTTCTTTTCGTTTTTGCCGAAGTTCATGCCGGCGCCGATGCCAAGCTTATTCGGATACCAGCCATTCTTTCGCCTGTTCAAGGTCATTGATAAAAGAAAATGCAAAACGACTTCTGTTATGCAGCGCACCCCGAAACATCTTTTGGATTTTTCTATCCGTTCCTATAAAGCACACGCGCATATAGGTTTTTTGCTCATCGCAAAGCAGCCTTACGATTTCATCGACTATAGTTTGCGTAATGAGTGTTTCATCCAAAACGAAACCAATCTGTGAGGGCTTGGACGGCGCAAGAAAAATGCGGCTGTCATTTTTTAGTTTGTTGAGTACCAACTCCGAATACTGATACATTCCATCCAGATGCTCAAACCAGATTTCTCCGCCGCTGAAGGGCAGAACAAAGGATTGCTTTTTTACTCCCGGCAAAGTTTCCGGTGCAGCGCAATCGCAATACCTTGTACTGTTATTTTCAAATAAGCGTTCAATCAATTTCATATAATCTTTTACTTGCTCATTCATTTGAACAATCTCCACAAATCCCGGTTTATCGAATTGAACTGCTAATCCAATGGTCAAGAAATTTCATCTGAACCTCTGTATGGAACCAGTGTTCTCCGTCCTCCATTACGGTCAGAGTTGCACCGTTTCGATCTGCAAATTCAGATATGGTTTCTCTGGAAGTTAAGTTATCTTTTCCACCATATAAAATACAAGTGGGAATCCTCCATTCAATCGGATGCTTCCGCACATAGCACAGACAATCCCAGGATAATACCTCCCCAAAGTCCGTAGGTATCTCTTTTTTGCTTTGCAACTCATCCTCGGTTACATTTGACCACATCATCATATCCGTAATTAGTTTTTCCATATTTACAATGGGAGAAATAAACAAGGCTTGAGAAATATTCTTTTCAGCAAAAGCATTCATTGATAAAAAAGCGCCTATGCTGTTTGCAATCAAAATAACAGAATCATATCCCTTGCTGTGCGAATCATAAAACTGTAAAAACTCGCCTTTGGCTTCCCATGGATTTTGATATTTATAGTCAAAACCGATAACATCACTTTCAGCAAAGAGAGGCTGATAATGCTTCGCTTCCTCTGCGCTGCCCCCTTTGCCATGTACATATATGACTAAGCGTTTTATTCAACACCCTCCTATGCAAATCCGATTTATCATACTCGATTATCATATTCCTGACCTATCCTTTTATTTTATTAAACACAACGGTCTGCTCTTTCATAGATATTTTCCCGACCTGATAGCCGTACTCCGTAAGCTCTTTTTTATATTGCAGGAAGGAATGGTCTATCGGTGTTCCCAGAACACTCTCGATTTCTGTAAAAGTAAGCATGAGGGATTCATTCCCGCTTTTCTGCACATAATCCCATAGCAAGTTGTATTTACTCATTCTAATCCATATCCTTCAATTGTTGCTGGTTCCTGTTTCCTCCAGAAAATCCCGTCGGTACTGGGAAGGCGTAATGCCCTCTGACTTCTTAAACACCTTCGTGAACACACGATAATCTCCATAGCCTGACTGATCGGCCACCTCGGCGATGGAAAGAGATGTGGAAAGCAACAGCTTTTTTGCCTTCTCCATACGGATGTTGGTAAGGTAGGAAAGGAAATTAACGCCGATCTCGTTTTTAAACAGTTGGCTGATATACTGGGGGTTCAGGTGAAACTCCTCTGCTAAAACAGAAAGGCTCAAATCCTCAGCCAAATGCTCCTGCAGATATCGGGTGATGCCCGTAATGGTTCGTTCTTCCTGCTTCTCCGGTTCCGCCGCAGCCGATACCCGCTGTTCAAACAGAGAGATTTTCAGGTTGTCGATACATGTACCGAACTCCTCGTAGTTCACAGGCTTTAGAATATAGTCTGTAATTTGCAGGCGCAGCGCCTCCCTACAGTAGGAAAAATCATCGTAGCCGGATACAATCACAAAGGCTGTGTTCGGGTGCTTGATTCGGCTTACGCTTATTACTTTCAGCCCGTTCATAATGGGAATGTTGATGTCCATTATTACAATATCCGGGTGAAGAGTGTCAATCTGCGTCAAAGCCTCCATCCCGTCGGCAGCCTCGCCCACAACCTCGCAATCATGGGCTTCCCAGTCGAAAAGCCGTTTAAAGCCCTCGCGGATCATTATCTCGTCGTCCACTAAAAGTACACGCAGTTTCTTCATTTTGCAATCTCCTCCTTCATAGGCAGCAGCAAATGAGCCGTCACGCCGCCGGTAGGATTCTCTGTGTATGTAAGCCCGTATTCCCTGCCGCATAGCAGCTTGATGCGTTTCTGCACATTCAGAATACCGATACTGTTTCCCTCCAGCTTTGCAGGATGCTTGGCATAGGTAAGAAGCATCTGATCGATTGCCGCTTTCTTTCCCTCGGCAAACCCGCTTCCGGTGTCACAAACAAGAATCTCCATACTTCCGTCCGCCGATTTCTGCGCCGAGATACGCACCGTTCCGCGGTAACCTTTGTTTTTAAGCCCATGCAGAAGGCTGTTTTCCACAATAGGCTGCAAGATGAAATTCGGAACCTGAACGCCGCCAAGCTCGGGGTCTATATCATATTCGCATTGCAGTTCCGGATACCGATAACACATCAGCTCCATATAGGCCTCAAGCAGTTCCAGCTCGTCGTCCAGCGATACCATGGGTCTGTCCACCTTCACGCTCAGCCGGAAGAAGTCCACAAGCCGCATCAACAGGTCGGCTACCTTTTTATCCCCGTTAAGCTGTGCCTGGATGCGGATGGTGTCGAGCGTGTTGTAAAGAAAATGGGGATTCACCTGACTTTTCAAGTACAGCATGGACATTTTCTGCTCCGTCAGTTCGGCCCGCAAAATGTCCGGGTTTTCAAGCGTGAGATAGAACGAAAGCGTCATCAGTACAATTCCCATGCCGCTGATGAGCCAAGTATGGTTTAACCACTGCATGGCGCAGACAGTAACCTCAATGAGCAGCGCTGAACCGATGGCAAGTTTCTTTTTCTGATCGACCTGCCTCCAGTTTACGACCAAAAGTCCGGCGCACAGCAACAGATAGAAGGCGACACCCCCATAGGGTACCAGCATATATAGCCCGGAGGAATAGTTTCCCTCCGGGGTCACCGTGTAGGAAATCGGCAGCAAAAAATTGCCCAGTTCCGCTACAGCCAGAAAAGTCCTGGCGACCCAGTCCAGCCGCCGCGGCTTTCCGGTCTCCTCCTCCACCAGAATGGCAATATACTGATAGAACAGATAGATCACCAGCACCATGCTGCCCAAAAACAGCCTGTGAACAGCATCGTTCAAAAGTCTCGGTACAGCCTCCAAATGATGCACTGTGTAGACAGTAATGCCGTCCAGAACCAGATGGATCAGTACAACGACCAGCAAGACAGAAAATGTCCTGTGCAGCGGCGTGCTCTTTCGCCCTGCCGAAAAATACACACAGGCAATAAAGCCCAGCACAAGGAACAACGCAATCTCCATTCTAAGCATATCTTTCACCACCTTGATAATATTGTATATGGTATTATCGTTAACCGATAGGATGAGAATTCAGCAAGTTGTGTCAATTTTATAGATTATGTGTCAATCTAACTTTTCTGAACTTCTAAAGCAGCTACTTTTTTTGTTATATCAATCATATGAAGCATACGTGAATAATCAGCAGAAAGCACCTTTTTACCCAAATCGGAAATCACATAGACTTTTCTTCTCGGATCATCGCCCGGCAAATTCAATATCATTTTTTTCCGCAAATTGCAAGTGCAAGTTGGACACCCGCATGAATAAAAATAGTTCGGCGTAA
>CATWUX010000041.1 GCA_958354085.1 uncultured Oscillospiraceae bacterium | reverse complement strand
GTAAAGTAATTCATTTGGGAGATCGCCTTGGTCGCAGTTACTGTGAACTGTACATTGACAGCACCGTTTAATTGGTTTGCAGGAAGTGTGGCAATGATGGTGTTGCCGGATTTGGACAATACAATGCCTGCTGTGCTCAACGATGTATCCAGCTTGACAGAATAACTGTCATAGGTGCCGGACACCCGCCAAGTAGCGATGGTGTACGTATTGCTGCTGCGTGTCATCACCTCTGTCGGCGCCGACACCGCTACACCGGCACGAGTAGTCTGCATAGTTTTGACATCGGTTCTGGCCGAAGCCTGCAGCCGCTTGGCCAGATCAAAAGCTTTGGCCGCATCGGTACCCGCAGTCGCTTTCACACCCCATGCGGTGCTTTGCCGCCAATGCTTGATGGCCATTTGGATACCGCCCTGCTGCCAGTTTGTGAGATTGTTCAGCGTCAGCCCCTCTGTGTTGACCGCATGCCACAGAATGGAATAGATCTGGTTAGCGGTAGGCTTCCCGTATCCGTTGACAGTACCGTTGTTATGACTCCATGTGATTCCATCGATCACCGCTTGCGTCAGGACCCCCTGATTTGTATAGGTCTTGGTTGTGGATATGGAATCCAGTTCCGGCTCGATACAAAACAGCGGAACGGTCGTCCCTGCTTGTTTTACAATACTGAAGGAATAGGTGCCGTAGTTGGTGCTGGGAAAGGACACGGCTGTTCTGGACACCGTTAAAGTGCCGGGGGCTGCCGACGCGGGGATGCAAGCCGCGACCAGAAGCAGCAAGCCGATCAGCCATATCGAGGCCGTACGTTTTGGAATATTCATTTTTCGCTCTCCTTTTTCATGGTAAAATACTGTATGGTGATAAAGAAAAAGCGCTCAGTAAAAATACTGAACGCTTTAGGTCAATCTAATATGGTTATGCAGGAATTTGCAATCATCCGTAGGTTTTATCCATCGTAAGAACCGCGCAATTAACCTCGTATCCTGTACTACCTTTTCTTAGCGCAATACCAATACCGACACCTGCGTATTCTGACTTAGTCAAATCTCCCCAATGAGCAGCACTGCTTTTGAATCGTTGGATAACATTTTGCGCTATATCTATATTTATCTCCTCAAAAGAACAAGTCCCGCCGTATATGTTTTCGCTTCCATAGGCCGGGCCATAGGCCTCTACCAACGTCCAACCTCCGTTTCCGTCCGGCACCCCGATTTCACCGTTGATAACGCCATACTGGTATTCCGTGTAAATCGTAGAAGCGGCCGAACCGTCGGGCCGGTAGTGACTCCACAAAACCTGCAACTCTTTTGCTCTGGCCACTGCGATCTCATGCGCAATCGGTGCCGTTGACAACCGGCATTGTCCCAGCGCAGCACGCTCCTCATTGAGCAATCGCAAAATTTCATCGGCAATGACCTCGGTATCCAACCGGATTGCCGGTGCGTTTGTTGTTGCAGCAATGCTTTGAGTTGTACGGCCTTCATCGGTACTTTCAGCCACGGTCGATTTTCCGGTTGCAGTCGTTAAACGGGAGGCAGTTGTCGTTGTCCGGGCAGGAGAATTCTCACTTTCGGCCGTTGCCGGAAATGCCTTCGTTTCGGTTGGCACGAATGCGGTACTTTCCGTGGACACTATCGACTGCGTCTCAAAGTTGCTGCCGCGGGTATGGGTTTGTCGGCTGTCTTCTATGCCGGATGACAGATGGTCCGATGTACAGCCCGGAGCAACCAATAAAATGGCTATCAGGGAAAATATACAGAATCGTTTCATATGTTCTCCACCTCAATTGTGCCTGACCTAATGCAACGGGTGCACAAGGTTAAACATGTATGGAATTACGATAGTTCTTCAAAAATTCCAGAAACAACGCTTCTATGTTCTCGTTCCCGGATAGAATGTCCGCATATTCCTGCAGCTTTTTGCCGCTTATGACGATAGAAGCAGGGAATAGGTCAGGCTTTACTCTGAAAACGCTTTGAATGGTTTCCGGATCAAGCGGACTGCCTTCTTCTAATCGGCGAAGCTCATTGATTTGCCCGGCTTTCAGCTTCATACCATCTGAAAGGATACCGTCCAGCAAATATTTTTGTGTTCCGACAGTCAGATAGGAAATCCCAACGCCGACTTTGAAACCTATTTTGCCTTCATCCACAAGCGCAAGCAGTTCCGGAATCAGAAACGTCAGCCGGATCAGATAGGCGACGGTTCGCCGGCTGTCTTTATACTCCTTTCCGGTTTCGCTCAGCGTATCGATCTTCTGACCATTTTCTTGCAGATCGGTGCGCCGTCCCTTCCGGTTTTGCAGCTCCATCCGCATCTTATACGCGTAAGCTTTTTCACTGTAACGCAGATTATGTCTTTGTTCCAGATTGGTATCCAGCATAATCATGGCAGCAGCGATATCGTCAATATCCGAACGGATAATTGCCGGGATCTCGGTCTTTCCGCACATGGCGGACGCTCTTGTCCGGTTTCGGCCTGCCAGTATCTGATACCGGTCTATCCCGATCGGTTTTACAATAATGGGGTCAAAAACACCATGCTCCGCGATACTTTTTGACAGTGAAACCAGTGCTTCCCGGTCATAAGGACGAAACGGCTGCGGTTGTCCGGTAAGATGTTCGAAAACCTCGTCTTGGTATTCCACTAATTGTCCCAGCGACAGCATGACAATCTTCCCTGCAAGTGTTTGGTTAGGTCTGGAAATAACGAAATCCTCAAAACCGTCTTCAGCATTTGCCTGTCGGTATCTGGTGGAATTGATTTGCTCCTGCAAGTTTAGCTTAGCCACATTGCATCACCTCGCGGGCAATGTTGGCATATGCCTTTGCCGCTTCAATGCCGGGAGCGTATTCATGCAGAGAAAGGCCGAAAACAGGAGCCTCTGCAACCTTAATGGCATATTTGATATAACTGTCGAATACATGAATATGGTCTCCAAAGTCACGCATAACCAGTTCCGATATCTGTTTGCAGTAATTCGTGTTTCCCTGATATTTCGTAATGATAACGCCCTCGATCTTCAGTTTCTTATTTAAATGGCGCTGAACGGTGCGTATCATCCTCTCCACCTGATCCAGACCGTCGCTGCTGAGAATATGTGCCTCAACGGGAATAATAACGGAATCGGACGCGGCCAGAGCATTCTTTGAAAATACATCCAGCCCCGGGTGACAGTCCAGAAAAATATAGTCATAATCTTTCTTAATAAAGGATAGAATATGCTCCAGCAGACGCTCTTGACAAATGGCGGTTGGAATAATTGTCTCAAGAGACGCAAGTTTTTCAGTTGACGGAATAACATCAACCGTAGTGGATTGACAGATGCTTTCCCGCACCAATGCCTCAACTTCCTTTTCGCCTGCTTCATTAATCGCTGCATACAGCAAATCGTAGACAGTGGGAAATTCCGAATGACAGCCGGGATAAATTCCAAAGTGTTTGGAAAGGTTGTGCTGCGGATCTAAATCTACGGCGCACACTCTTTTTCCCTGCATTTGTATATATGAGCTGATATTGACGGCAGAAGTCGTTTTCCCAACGCCGCCTTTGCACGAAATAACGGATATGACTTTACACATGTTTATGCCCCCTACACAGTTTGGGTTCGCTGTTGTAATCCAAGTGTTTGAGCATGATAGAAATGGTGAATTATAGGATAATGTACTGTTTATTGACTGCGAAATCCCTTTATTCATGCGGCTTTGCGGATAGTTCCTATATCGCCACTCCGACCATATCGAGTGTTCTTAACCAACCTGAGAGTTGGGATGAGGACACTCGATTTCTTTTTGCCTACATTTTGCATCTTCTTGTATGTATGAGCAGGGATTATCCTGCTCTTTTTGTTATGCCGGTAAAGCATTCGGGACATATTCCACGGCAACGCCTTTTCGGGTTTTCTCACGGTAATTGTGCTGCCTTGCAAGACTTGGCAGTTCCAGATACCCCACAAACTTATAGTGTATCTTTATCTGTTGCTTGCGGTTCTTGCCGGTGCCCGTGATCTCATACACATCAATGCGGTCCCTTGCCAAAAATATTCGGAGGTAAATATGATGAAGGGAAGATTCAGAAGTTTGCAAAACATCTATGGTTTTTGCATTAAAAAAATACTTCCCGAAAAGAAATAAGCGTTGCATTTTCCATATGCTCGTGTTATAATTAATTGACCGATTAGTTAATGGAGTGATGATGTGCGGGTAAGAAACGAAGAAGAATTCAGGCGCAAGAAAAACGAGCTTATGGAAAAATGCTACGAGTGCTATGCGGAGTACGGACTGGGCACCGTCGGCATTAAGGGACTTGCCGAAGCGTGCGGCTGCACCTCCGCGAATCTGTATACCTATTTTACCGATTTGGATGATCTGATCGTCCAATCCACGGCCTACTGCATGAGCAAGGTAGAAGATGATTTTATGGCGCGGGCGCCCACGAATGTTGAGGACATATGGCGATTTATCGACGAGATACCCTACTGGACGGCAAAAGCGCACGGAAAGAAATACCGGCTGATGTATCAGGTGTACACCCATCCCAAGTATTTTTCCCATGGCAAGAATTTCTTCGAGGGCGTTAACCGGCGGTATTCCGAATATGCCGTGGAGCTGGAAGGCAAAATCGGAATTCCGAAAGACATTATCACCCCCTTGATTTTCATTCTGATCCGCGCCAGTGTCCACTATGCGCTGTTTGAGGATGACTTCTATCTGCAAGCGCAGCTCCGTGCTCTGAAGAAAGGTATCGCACTGTATTTGTCCCAAAAGGACCGCTTATTAAAGGAGGAAAACCCATTATGAAAAAACGAATAATTTCACTGGCCCTTAGCGTACTGATGCTGCTGAGTCTGATTCCACTACAGACATTGGCGGAGACGATCATCTTACCGTTTCCTGACGATGATGATCCGTCTATGATCATCAAGCCCTGGTATCCGAATGCCGATTCAGGCTATGGCTACAATTCCAAGATCAGCGGTGAAGCGATTTTCAGTGCCATGATGGAGCAGGCTGAATCCGGAAAAGCGCCGGATTCCTTCAACGACGACACCCTGACGCCCTACGGCACCCAAAAGAACGAAGCGTTCACCATTCTAGAAAAGGCGGAAATCTTTGAATACATATCCTATGACGGAATAACGAAAGTTTCGGCTTTTCACGATGACCTGAAGGAACACAACTACGCGGTGAAGGGATCCATCTCGGATATGCTGAATTCTAATGATGCCGGATCGATCCCTGGAGGATTGCGCTTTGCACGGGGCGTGGCTTTTGACCCCACCGGTTCCGGACGCAGGGATCACGTGGCAATCGTGGGATTCAGTTACGATGGCACCAAAAA
Organism: uncultured Oscillospiraceae bacterium; assembly: GCA_958354085.1. GTDB lineage: Bacteria > Bacillota > Clostridia > Oscillospirales > Acutalibacteraceae > CATWUX01. Next base: position 11,638 of record CATWUX010000041.1, on the reverse strand, counting down.
AGATTACCAAGGTAAAGACAGCCCTGTTGCCTCTTTTCATCTGTACATTGTCAACGCCGAGACGAAAAGAACAGTGAATCATATGACGTTTACATCAGGCAGCGACTTTAGATATGGCGATTTCATATCAAAGCTTACCGTTGTGGACTCCGGCAACTTCATTCAGATCACCGCGGGCGACTATAACGGTGACGGCCGCGACAGCCTTGTCTTCTACGACGGCATAGGCATGTATGAGGTTTCTTGCGCAAATTCCTCGTACTCCAGCAAACGCATTTATGCTGGTGCAAACGGTCTATCCTACTTACATCCTGATCACTCTAAATACAAGATAGGGGCATCCTGGCAGGTAGAAAATCAGCTTTGCATGGCTCTTGCCAGCGGAGATGTAAACGGCGACGGTATTGACGACCTGGTCGCACTCTCCTACACGGGTGATATTTCCAGTAACTATGTTAGCACGGCTGGCAACGCAACCTGCATACCCAATCTTTCCGTCGGCTACGGCAAGAAAGGCGCCAGCGGAGTCAGCGCCCTTTCCGTTGACCAGGCGTCTATCGGTGCAAAACAGAGCAATGGTACTACGACAAATACCATAGCCTGTCCCGGCGTTGCCGTAGGTGATATTGACGGTGACGGTAAAAATGAGATCATTGCCGCCGGATATAAAAACCAAAGCAAGCCAACCGATGTCATAATTGTTGATGACAGCAAAAATGCCAACACCGTTGCCTATATATACTATAAAACCAGCGGCGCGGGTGCACTGAAGAGCGTTGGAAATCTCAGAGAACTAAAAAGGACGGAAACCAGCTATATCGCAAGGGACGACAGCCTTCGTGAGTCGGAGCAGCTTTTCCAGCAGCTTTCTGTGGAATGTGTGGCGCTGGAAGGCATGCATACCCAGGAGTATGTATTCTTGAGTGGCTGGTTCTATTGCCTGGACGACGCCGGAAATCTTCAGAGCATCGCCTCAAATACCATTGAACGATACCAAACAGGCGAAAACCGTGATTTTCCGAATCTTTTCACTTGTGTTATGGATGATGATTTTAATATTGACGGTAAGGATGTTGATGAAGTATTTATTCACAGCGCGTCGGTAGGAAACGTTTTTGGCAGCGCAACAGGAAAGGAAGCCATTCTCCTCGTTGTGGGCTACAAAACCCACACCGACGCGAACAAGGAAGGCTCTTACCATTACAAGGAAGTAGTCTATTATGACCGGGGGCGCACAAGCGCGAACGATATGAAAACAGAGACGGTCTGGTTCAGTACCCTCGGCAAATTAGACCGTGCTATGAAAAAAATGACCGAAACCGCTTCCTCGCTTGTATCGTGCAGCAGGGGAGGCCCGAACGTACTGCTGATCGCGGTGGATTACGGCACCGACAGCGTGGTGGGCAGGTACAGCGGCAAGGCATACTCCTACACGGACCCCACGCCGGTAGCGTTTTTGCAGGCAGCTCCCTATTTTTCCGAGCTTGGAGCCGAAAACAGCTCCACCCAGTACAGCTATTCTGAGGGTTACCGCGTCACAACCGGTACATCGGATGAGGTGTCCTACAACGTAGGCTTTGCGTCGGAGGTGGAAGCCGGAGCCGTAAAGGCAAGCATGGAAGCAGGCTTGGCTTACGAGCTGAATCAGGAGTTTACAAAGAGCATCGATAAGACCTTTACTACTACGTTTGAAGCCAACGACCAAAACCAGGTGATCCTGCGCCAGACGCTGATGTATTACTACTACTATGATGTGCAGGTTTATAAAGATGGAAAATATGAATTTCTTCCGAGTGCACTTATAATTTCCGCTCCGCAGTACCCTGTGCTTACATCGCTTTCCATGGATCAGTACAACGATTTTGCAACCGCGTACAACAAAGCGGTTGCGGCGAGCGATAACAGCGACGTTGATAAATCGCACAAAATGGGTTTGATTACCGATGCGCTGAAAGAAAAATACTACCTGAACAACGAGGGCAACCCCTTCGCTTATGCAAGAAGCGCCGCCGACTATACATACAACGGTATCCCCGGCTGGGATCTGAGCAAGGCAAAAGTGGGCGACACCGATACCTGGATGAAGCTCTCCCACGCGGGCGGAACCCAGACGCAGACCTATTCCGTCACGTTGGAAGAGGAAAAGACCAAATCTGTTGCCGAGGGCGGCTATGCCAACATGTCGCTTATGGTAGGCGGAGGAAGCGATATACTCAACGTCAGCGCCTATGCGGGCATTACCGCGGAATATGAACGCCTGAAAGGCAGCTCTATCTCCACGGCGTCCATGACCAGCACTGAAACGTCCGGTACGGTTCAGAACCTCAGTCCCGATCTGACCGACTACGGCTTTAACTGGAAGCTGATCGGCTGGAAGACCGACGACCTGTTTAAGGGAGTTCCCTTTGTGGGTTATGCCGTCAAGGATCAGAAGGACCTGCCCAAGGCAGTTGACGACCTGAAGGCAGAGTACTCAGACGGCAAGGTCACCCTTACCTTTACTGCTCCGACACTAGATCCGGGACGGATGCAAACGACACATTTCTATGCGTATGACGACCTGCATGATAGATATGTTGGGGCTTGTTCAAACAATTATGGCCCCAATGGCGATAAGGTGGAACGTACGATCACCATTGATGTCAGCGGGTATGACGCGACGGGCGCCACGTTTACGGTCATCCCTTATCGCGAAGACGCGGCGACGGGAGGTATTGGAGGCACAAGAGGTATGCCCTCCAACGAAGTATTCTGCCTGTTTGCCATGAGCGACAAGGAGGTCAACGCTCTGATACAGGAGCTACGGGATAGTATCGCCGCTCTTAAGGCAGCCCTTGAGGAAAAGGACGCAGACCTCGCCGATGCCATCGCAGACCTAACGGAGGCTTATCAGGCAGCCGACGAGGCGCTGAAATCCCAGGTGGATGATGATCTGGAAGCCGCGCAGAAAGCTCTGAGTGACGCTATGGAAGAAGCGGATGACGCGCTGCAGAAAGCGATTGACAAGGTCAATGCGGACCTGTCCGCCGCCATTGAAAAGCTGAGCCAAGACACCGATGAAGCGCTGAAGAAAGCCATCACCGACCTGACGGATGCCTATCTCAGCGCAGATGCCCTCTTGAAAGCGGATATCGACGCCCTGTCCGACAAGCTTGACGCTTTGAAGCAGACTATGAACGAAGCAGACGACGCGTTGCTGGCAGCCATCGAACAGGTGAAGGCCGATTTGGATGCGGCCAAGGAAGAACTGGAAACCGCCTTGGCGGAAGATGTGGAGCAACTCAACAGCAAGATCGAAACGCTGAACTCCGCTTTGGAAGCTGCCTACAAGCTGGCAGACGAGATGCTCAAGAGAGATATTGACGGCCTGTCCCAGCGGCTGGACGAACTGGAAGCCAAGCATAAGGAGGATGTCGACGCTCTGCGTGCCGAGCTGGATGCTTTGAAGGCGCAGATTGCGAAGCAGGACGAGATCAACGACACCGCCATTCAGACGCTGAATAGTGTCGACAGCACCCAGCAGGAAGCGACGGATATCATCAGGATAATTACAATCGTCGGGCTGTGCATCGGAAGCGTTTCCTTACTCGGAAATGCCGCGCTGCTGGTTTTGCTGCTCAAGAAAAAATTCCTGACAAAATAATAAACCATAACAAGAGCAAGTAGAGTTTATCGGATTAAACAGTGTCTGAAAGTTTAACTTTCAGACACTGTTTTTATGTTTTCTAACGGAAAGCACAGAACCGAGCCTCCCTTTACACAAGGGAGGCACTAAACAAAGGTACTGAGTACCGTCAAGGAAGCACTGAATTCCAGAACGAATACGAGTACGGTATGGTGGGCACAAAAAACAGCGGCATACGTTTTGTATGCCGCTGCTGCTTGTTTTAAACGTTATAGCCCTGCGGGTTCTGGGACTGCCAGCGCCATGAGTCACGGCACATATCCTCCACCGTTTTTTCCACGCTCCAGCCCAGCAGCTCTTTTGCTTTGGACGGATCGGAATAGCAGGTGGCGATATCGCCGGCACGGCGGGGAGCGATCTTATATGGCACCTCAACATGGTTGGCGGTGCGGAACGCGTTGACAAGATCCAGCACACTGTAACCGATGCCGGTGCCGAGGTTGATCGCCTGTGCGCCGGTGTGCTTCAGCGCGTATTCCACCGCTTTGACGTGCCCTTTTGCCAAATCCACAACATGAATATAGTCGCGCACACCGGTGCCGTCATGGGTGTCGTAATCATCGCCGAAAATGGACAGATACGGCAGCTTGCCGATGGCAACCTGCGAAATATAAGGCATCAGATTGTTGGGGACGCCATTGGGATCCTCGCCGATACGTCCGCTGATATGGGCGCCGATGGGATTGAAGTAGCGCAGCAGCACAGCCGACCATGCGGGATCGGATACGCAGGTATCCTGCAAAATTTCCTCGATCACGTATTTTGTGCGGCCGTAGGGGTTGGTGACGGCGCCGGTGGGCATATCCTCTTTCAGCGGCGAGGGATTGTTCATGCCGTAAACCGTGGCGGAGGAGCTGAATACGATGCGTTTGCAGCCGTATTCAGCCATGACCTGACACAGCACCACGGTGCCGTTGACATTGTTGTCGTAGTAGGCGAGCGGCTTGCTGACCGATTCCCCCACCGCTTTGAGGCCGGCAAAATGAATCACGGCGTCGATGGAGTGCGCGGCAAAAATACGGCGCAGACCGTCCGCATCCCGAATGTCGCACTCATAGAACGGGAAATCCCGTCCGGCCAGTTCTTTGACACGCCGCAGCGCCTCCGGTTTGGAATTGTAATAGTTATCCAATACGACGATGTCGTAGCCGGCCTGCAGAAGCTCGATACAGGTGTGGCTGCCGATATACCCGCAACCGCCGGTAATTAGTATAGACATTTGGTTTCCTCCTTAGTATAATAACATCATGTACGCTTTGTCTGTCTTTATTATAGCGCAAAAAAACGTTTTGGCAATGGACAGTTGTTGCAACGGGCAAAATCCGCAAAAATTTCGGCGGAATGGATAACCGAAAATGAGCATACTATTTTCAAGGCAACAGAATACATAGTTAAGAAAAAGGGGGAACAGTATGCACGCAGCAGAACGAAACCGGTATGGACTTTTTACTTGTATCACTATGATCGTCGGCATCGTGATCGGCTCGGGGATTTTCTTCAAAAGCGACAATATTCTGGTCGCGACCGGCGGCAGTGTATTTTTAGGCGTTCTGGTATTTCTTCTGGGTGCGATCGGTATCGTTTTCGGCGGCTTGTGTATGAGCGAGCTGGCCGCGCGTACGGATACGCATGGGGGATTGATCGGGTATGCGGAAGCATTCGCCGGGCAACGTGCCGCGTGCAGCTTCGGGTGGTTTCAGGTACTGCTGTATTACCCCACGATCACGGTAGTCGTCGCGTGGGTGGTCGGTATTTACACCTGTATGCTTTTCGGCTGGGAAGGGACGCTGGAGCGGCAAATGCTTATCGGCTTTGGCTTTTTGCTGATTTGTTTTGTGTTCAATGTGCTTTCCGCTAAGCTGGGCGGCTGGTTTCAAAACGCCACCACCGTCATCAAGCTGCTGCCGCTGGCGTTTGTGGCCATTTGCGGTTTGCTTTTCGGGGATCCCGCCGCGGGTTTTGCCAACATTTCCGCCGAAACCTTCCGCAGCACCGGTTGGCTGGCCGCCATCGGGCCGATCGCGTTTTCATATGACGGCTGGATCGTGTCCACCAGTATTTCGCACGAGGTGCGCCACGCCCGACGCAATGTGCCGTTGGCGCTTATTACCGCGCCGTTGTTCATTTTGCTTGTCTATGTGCTGTATTTTGTCGGCATCACCGGCTATGTCGGGCCGGAAAATGTCATGGCCATGGGTGACGCCCATGTCGAATACGCGGCTACCCACTTGCTGGGCAGCATCGGCGCGAAGGTTCTGCTTGTATTTGTTATCGTGTCGGTGATGGGAACGGTGAACGGATTGGTGCTGGGCAGCATCCGCTTGCCGCAATCGCTCGCGCTGCGCGGGCTGATCCCGCTGTCACCGCAGCTGGCGAAAGAAAACGAGAAACTGCGGATGCCGGTGAACTCCGCGGTCTTTGCCTTTGCGCTGTGCGCTTTTTGGAGCGTGGTTCACTATCTGACCACCCGTTTTCAGCTGCTGCCGAATTCGGATGTGTCGGAGATCTCGATCGCGATGAGCTATTTGCTGTATGTGGTGCTGTATGTACAGGTGTTTCGGCTGTTCCGCCACGGCGAGGTCAAGGGCTGGGTGCGCGGTGTGCTGATCCCGGTTATGGCGACGGTCGGCGCACTGCTGATTCTGACCGGCGCGCTGCAAAACTGGCTGTTCTTTGCCTACGCCGCTTTTTGCTTGGCGGTCGTCGGCGCCGCTGTTGTGTATTACAACGTACACGTGCGGAAAAACCTGAAAAATGCGCAATCTTAAACGCCGGTTTGGCGGCTTTGCCGGAGAGCTTCATGGCACAGCGCAGAATATCCAATAATACTAAAATCTGATGAAAAGCGTTTCATCCGATTTTAGTATAAAGGGCTGCAATCTTAAGAAAATGAGATTGCAGCCCTTTGTTAAGTGTGTTTGTTTTGCAGTTTTTTGTTTTTTACGGATTGCAGCAATCCGGTAAACGTATTCTTTAAATATTGAAATTCCGGGGTTTTATGAAACAGCAGAATATTGATTCCGTTGGGGATAATGACGGCCAATACCATGTTGCATATCACCCGTAAGCCAAGAGAGGACACGGGCAAAAGCCAGCATACAAAATAGGTCAGCGCCCCTATGGCGGCCGTCAGGACAGCGTAGAGTGCATAGCGTTTGTAATGATACCATAAGCTTTTGCCAAACACTTTTTTATACGCGATATAAGGCTGGGTCCAGAAAGGGATAGCAATGAGACTGATCAAATTCGCACACAATACGCCGTTGATCCCCAAAGGCTTGGCCAATACGATAGCCAGGCCGATATTTATGATCGCTTCCACAACGGCCAAATATTTATCCGGCTGATAAACTCCGGCGCTGGTACGCACCATATAAACGGACTGACGCATTCCGGTCATATAAAAAAGCAGCACGATCAACAAGACAGTGGTCATGGGGAATAACCCCTTTTCGCCTATCCATATACGGACAAAAGGCTGCACCACCACCAATATACCGACGGATAAAAACGAGAAAATCAGATAGTTAATAAAATAAATGGCTTTAAAGTTTTCAAAAGAGCGGTCTTTGGTGGAGGTGGTAAGCAAATCGCCAAAGCTGGCCACGATACCATTAAACAGCTGATTGGTGAGGTTCAGAAAGCCATTGGTGATCAACGTATAGTTATAATAAATACCATTGGCTACAACGCCGACAAAGCCGGTTATAATCATGCTGGAAGTGGAAGATACACTAAAGCCGGCTACACGATGCAAAAACATGGCTTTAATATTTTTGAACAGCGAATCTTTTTCCGCTTTGGGCATTTCCTCTTTGATTTTCAGATCGATATCTTTATATTTTTTGTTGTATTGCAAGGAAATTATCACGTTTTCCAGCAATCGGAGAGAAACCTTTATAATCAGATAGACTACGAACGATTTAAACAGAATCAAAGTCGTCACTTGCAGTATACAAGAGAGACCTTGGCAAATGGTATGCGCTATGTTGTTGACATAGTTTTTTTGATCTGCCGTAAACATAGCCCGTTTATGGGCGTATAAATAGGAGGAAAGTACATCAAAAACATAAAACATAAACAGCAGACTGAGCTGCCATTTTGAATACATCGCCTTGTCATCGATGAAAACCCACACAAAACTGGCTGTGCCGACACCTAACAATAAAACGACCGTGCCGATCACCATATAGGCTTTTTTGTAAAAGTTCAGCAAAACCGCAATGCGCACCTTGTCGTTATCTGCAATAGGCTTATACAGCTTATACACGATACCTACGCCGATGCCAAGCTCTGCAATGGCCAGCATAGAAACAATGTTTAAGAATAATCCTTCAATGCCGGCTATGGCCAGCCCCAACTCACGGGAAAAAACGCCCCGTGTCAAAAAGGAGCTGACCATCAAGAAACCATAGGAACAGATGCTGACGGCAATATTGATCAATGAATTTTTGGTTCGCATAGGGGAAAATCACCACTTCACTTTTGTAGATTCTGGTTGTGTGGATTCCTTATAGGATGCGGCACGCCAAAGGAGATATTCTGCCCTGTTGATAAGGAAAATGCTTTTTCGCTCGCACAGCCTAGGAGGTTTTACGCATCTGCCAAATCCGATACCGTATATTCAGGAAGATCAGCACCGGCTTTAAGCCGACCCTGTCAATCAATTTTTTCAATTTGATATGGCCGGGACGGGAAGACAAAGCTAAAATTGAAAGGTTATCCCTGACCAATGCAATCGCCTGTTTGCGGTCTTTACGTTTCCCGGAATATACTTTTTGAATGTTGCTTCTGAAATGAACGGCATACTCGTTGATAAATAGTTGCTTGAACTCATCACTGTAAGGCGATTTCTGGATATAATCAATCCAGTAATTACAAATATACAGAATATCGCGGAGCAGTTTTAGGTTGTAGGTGTTGGTGATGGAGTTTTCTCTTTGCTTACGGTAATAATAATAACTGTTTTGCAGGACACTGCATTTTTGGGCACGGAAATAAACATTGGGCGACCAAAAGGCGTCCTCGCACAAAATCCCTTTTTTGAAGTACAGCTGATTATTTACCAATAAACGGCGGGCATAGACATTCTTACAGGCGCTGGAAATGCATTGATGTTCTCTGCACAGAATAGACAGCAATATCTCCACACCGGTTTTGCCTGCGGCATCTGCACGGGTCAAAAAATTTTCGGCATAGATTTTTTTGTTTTCTTTCTCGTAATATTGAATATAGTTTCCGAAAATCAAATCAACATCGGGAGTCACATTGACGATATCTTTGATCTCGTCAATATATCCCTGTTCCCAAAAATCATCGCTATCTAAGAAAACAATATATTGTCCCTGCGCCTTTTGAATACCGTAGTTACGGGCGTCGGACAGGCCGCCGTTTTCTTTGTGAAAAGTACGAATCTGCGCATGGTTTTGGGCGTATTCATCGCATAAGGCAGGGCTGTTGTCGGTTGAACCGTCGTCAATGAGCAATATTTCCACGTCATCCTCCAGACGGTTTTGACATAAAACGCTGTCCACGCAGCTTTTTAAATATTTCTGCACATTATAAACCGGAATGATAACGGATAAAAGGCAGGGCGTCGGATTGGTTTCCACAAACAAAGCTCCCTTCGCGGCATTTTTCAAGTAAATACGATTAAAACAGGAGGCAAACCATTGACGAAAAAACGGCGCAGGCGCTCAACGGCAGGAACTGCTTGGACATATCCGCTATATTTATCCGCGTTCCGACACCGCCGGCTTGCGCCAAAAATCATGTTGTTTCCTCTACACAATAATATTGGCCTTTATATTTTAAATAGCTGTTGTGAAGATCGCACAGGACAACGTCATGTTTGGCAATACGCTCTTCCTCGGGAGGCAGCTGCATATAATCGCCGAACGCCATTTTCAGATACGTGTCGTATCCTACGGGAATAGGCATTTGGTATCCCTCAAAATCCTTGTATACCGCTTCGGCAAAGATAGCCTTGGGGTATTCGTTGGTCATATATTGATAACGTGCGCAAAGCTCTGTGATATAATCACAGTCCTCAATTTTATATTGCGACATTTTTTTCTCGCAAAACCGCCATACCCGATAGCGTCCCTTTTGCGTCGGAACGAGCGCGAGCAGAATACGACCGATAAGCGTAAACAGCTTACCTTTACTGGTCGGTGCTTCCTGTGTATTGAACATGGAAAATAAAAGCGCCCACATGATTTGCATTTTCCGCTTGAATCTGCCGGACGGGCAGCCGTCCAAGGGGAGAATGTCGATCATTAAGCCATGGTTAATATCCAGATCACACTGGCGAGTGCGAATAAAGGTTGTGTTGTTATCCCGGATCGTCGTGGGCAAAATACGGGTGTAGGTGGTTTCGTCCGTACGGCAATAGCTGTAACGGGAGGTGTCCGCTTTTTCATTCCACAGCTTGCCCAAACGCTCATAATCCTCTCTGGGCATAAAAACGTCTACATCGTCATCCCAGGGAATAAAGCCGCCATGCCGCAAAGTGCCGATACAGCAGCCGCCGCAGAAATAGAAGAGCAAATGGTTTTCTTCGCAAAATTGTTTGAAGTATTTTAGTATTTCCAGGCCCTTTAATTGCACCTCACGCAGCTGTTCAGGGGTAAATTCACATTTTTCCATTGTATTCCGCATGTTAAAACCTCTTTTAACCTAATTATAAGATGTGCAAAAAACTATACATTTATTTAATATACCATTTCCTACTGACAAGTTCAAGTATTTCGCATCTGTATGTTGCAAATGGATTATTTTAGCAGATATGGAGATGGGAGTTGGAGTGAAAGAACAGTCAGCGTCCATGCCGGATCTTCGCTATGACGGCTTTGCGCTAAGCCGTTTTCCTGCTTGGCCTCGCGCGGTTTTTCGCATATTCGCCCGGCTGCCCGCATAAGAATGTGGTAAGTAAGCCTAAGGGGTGATATGCGTGAAAGGAGCTGTCGAAGAACGAGCAGTGGAGTTGGGGGAGTACATTATCGAAAACAATGCTACCGTCCGGGCCGCTGCCAAGAAGTTCCATATATCGAAATCCACAGTACATAAAGATGTCAGTGATCGTCTGCAGATTGTGAATCCGCAGCTGTACGGACGTGTGCGGCGGGTACTGGAGGTCAATAAAGCGCAACGGCATATTCGCGGCGGCATTGCCACGCGCGAAAAATACCGCAAGGAAACCGATGAGGAATAAATAAAAATAAGAGCCGGGCAGCACACTTCGAGAAAAGAAGCCGCCGCCCGGCTCTTGCGTTGCGAAAACAGGTATGCGGGTTGCCGTCTTCGCGGCCTACAATTCCCGGAACAACAAGATGCCGCGGTTGGTAATGCGGATTTCGGGAATCACCGGCAGCGACAAAAAGGACAAGGTGATAAACGGCTCAAACGATTCCGGCACACCCATCTGCCGGCTGATTGTCAGCATCTTTTGCAGCTGTTCGTCCACAACGGCGTTTTTTTCGCCGGTCAGGAGCCCGCATATCGGCAGAGGCAGTGTGGCGAGCACCTGCCCATGCTGTACCAGCGTATAGCCGCCCTGACACCGTTCCAATTCACGGATAGCGGTGAGCATATCCGCGTCGTTGCTGCCCACCACGGTCAGGTTGTGCGAATCGTGCGCCACGGTTGTTGCGATGGCACCGTCCACGGAAAACCCGATGATCGCTCCCACGCCGCAGGAGCCGGTGGCGTGATGTCTCTCCAACACCGCGATCTTGTTTATCTGCGTATCCGGCACAAACACGCCGTCCCGCTGCGGCAACACGGCCGAGACGCGGCGCGTCAGCAACTGTCCCGGCACGATTTCGATTACATCCTGCGGTTTGTCCGTACAAGCCAGCCGCAGACTGTCGGCGCTGTATGCGCCAAGCGACACCGTGCGGCGCAGGGCAGGCGGGATCTCCTCCGAAGGCAAACTGTCGCGCAGCTGCTCCG
>CATWUX010000040.1 GCA_958354085.1 uncultured Oscillospiraceae bacterium | reverse complement strand
TACCACTTTTTTGTAAACTTTTCTACTTCTTCATCTTTGTGCGGTGTTGCCTTAATATTTCCTACTTGGTGGGCTCTTTTGTGCTGTCCGCACAATCTGGGGCAGTTCAATTTCAGGAGGTCTCTTAAATGTGCATTTTTTCAAAAAGCGATCATAAGGCAAGGCAATGAAAACGCCACAGGCCATGAGGCCAAACCACGTCAACACCAAACCGTTCCATCCGATGTAGGAAACGGCGTTGGCAAATATAGCAGAAGAGGCAGCAGCGGCTATATAGCTCACAAAATCCAAAAAACCAGTAGCTCCGGACACCATTCCCGTATCCCGCAAGCTTGGACAATAGCGGGACCAAAGCATAGATGCCGCGCAGCCGGACGACATAATAGCAAGAATTATGAAAAATACGTTCAAAACCGCATACTTTATAAAATATCCCAGCAGAAATGAAACGGCGGCGGTAACGAAAGACACCAGAATGGTCAGATCCATATTTTGGTGGAGTACCCGTTCATACAATAATATCGCTATAAAAGCGCTAAAGGATACGAGCAGTGTCGAGACCGTAAAAAGGAGCGCGGCTTCTTCGGCCGAAAACCCTAGATGCTGAGAAAAATAGGTTGGCAGCCAAAAAACCACACTGGTACGCACTACCCCGGTTACTATGGAAACAAATGTAAATTTTATAATCCTGTTCTGCACTAATAGCTTGATACTGCCGCCATTTTTCTTAAGAGGCCGGTATTGGCCGTAACGTATAATCTCCTTTTTTTCAAAGATCCGGAAAACAAAAAAGACGACAGCTCCCATGGCTAACAGCAAAAAACTGCTGATGCCGAAAACACCCCGCCATGTCCATATAGCCGCAAGAAGTCCCGCCGCGGGTGATCCCAGCAAAGCGGCTACCGTATAGCCGAGACTACAGCGTGTGGCATAAAGCGGTTCGGTGCTTTCGGCTACCGTTTTCGTCATCGGCCCATAAATCATTGACAGAAAAAAAACGTTCAAACCATAGGCAAGGTAAGAGAAATATAATGAATCGGATAAAATCAGAAACAAAATGCTGCATACCCCCGCCAAACAGAGCCCTAAACTGATCATGTATTTGGCCTTGATTTTATCCCCAACGGCACCGTTGATCAGTTGACCGATTGCGTAGGTTATAAAATACAGCGATGAAAGTGAACCGATATGTTCTGTAGTAAAAGCACCACTTCCGATCATGTCCGGGGAAACCACCCCCAGCACATTTCTGGCCAAATACACGATGAAATAGGACAAGGAACACATTCCGCCGATTAGAAATGCGTTTTTGACACCCGTTTTGTCTTTGAATAGCCCCATGGTCAGTTATCCCTTCTCGTTATAGTGCTCTTTGTGCCGGAAATCTTTCACGGCCTGCGCGATTCTGCATATCGCTTCTGACAGTAAACAACCGTATTTCGGCAAATCAAAAGTGCTGGCTTTTTATAAACTGCTCGTATCCTTCGCTGTCCTCTCTACGTTTCTTTCGTTCTATCCGGCTTTCTTGAGAAGAGCATAAGCCGGCGGATTATACTATAAATTTTAAAGAATCAATGCCTCTGCGGTTCCGATCTGAAAGACCGGATGCAATTCCGTTTCTCCTTCCGATAGGGTGAATTGCATCCCAATACTGTTAAATTTGAAACATTTTGGTGTGAGATTCTGTTCAAGATTATAGAAATACGCCAGGGGTAGATACATATATCCGCAAAATCCGCCGAAATTCATCAGGCATCCGTCATTGTTAAAGGGAACTGTCCGCATCCCCTGCATATCCATAATCCAAACGTTCATGTCACAACCGTTTTTATCATCCGTTGTATATTGGATATCTTCATCCCGCAACGTAATGGCCAATTTGGAAAATTTTATTTGCGTAAAATCCACCCATAAACGTAACCAAGATGCCGCGGAGGCATTCACAGGCGTTTCCTTCCCGAACATGAATTCATAACATTGATACCGCGTGCTATTCAAAAACACGGCAATGACACGGCCATGTAGTCCCTCCTCGACTATCGGGGGCATACAACCGCCTTTAGCCTGTTCCGGCCAGCCGAAATAATCCCGATTTTTTTCTAACACATATCCCTGCGCCATAGAATGACAATTCAACAGCTGAATTTTCCTCGCCGCCAACAGCTGTTTCATCTCAATCGGTGCTTTCGAATGCATCCGTTGGAACATTTTACTGCAAAGCGGCAGGCTTTGACGGCCGTCCTGTGTCACTGCCACAATCTCCACCCGATAATCCCCTTCACCCACAGGCGTAAAAGGAGCCAATTGACTGGGCGGTATAACTTTTTCCAAAAGAGGAGCCATATCCGCTGTTGTCGCCGCCAAATAAAAATCTGAATATACGGCGGTTTCTTTGATAGTGATTCCCTCCTTATCCAGAAAGCGAATCCTATACATCAGAATCATACTTTCATCTTGGGCCGCCGTAAAACGCAAACGAAAGGTTGGTAAAATCTCTTGAACAGCGGAGGCGTCTGTTTCAATAATACTATTCTTCGGAAATACGGGAAGCGTCGATGGACGCAGAGACTTATGCAAGCGAAATGACGGTGCCACTAATATCCATGGCTGCTGAATTTCCGTATTTCTGTAAAAATCGCAGCGCCGTATGCTAACGTTGTTGTTAGCATCTACCTGTACATACAACCCCTGAGAAAACTTATGACAGTCTCCGGTTTCACTGCCGGAAACATCTATATAGCGTATGCCGTCCTCCGTTTTATTCTCCAAGGAAACATAATATAAACTGGATGTACCGATTGCTGTAAAATCACCCTGCCATATGCTGTCCTCATGTTGCAGCGGGAAGTGGAGATGTCCGGCAAAGTACACCGCCTGCGGATATTTTTTTAACAATGCAAACAACTGATCTCCTGCCCAGTAGCTACCATAATTGCTGCCGTAGCAGGTCTTTTTGATCATAGCATGGCTACATATAAACAGAGGCTTTTCCGGTGCATCGGCAACGGCTATCTCCAGTTGCTCCTGTAACCATTGCAGATCCTCATCTCTGTACACCACACCGCCCAAATACCGTATGGCACTGACCGCAAGAAAATGAAAGCCTTTAACGGTTATATGACGCCTTCCGTTATGGATATCCTCGGCAGAAGTTTCCTCGGAGGCATGTTCTTGAAAAGCCGCAGCTAAACGCTCGCCAACATCCAGCGAATTTCCATCCAATTCATAGTCGTACAGCTCGTGATTGCCAAGACAATAAAGCAGCTTTGTCGTATTCAGATCCCAGTAACTGCACGTTATATTCCGAAATTCTTCGACCTGCTCCTGCCGGCCATAATCCGTCATATCTCCGGCAAACATAAGAACATCCGCTTGGCCTAAAGCGCACAACTGACGATAAGCATCGTTCAGCTTTTGCGAAGTTTCACGCGCTTTGCCGACAATATGTAAGTCACTGAGTACCGGAAATCGCAATACCACATTGCTTTCATTAAAAGTCATATATCTCTATCCTCCTATTGGGTCATCGACCGCCACATCCTATCAAAAAGCAAAACCGCAGAGGCTTTTCTTTCTCAATCGACTGGAAGAAATCGGCTATCGATTGAGAAAGAAAATTTATACAGACCTCACGCGGTATTATCGGTATTCCTCTGGAGAACTGCACATTTTAAAAAGAATGTGTTTTTACGAAGTCAATGATTTCATCAACATAACCGAATGCCAGTCCGGTAACGGTATCCGCACAACCGTAATAGACAGCCAGACGATTTGTATCTCCATCGCATAGCGCGGCGCATGGAAACACCACATTAGGAACATCACCGATCCGTTCATAATCTTCCCTGGGCGTCATTAAGTACGGACGGGTACGATACAACACTTTCCATGGCTGGTCTTTATCCAGAATAGCGGCTCCAAAGCTGTATAAAAATCCGTTGCAGCTAGTCAAAACGCCATGATAAAGCAATAACCATCCTTCTTCTGTTTCAATTGGAATAGCGCCGGCGCCAATCTTTGTACCTTGCCAGCCATAGTTGCTGCCCATAACAAATCGATGTTTACCCCAAAAGTTCATATCCGGACTTTCGCTGTAATAAATATCGCCAAACGGCGTATGTCCGTTATCGCTGGGACGGCTTAGCATAGCAAAGTTGCCACCGATCTTTCGGGGAAACAGCACACCGTTACGGTTAAAAGGCAGAAAAGCATTTTCAATTTGAAAAAACGTTTTAAAATCGTCCGTATAGCCTACTCCAATTGTTGGGCCATGATATCCGTTGCACCAAGTAATGTAATAGCGACCGTCAATGCAACAAACACGGGGATCATAGCGGTATTCTTTCCGCGCGATCTCTTCGTTGTCCGAAATCATTTTGATGGGTTCCGAATGAATATCCCAATGAATTCCGTCCTCGCTGAAGCCTACTCGAATATCCATATTTCTCTCAAGATCATCACAGCGAAAAATTCCGGCATAGCCTTTTCCGAAAGGAACAACGGCGCTGTTAAAAATACTATTTACATTCTCCGCTATATCGGGCTTTAAAATGGGATTTTCCGTATAGCGCCAAAGAACAGACGTATCCCCTTTGGATCGTTCCTGCCAAGGAATGTTCGGTAACGAAGGACTAACCACTTTCATCATAAATCTTGTCACCTTTCACAATTTGAGCATATTCCGGTTTCTGGGGAACTACCAGACAGTTCCCCAGAAACCAATAAACTAATCTTTTTTACAGCGCAGTGCGGTTACAAACACAAACGATGCTGCGCAAAGTGCTATCGGGAGAACCGCCACAGATACGCCGGTCGCCGGGTTGTCGGAGGGATCTGTATTTTCAGGATTCTCTGGAAGCTCGGCAGCCGGAACCGGCTTAGCATCGGCCGCTTCACAAAGGATAAAATCTTTTAACTCAAATGCCGCACCGGCGCCGCTAACCGCTAACGTTACGGTGGTATTGCTGCCTGAGTTGAACACAAACCCACGACGATGCCACTCATTATCCCAAGAGGTTGCTTTCATTCCTGTGGGGATACCGGTTGCATCCGCATAGAGATAGCAGTTGTTGCTCTGCACACCAAAGGCCATTATGCCGCTGTTGGTTTCATTGAGATGCGCTCCCTTGATATCTGCAGACAGCATATAATTCGTATTAGGCTTTATGGTAACCGTTTTAATCACGGTTGTCGTATCGTTTGCGGTCATTTGGACTGCGTCAGGCTGCGCGCTGCCGGCCAGCAAATTCTTACCGTCGGTAGCCAACACCTTATCCGTCACATACTCCGTAATAGAAGAGCCGCCATAATAAGAGCTCTCGTTGGGCTCTGTAAACTGGACTGCCTCAGAACTCTTTGCAAGATACAAATCATCCAGATACACCACGGCCGAGATAGAGTTGCGCCAGCAAAAAGCAAAGGTTGTCGAATCACCCGTGTTGAAAGTCATGGTATAGCGATGCCAGTTACCGTCACAGATATAAGCGGGCCAGAGCGCCTCGGTATTCGACTGAGTCGGAGCTGTACCGCCGAGGATTGGCGTCCAGTTCCAATCGGCCGGTGAATACGTCATGCCGATTTGCGGTGCGCCTTGCCAAGCGTCCATCATTTTATAAACAAAGCTGAACGTATAATCGGTATTGGGCTCCAGAGTCAAAGCATAACGCATAGCCCCAGACCAGTTGCCGTTATTGATAACCTTCATAGAATAGTTACCGCTCCAAACGCCTTCCGGTTCTTCCGATCTGGAAACAAAGCTGTTCACGGTATCATACATGCTGGGGTTGTTAATTTTATAATCGCCCAAACGCATTCCATCCTCACTGGCAATTTCAAAACTGCCATTGGGAAGCAGATTCTCTGTGCCGCCCGTCGTAACCTCGCGCTCCTGCGGTGTCACAGTCAGCGGGGCATATGCCGGATTTACCGGCGCAGATTCCTTAGATAGGTTCGGATAGCCTTCCGTATTTTCCTCAAATGGGTTATTTGCCAAAGCGGAAGCGTCCACTTCGAATAAATAGAGGTCGTCAAAATAGAAATCCTCATTCCAAGTGGTCACGGCAAAGCGGGCATATGGTGAGCCCCAACCGGAGGGAGTAAAGGTACAGCTGAACAAATGCCATTCATCATCGTTGAGGAGGCTGGAATAGAAGATCTTCGACTCACCCGTGACCAGATTGCCGTAGCTGGGCTTATAACTGACAAGACCCGATCTCGGGGCCGAATCCTTTGTGCGGTACCAGATGGAAAATGTATATGTTTTGCTCACATCCAGCTGGAAATCAAAATTTCTGTATGCCGCATAACCATCGTCGATTCCACTATCCACGACCTTATAGGCATACTTGCCGGAATGGACGTTTTTCGGATCATCGTCTGCACAAACAATTTCAAGCCCTACGGTTTCAGCAGTGCCAGTCCAGCCAGCTTTTGCACCGTTGACCATATGCGGTTCTGACTTTTTAAAATCCCAATCCGGATCTTCCCACGGATTCTTGCCATCCTCAAAGCCAGGATCCCAATCCAGAAGTGTATTGAAAAGGTTTTTATCCGCCGGACAGGTAATCACCGGGGCAGACAGCACATTCGAGGCTTCGGAGGTCATGATATCGCCGGTGTCCAATATAGCCTTCACACGGTACCGATAGGATTTTCCTTCTTCGATCAGGGGATCGGAATAGTTCATGATAAAGCCAGTGGAAGGCGTGATGTTCTCGCACAGCGTCATCCAGGTTTTTCCGTCCTCTGTGCGTTCAACGGTATAGCTTTCCGCAAAACGGGTACCCAACCATTGCAGATTGGAGGGTGATGTAACATACAGGAAAGCGGGCTGATCCTTCGGATCACCGATCCCCTGCTGTTCATATTGATCATCCAGAATCAGAAAGTGCATGGCCTGTGTAGCAGGGCGCAGAGCACCCCTTTCGTTGATCAACTTGACATAGCCAACCGTGGATTCATCGCCATACGCTGCATAGAAAGCCCCTTTATAGCCTGCTTCCTTGGCGTTGGTGTAAAAATTACGTACGTTCATGGTGTGGAAATCATCGGATACGTTTTCCTCATTTTCCGCGCCCATGCTGGTAACAAATACTGGAAGTTCTGTGTTGAGCGTTTCAATATCCCGCACTTCACCGATATCGCTGACTGCCTTAACGCCCACAAAATCCAAGCCAAGATCGTTGTAATCGCCCATGCGGATGATCACATTTTCCGGATCGGCTGAAGACGCCAGTACCGGCAGGCTAGAATTCGACTTCACAGCCTGGGCAACGTCGCGTATATAGGTAGTCATAACCTCAGAAGAGGTTCCATATTCACGGGTGTAATCGTATATGTCTGTCTCCGGCTCGCTGCATACATCCACGCCGACGATAATATCCCGGTATTTTTCCAGCAACTCCGTAACGGGAAGGATCGCCTTTTGAATATATTGTTGCCGTACAGCGGGATCCACAATCAGACGACTGACTCTGTCGTAAACGGATTTGCCGCTCTCATAAACATACTCTCCACAGCCGGGAAGAAGTACCGCCTGTACACCAAGATTTTTCTCTTTCGCCAAGGACAGGATTGACTCCACACTGTCCAAATATTTTTCGCTTAGACCGACAACCTGTCCGTCTGCTTCTATGAGCAGCCCCTGCGTTTTGTTAAACAAGGGGATCCGTACACAGTTGAAGCCAACGGCGGCAATATTCGTCAGAATTTCGTCGGCTTTTGTTTCATCGTATGCATTGCTCAGGCCGAAAATCGAATTGTATCCGAACGTGTGGCCTTCATCCGCACTTGTTAAATAGGGCAAATTCACTCCATAGATAAAACCATCCTCTGCCAATAGCTGATCATACTTACTTACGTCATTCGCCAATACGCCAGTAATAGGCAAACCCATTATAAAACTCAGGATCAGTGCAACAGCTGACAAGCAAGATAGCCATTTTTTCATTCGTAACCTTTCCTTTCTGTTCCACCGCCGTTTTTCTAAAGATGGTTTTGACGGTGCTGAAATATTCGGCTAAAGGAATATGATCTATCGGTTAAGAGGGCATTTCGTTCTCTACATCTTTAATAAGGCTGTCAACTTTGCTTTTCCAGGAAGCCAAAACCGTAGCGGTTTGATCCCGCGAAGCAGAGCAATCATAGATAATGCTCCAGAAATCATCATAGGTATGATAACCGATAATGCCTATGGAACGCAGCGGATAGCTTTTCAAATTTTGCACTTCGTAATAAATGGATCTAAGTTCGTCGGACAAAAAGCGATCGTCGTCATGGTTGTATGCCGGATCCAAATAGAAGCGGATAAAATAACTGCCTCCCTCCGGATTGCGTGCGCCACGAGGAATTCCAAAGCATTTAACAGCTGCCGCGTTGCAATATTCCTGACCGGCCGGACTGGGAAACGGCACTGCTCCGAAAGCATCTGTCATCTTGGCAAGCGCAGCATCTTTAGCCATCAGATAATCTTCGCAGTCGTACATGGCCACCTTACCGCTTATAAAATCGTCCACCGTAGCGCTGGCGGTGACTTTGTGAACATAGCGAAGCTGGGTATCATATTGCCATGCTTTAAGCAACAAAGGATCCGAGAGATTGTTCACTATCTTTGTTTTTCCGTTTTGAACAGTAAACTTTACAAAATCCGTGCCTGCCGAACGCATGATCGTAGAGGTGCCCACGTAAGCACCGACGACCTCTCTGCCGTCGATCGTGCCGGTAAGCTTTTGGCAAGTATCCAGAAAAGTATCCCAGTTCCATTTGCCTTCTTTCCAAAGCTTATCCGGGGTATCCTTAATACGGGCACGGCTAAACAAATTCTTGTTCCAATAAATAAAGTGATTGGCAACGGCATAACTGCTGCCTTTGAGGGCAACGCCGTAATACTGATTTCCCCACGCATACATATCCATGATATTTATGTTATATATGGGATCATTTTCCAGATCAAATTTTCCTACGGAAATGGGGGACATCAAATTTTTTGTGATAATAATGGGCCACCAGTCCGGCTGAATGGACGCCACATCTGGGGCAGCGCCGCTGCCAACCAGCGCGGATAATTTAGACAGATACAAATTCCATGTGGTTTGAATTAACGAAACCTTGATGCCTGTCTTTTGTGTAAACTCGTCTATAATCTCTTTTTGTCCGGCATCCCACCAAAGAACACGCACCGTCGACTTTTTGACATCATCCGAAATGTTTGCAAACGGATCATAGGTCGACTGGGGAGGAAGCGTAGAGACTGTCCCGGATGCCGTGGTGGCTGTACCAGCGTTGTTGCTGGCTGTTGTACGGAGAATACTATTATTGTGCCCGGTTGTACTGGAAACAGCGGAAGGATCCTGCGTACCCTCCGTAGCTTGCGTTTTCGTTTCTTTCGTGTTTCCTTGGGAACTTACTGTGGGACTTCCTGAATCGCTGGACGATTCGATTGGCGGCGTTTTCCCTCCGCAGGCAACCATGGACAATGTCAACATAATCACGGCCAATAACGAAAGGGAGCTAAGACAGATGTTTTTGCATTGCTTTTCCATATGTTTTCCTCCTTGTATATTTTATCCAACTATGCCAACCCGCTCGATGCTTTTAATGAAATATTTTTGCAGGAAAATATACAGTAGAAGCATCGGCAGGATAAACACCAAACAACCGGCCATGAGAATGGATCGAATAGCCACCGGACTGCTAAATTCCGAATAGCCCATCGAGGAACTCAGACCGGATCGGATTTGCGCCAAGGCAACCGATAATGGGAAATTTTCCGAAAAATACATATTAGACAGGAAATAATCATTCCAGTGCCACATAATCGAAAAAATTAAAACTGTCAGCACAGCGGAACCGGTCAAAGGTAAGGCAATAACCGCATATGTTCGTAAATGTCCGGCGCCGTCAATCCACGCTGCTTCCTCCAGCTCACGAGGCAGGCCTTTAAAAAACTGCCGGTATATGAAAATAAATAAACCGGAACGAAGCCCGACTCCAAAAAGCGATGGAATATAAAAAGTGGCAGCGGAATCAATTAAATTGATTTTAAAATTGGACCCGCTTATCTCCCGAAACAAACTGACAATCCCCAAAAAATCCACATTGGTAAAATTCAGATAAGTAGGAACCATCGTTGCCTGAGGCGGCACGATTATGGTCACGATAACAAGACCGAATAGCAAATTCCGCCCTTTAAAACGATAGCGTGTAAAGCCATAGGCGATGAAAGAGCAGGTCAACACTTGGATCAAAGCGCTGATCAGACCTACACGCACCGATGTAAAAAAGGAGCGCCAGTAATGCATGGCTTCCGCCGCTTTATGAAAATTGTCCAGCGTGAAATTTTTTGGAATCCAAACGATACTGGGATCTGTCAGTTGATCCATGGGCTTAAAGGAATTGCTGATCATGTACAACAACGGAAACAGAATAATATAGCAAAAGATTTTCTGCTTTGCGAATGTGCGATTTTATTTTGGATATAGAGAAAGCCAGTGTAAAAAGCAAATCTGCCTTTTACGCTGGCTTTTGCCTTTGCTATCGCCCGTAAGTTGTATTTCAATATTTTTCTCAAATTACTTCCTTATGTGGTGACAGCCTTTCATGCTCCGCTGTTTATTAGTTGTAAATCACCTCGCTGAGAACGATTTCTTCCGCACGGTTGCGGATGCTGTTCATAGAACGAATCCAATCTATTTCATTGGCGGATTTCAGTTCTTCGTTGATGCCTTCGCTATCAGCCAATTGTTTTACCAACTTATCGAACATATCCTTTGCATCTTTGTCAATGTCTTTGAGGTACTGCTCAAGCGTTCCTTTCATCCGCATGACGTTGATAACGGTCGGGCTGTGCTTTTTCAAGTAAGCATAGTGTCGTTGTCCCCAAACACCTATGTTCTTTACAAATTCATCTTTCATACTCTCACACTCACTTTCTTTGACGGTGCTTTAATGATTTTGACAAGCAAATCATTCACATCCTCAGTCGGTTTGTTTTGCTCAAGATACATTGTTCTTGCCACGTTTACACAACCAACGAGCAGGCGGTGCTCAAAATCATCAAGGGTTACTTTGTGCTTAACATCTTTAACTTTCATAATGCAAAATCCTCCTTTGCAAATACATTGTACCGCAAAAGAGGATTAGTGAAAAATGTGCGTTTTTTGAAATATGATTGTACGTGCCGGTGTGTTTATTAAATCCCTTATGAACACCCGCACCAAACCTGCGGTGGATATGTTGCGCACCGCAGGTTTTTCTTTTGGCTCAACGACAAAAATCTTTTTTAAGCCACCAGCTTAGCTGGTGGCTTTCTTTTATCAAAAAGAAACCCGGCGCAGCAAAACTGCGCCGGGCGGGGAAAAAGGGCAATTAGCAGCCGCAACCGCAACCACAATCATGATCATCTTCATTGCAGAGGATCAAGAGAATGACGATGACGAACAGGATCCAAGTGCATTCATTACCGCAAAACAAGTTTTTCAAACACATACATTGTCGCCTCCTTTCCTGCTTACACCATATACTATGTGGTGGGCAGGCAATCGGTTACAAGGTTTTTTCAAATGGTGCGGCCGTATACACTCCCATCAAAGCACATATACTAAAAGCACAGAATTTTCATCGTATTAGGGAGATGAGAGCATGAACAATCGCTCCGAAGCGCGCAGCAACAATAAAAAGCGTCCGTCACCGGCGAATGTGGAGACAGCGGAAGAATTAACGCCGGTTGCTTTTGCCAGAGAACTGCACACTATCCCCCACACGCACCGGCATATTGCTCACACAAATTTGAAAAACGATGAATTTTCGCGATATCAAGAGGAAACGGAAGATAAACGCTTCTAATCGCCAAAGTCAAAACTAGAATATTTGAATTTTGACTTTATTTGACTTTGACTTTCCCTGACTTTGTGGTATACTATGGTTAAAAGGTCAGGGAAGGACAAAGTCAAAAAGAAAGGAGCCTTGTTCATGCGCATAAGCGATTCGATTACCGCCTATATTCTTCATAGACTGGAACAGGCGGAAAACGGCGAGACAGAATTGCAGCGCAATACGCTGGCAGAGGAACTGGGATGCGTTCCCAGCCAGATCAATTACGTGCTGACCTCGCGTTTCACCCCCGAGCAGGGCTATATCGTCGAAAGCCGGCGCGGCGGCGGCGGGTATATCCGGGTGCGCCGCATCAAATTTCAACCGACGGTCACCCCGCTCATGCACACCGTCAACGCCATCGGCGATACGCTGGTTCCGGCAGCGGCGCAGGCAATTCTCGAAAATCTCACCTATCAAAAATGCATCTCGGTTGAAAATGCCCGGTTGATGGCGGCGGCTCTGTCCGATCGCGCTTACCGGGATGTGCCGGTGGAAGTACGCGACCATCTGCGCGCGTCGCTGATGAAGCAAATGCTCACCTCGCTGAATCTGTAATCTTTGTTTTGAAAATAAAAGGAGTGACTGCTATGTTGTGTGAAAAATGCGGAAAGAATCCCGCTACAACTTATGTAAAGAAAACCGTTAACGGTAAAACCACCGAACTGCGCCTGTGCTCCGCCTGTGCATCCGAGCAGGGCATCGGCACAATGTGGAACGATTTCGGATTTGACCTCGGCAACTTCTGGGGCAGCCTGTTTGCCGAACCGTCGGCCCGCGTGCTGGCAGATGCCGTCCGCTGCGAGGGCTGCGGCAAGACGTTCCGGGAACTCGCGCAATCCGGCAAAGCCGGATGCCCGACTTGTTACACCACGTTTTACGACCGGCTTCTCCCCTCGATCCAACGCATTCACGGCAAATCCCAACACATGGGCAAGGTACCGTGCGGCGCAAGCGAGAATGCGAAAAAGGAACGCGAGCTGGATGCTCTGAAGCAGCAGCTGGCGGACAGCATCGCCCGTCAGGAATACGAAGCCTGCGCCGGGCTGCGTGATCAGATCCAGGCACTGGAAAAAAGTCTGAAGGAGGGCAAAGATCATGAGTAAATGGTATCAACACAGCGGCCCGGAGGGTGACGTTGTTATCAGCACCCGTATCCGGTTAGCCCGCAACATAGGCAAATACCCCTTCCCCGCCGACATGACGACGGAGCAAAAACAGGAGATCCTGCGGCTGGTACGAGACGCTATGCCCGCGAAACCGGCGATGGATTTTCTGGATATGCAAAACATGGCCTCCCGCGACGCGCTCTCCATGGCGGAACGCCATCTGATCAGTCCGGAATTTGCACAATGTCAACCCGGCAGCGGTCTGCTGCTGTCCAAGGATGAAAGCGTCAGCATCATGATCTGTGAAGAGGATCATCTGCGGCTGCAGGTTCTCCGTTCCGGTCTGGCACTGGATGAAGCCTATGCGGAAGCGGACGCGCTGGACACCCAGCTGGATGAACAGCTTCATTTTGCTTTTGACGACCGGCTGGGCTACCTGACGCAATGCCCGACCAACCTCGGCACCGGTATGCGTGCGTCGCTCATGCTGCACCTCCCCGCCCTGCAAGAGCGCGGCGTGCTGCAGCAGCTGGCCAACACGGTTTCCAAGCTGGGGCTGACCATCCGCGGTATTTACGGAGAAGGCAGCAAGCCGGAGGGCGCGATGTACCAGCTGTCCAATCAGGTCACGCTCGGTATTTCTGAGTCGGCGGCCATCGAAAACCTCAAGAGCATCGCGGCGCAGATCATTCGTCAGGAACGCACGGCGCGCGAGCAGTTGCTGCGTTTGCCGCAGTTCGAGGATCGCGTTTGGCGGTCGCTCGGCCTCCTGCGCACCGCACGTCTGCTGTCTCATGACGAATTTATGAATCTGATCTCCAACCTGCGCCTGGGCGTTTCACTCGGATTGGTCAAAGAAGTACAATTGGATACGATCAGCGAGCTGATCAACGATGCGCAGCCGGCCACCATTATGATGATGGCACGCCGGGATATGGAACCGGCTGAACGCGACGCCGAACGCGCCAACATGGTGCGGGAACGCCTTGCGTAAGGCTGCGCGAATAACCGAAAGGAGCGAACTTTATGTATCGTTTTAAAGGATTTACGGAAAAGGCAAATAACGCCTTGAACGCCGCTATTCAAGCGGCACAGGAGCTGGGGCATACCTATATCGGCACCGAACACATCGTCCTCGGTTTGCTCCGCGAGGGTACCGGCGTGGCCGCCACGGTTTTGAATAACCGCGGCGTAACCGCTGCCGAATACCAGGAAAAAATTATCGAAGTGGAATCCAGCGGGCAATACAGCCAGCTGTCGCCGGAGGATTTCACTCCCCGCGCCAAAAAAGCCATGGAGGTGGCTATGGCAGAGGCGGCCATGCTGCAGCACGGCTATGTCGGTACCGAGCATATTCTCATGGCCGTGCTGCGGGACGACAGCAGCGTGGCGGTACGCCTGATTTCCGCGTTGGGCGCACGTCCGGAGGATCTGTTCACGGATATCGCCCGTGCCATCGGCATGGCGCCCGGCCAAGCCACAGCCGAGCCTGTACGCGGCGGTAAAGCGTCCGCGCAAAAGGGCGGCGGCAAAACGCCTACGCTCGACCAGTTCGGACGCGACCTGACGCAGATGGCGCGGGACGGCAAGATCGACCCGGTCATCGGGCGTTCCGCCGAGATCGAACGGGTTATCCAGATTCTCTCCCGCCGCACCAAAAACAACCCCTGCCTGATCGGTGAGCCCGGCGTGGGCAAAACCGCCATTGCGGAAGGGCTGGCGCAAAAAATCGCGGCGGACGAAGTTCCGGAGCTGCTACGCGGCAAACGCGTGGTGACGTTGGATCTGACCGGCATGGTCGCGGGAACAAAATACCGCGGCGACTTTGAAGAACGCATCAAAAATGCGATCGACGAGGTTATCAAAGCCGGCGACACGATTCTGTTCATCGATGAAATCCACACCCTGATCGGTGCGGGCGCAGCAGAGGGCGCAGTAGACGCCGCCAATATTCTGAAGCCTTCGCTGGCACGCGGCGAGCTGCAAATCATCGGCGCGACCACGCTGGATGAATACCGCAAACACATTGAAAAGGATGCGGCGCTGGAACGGCGGTTCCAGCCGGTTACGGTTGGCGAACCGACGCAGGAGGAAGCGGTGCTGATTCTGCGCGGGCTGCGCGATAAATACGAGGCACACCACAAGGTCAAAATCACGGATGAAGCGATCGAGGCGGCGGTCACTCTGTCCTCACGCTATATCACCGATCGGTATCTGCCGGATAAAGCCATCGACCTGGTGGACGAAGCGGCCTCCCGCGTACGTCTGCGCGCCTTCACCGCGCCGCCGGATGTCAAGCAGCTGGAGGATGAGCTAAAACGGCTGGCTGAGGAAAAACGCGCCGCCGTCAATGAGCAGGATTTCGAGCGTGCCGCCCGTCTGCGCGATGAGGAAAAAACACTCAGCGAAAAGCTGGAGACGCAAAAGACGCAGTGGCAGGAGAAGAACTCCGGCATCACCGGCGAAGTCACCTCCAAGGAAATCGCGGAGATCGTGTCCGGCTGGACCGGCGTACCGGTAACGCAGCTGACGGAAGAGGAAGGCCAGCGCCTGTTGAAAATGGAGGACATCCTGCACGAGCGTATTGTCGGCCAAAGCGAAGCGGTCACAGCGGTCGCCAAAGCGATCCGCCGCGGACGGGTTGGGCTGAAAGACCCGAAACGCCCGACCGGCTCCTTCATCTTCCTCGGCCCGACCGGAGTCGGTAAAACCGAGCTGTGCAAAGCTCTGGCAGAAGCGATGTTCGGCGATGAAAACGCAATCATCCGGCTGGATATGTCCGAGTATATGGAAAAGCACACCGTTTCACGTCTTGTCGGCTCGCCTCCCGGCTATGTCGGTTATGACGAGGGCGGTCAGCTGACCGAAAAAATCCGCCGTAAACCGTATTCCGTGGTGCTGTTCGACGAGATTGAAAAAGCGCATCCCGACGTGTTCAATATGCTGCTGCAGATTCTCGAGGACGGTATTCTGACCGATGCCCAGGGGCGGCGGGTAGACTTTAAAAACACCGTCATCATTATGACCTCTAACATCGGCGCGCGGCTGATTACCGAACGCAAGCGTTTCGGCTTCGGCGACAACACCTCGGATGAGCCCGGTGCGGAAGATCACAAGCGGATTCAGGATGACGTGATGGGCGAACTGAAAAAGGCGTTCCGTCCGGAATTCTTGAACCGTGTGGATGATATCATCGTGTTCCATCA
Source organism: uncultured Oscillospiraceae bacterium (assembly GCA_958354085.1). GTDB lineage: Bacteria > Bacillota > Clostridia > Oscillospirales > Acutalibacteraceae > CATWUX01. The sequence goes on along the minus strand of CATWUX010000040.1, from coordinate 808 downwards.
ACTGACCAAAGCGGACATCGAAGAGATCGCCCGCCGGATGCTGAAATCTCTGAACAAGCGGCTGGAGGCCATGGATATCCAAACGACCGTCAGCGATAATGCCATAGCGGAAATTGCCAAAGCCGGGTTTGACCCTGTCTATGGCGCTCGTCCCCTGCGCCGCGTCATTCAGTCCAAGCTGGAAGACGCACTGGCGGAACAACTGCTGGAAGGCAAATTCCATGCCGGCGATACGGTCAATATCGATTATAAAGACGATCACTTTACCTTCGACGCCGCTGTTTCGGCAGCACAAACCGAATAATGGATCCGACACTTGTCCGGGCAAATCCAAAAACGGATTTGTCCGGACTTCTTTTTAGCAAAACAGTTTTTATTGGATACAGCCGTATTCTATGTTATACTAAATTTGTATGCTGCCCAATCGGCGCGGGCAATTTGTCCTTGACGCTCCCCTATCGTTTATAGGAAAGGAAGGCTATAGGAATGTCTCGACTGACTCAAAAAGCGGAAGATGGCGGTTATCGACTGGGAGCCACCCATGTAACCGCAGATGAAACCGAAGCCATTCAGGCGGCCGTAAACAAACTGGCGCAATTTGAAAATCTTCACGAGGATCTTCTGCGTTCCCAGCAGGAAATCACCGTCGAACTGGAAACGCTGCGGCAGGCCGGCAAAAAAAATTCCGTACGTTTCCGTGAACTGATGAGTAAAAAACTGATGAATGCCCATATGCTGGATCTATTCCAGCTTTACGCGATTCAGAATTAGTATCGAAGCTCAAGAGAAAAGCCCGACCATTCTGTCG
>CATWUX010000039.1 GCA_958354085.1 uncultured Oscillospiraceae bacterium | reverse complement strand
ACCGTTGACTGTATATCTGGAGAGCGGCCAAAATACGATTACGCTGGAGGCACAGCGGGAGCCGATGCTTCTGCGGAGTCTGACCATTGCCCCGCCGGAGGAGCTGCCCTCCTATGAAACGGTAAAGGCCGGGTACGCATTGGCCGGGTATGCCACGACTTCCGGAGAATATCTCCAGATTGAGGGAGAGGACGCGGTATATAAATCCTCGCCGACCTTGTACCCCTTGTCCGATACCTCCACCAGCGCGACCGAGCCGTACGAACCTTCGGCCATTAAGCTCAACACCATCGGAGGTACCCGCTGGTCGTATGTGGGCGATTATCTGGAATGGCAGTTTGAGGTGCCGGAAAGCGGCTTATATCAGATCGCGGTCAAGGCGCGGCAGAATGTGACCAGCGGGTTGGTGTCCTCCCGGCGGATTACCATCGACGGTAAGGTTCCTTTTGCGGAGCTGGACAGCGTGAGTTTCTTTTATGACAGCGACTGGCAGATGGTCACGCTGGGGGACGGTGAGACGGCCTATTCTTTCTATTTTGAAGAGGGACCCCACACTCTCCGGATGGAAGTGACCCTCGGTGACATGGGGCAGGCGCTGGGGGTTACGCAAGAGGTGCTGACCCAGCTTAATCAGATTTACAGAGAGATCATCATGATTACCGGCACCAGCCCGGATACTATGCGGGATTACCGGCTGGAAACCCTGATCCCTGAGACAATCGCCAACATGAGTGCCCAGCGGGACATCCTGCAAACGGTGCAGAAGGCGCTGGAGACATACACGGGGAAGGCGGACGGCAATGCCGCCATTTTGGGTACACTGATCCGTCAGCTGACGGTCATGAGCGGGAAACCTTCTAAAATCGCGGAGAATCTCAGCTATTTCAAAACCAATATCGGTTCTTTGGGAACCTGGGTGAACGATATGTGTTCGCTGAATCTGGAGATCGATTATCTGGCGGTGTACTCGCCGGATACGACGCTGAAATCTCCCACCGCCGATTTCTGGAGCTCGGCGGTTTATCAGGTCCGGCGGTTTTTTGACGCCTTCCTGCTGGATTATAACCAAATTGGTACCCTTGTGGAAACTGCGGAAGAAAACACGATCACGGTGTGGTCGTCCGCGGGCCGGGATCAAATGCAGACTCTAAAGGTGATGCTCAACGATTCCTTCACGCAGGAGACAGGGATCGGCGTCAATCTGGAGCTGGTGGAGGAAGGCGCACTGCTGCCCGCCACCGTGGCCGGGATCGGCCCGGACGTGGCGTTGGGCATCGGCCAGAGCGTACCGGTGGATTACGCTCTGCGCGGCGCGGTTTGCTCGCTGGAAAGCTTCGATACCTACGATACGGTGATTACCCGCTTCCCCGATACGCTGACGGTGCCTTACCGTCTAAACGGGAGTGTTTACGCGCTGCCCGAAAGTCTGTCTTTTCCGGTGCTGTATTATCGCACCGATATCTTGGAGGAATTGGGTGCGGAGATCCCCCATACATGGGAGGATGTGATCGCCCTGACCACAGTGCTCAGCAACAACAATATGTCCTTTGGCTTTCCCTACTCCACCACGGCGGATCCGGGCGGCGGACTATCCCTGTTCTATTCGTTGCTGATGCAGAACGGCGGGCAGGTGTACGGGGACGCAGACACGAGCTGCGTGCTGGATTCGGATATAGCGGTCAGTACCTTTAAAACGTGGACCAACCTGTATCTGAATTACGGCCAGCCATTGGAGATCAATTTTGTCAACCGGTTCCGCACAGGCGAGATCCCGGTGGGCATTGCAGCACAGAGCGTGTACAATTCGCTGATTGTATCGGCGCCGGAGATCATGGATCTCTGGAGTTTCACCGTTATTCCGGGCACGAAGATGGACGACGGAACGCTGGATCGCACGGGACTGATCAGTTCGGCCTGCTGCATTATTCTGGAAAGTTCGGAGAAAAAGGAGCAGGCGTGGGATTTCCTCGACTGGTGGACCAGAGAGGACATCCAACTTCGGTTCGGCCGGGAGATGGAAAGCGTGCTGGGTGCATCTGCCCGGTACCCCACCGCTAACCTGAAGGCCTACGAGTCTCTTCCCTGGACCAAGGCGGAGTGGAGCGTACTGGAAAGTGCGCTGGCGTCTGGCCGGTGCGTGCCGGAGGTCCCCGGCGGCTATTTCACATCCCGCCATATCAATAACGCTTTCCGATCCGTCGTGCTTCAGCAGACCGACGTGAAGGATACGCTGTTGGACTATGTGGAGACGATCAATCGGGAGATCACGAAGAAGCGGCAGGAATTCGAGCTGGACACCGCATCCTGAGAAGATATTGTATGGAGGAGTTTGGATAGATGGAAAAAGGAGGCAATGACATGAGTGGCGCACAAGGCGCTTTCCGCCGGGGGTGGGGGCGGTTTCGAATCGGCTGCAAAAATGCGGTTCGGAACTGGGATTGTTATCTCTTTCTGCTTCCGTTTTTTCTGATCTTCGCCGTTTTTGTGATTGCGCCGGTGTTTATGGCGCTGTATTACAGTTTTACCTACTTTAATGTTTTGCAGCCACCGAAGTTTATCGGATGGCAGAACTATGTGGAGCTGTTCACAGCGGATGAGATTTTTACCAAGTCGTTGAAAAACACCTTCCTGATCGCGCTGGTAACCGGGCCGTTCGGCTATCTGGCGTCCTTCCTGTTGGCTTGGGCGATCAATGAGCTGAAGCCGACGCTGCGGGCTCTGATGGTTACCATTCTCTACGCGCCTTCGATTTCCGGCGGCGCCTACATGATCTGGACGATCATCTTCAGCGGAGATGAGCACGGGTATATCAACAGTGTGCTGATGTCAATAGGGCTGATTAGTTCCCCGATCCAGTTCTTTACCGATACCAAATGGATGATCTGGGTCTGTATTCTGGTCATGCTGTGGATGAGTTTGGGAGCAGGTTTTCTGGCGTTTGTAGCCGGTTTCCAGACGGTGGATAAAACCTATTACGAGGCGGGCTATGTGGAAGGCGTCCAGAACCGGTGGCAGGAATTGTGGCATATTACCCTCCCTATTATGAAGCCGCAGCTTTTGTTCGGCGCAGTGATGAGCATTACCTCCGCCTTTTCCTGCGGGGCGGTATCTACGGCGTTGTTCGGCTCCCCCAGCACCGATTACGCGGTGCATACCATACTGAATCATATGACGGATTATGGGGGCGTGCGTTACGAAATGGGATATTCCTGTGCGATTGCCACGCTGCTCTTCCTGGTGATGATCGGCTGTAATGAGCTGATTCAGCGGGTACTGAGCAAAATAGGAGAATGACGAGACGAGAGAGGTAACCGCCGTGAAGAGAAGAAAAAAATCGGGAGCCAAGGCGTTTGAGGCGCGCGGACCGGCAGGCAAGGTCGTCAATTTTTTGCTGCTTTGCATAATCGGTGTATTTATGGCTCTGCCGCTGGTGCTTGTAGTGGGAAACGCGTTCAAGCCGCTGGACGAGCTGTTTGTCTGGCCTCCGCGTCTGTTTCCCAGGCGTCCTACGTTGGATAATTTTCGTAACATTTCCGCTCTGATGAGCGATTCCTGGATACCAATGTCCAAATACATATTCAACACAGTGTTTGTTACGGTGGCCTCCACCATCCTGCATGTGCTGGCAGCGTCCATGGCGGCTTATGTGTTGGAAAAGCGGGAATTCCCGCTGAAAAAATTTCTGTTTCGGCTGGTGGTGATCTCGCTGATGTTTTCCAGCGCGGTCACCCAGATTCCAAATTATCTGATCATGGCGAGACTGCACTGGGTAGATACTTATTGGTCTCTGGTGATACCGCCCATTGCCTCGGCGATCGGACTGTATTTGATGAAACAGTTCATGTGCAACCTGCCCAACGCGCTGCTGGAATCTGCCCGGATCGACGGCGCATCCGAGCTGCGCATTTTCTGGCAAATCGTGATGCCGCTGGTGCGGCCGGCATGGCTGACGCTGATTATTTTTTACTTCCAAACCACTTGGGGAACTACAGGCGGCAGTTACATTTTTTCGGAAAATCTCAAAACCCTCAGCTATGCCCTCAATCAGATTCTCAAAGGCGGTCTGGCTCGGGCGGGAGCGGGGTCGGCGGTGAGTCTGATTATGATCGTTCCGCCGGTACTGGTGTTCATTTTCACCCAGCGAAACATTTTGCAGACGATGGCCAATTCCGGAATGAAGGACTAAAGAGAAAGCCGGCGCGCTCATTTGTTCACATTCCCAGCCGCCACGAAAGGATGGTCGTGCAATTGAAAAGAAACGCACTCCTGTCATTGGTGATTGCGGCGCTGCTGACCATATCAGTCGCCGCGCAAAACGCTTTTGACAGTTATGTATATGACAACGCGAAGGAGGCTGTGGCAGCGCCTGACGCGGTGACGCTTGCCGCCGTATATACAGGGGAGAGCCTGGGAATCACGGCGTTCAACGGTGCGTCCGATCTGTGTGCCGGCCCCGAAGGACGGCTGTATCTGGCGGATACCGGCAACAACCGTGTTGTGGTGCTGGATGCCGCTCTGAAGGTGGAGCGCATTGTGGACGGCTTCACCGATGAGGAAGGAAAGCGGCAGAGCTTTTCCGCGCCGCAGGGGCTGTTTGTTCATGAGGACGGGCGGCTTTACGTCGCGGATACCGGCAACCAGCGCATTGTGATACTGAACCCGGACGGCAGCCTGAGGATGCTGGTGGGTGCGCCCGTTTCCTCAGTGTTGACCGACAGCTTTGTTTTCAAGCCCGCCAAGCTGGCGGTGGATACCGCTGACCGGTTGTTTGTTGCTTCCACCGGGTTCAACATGGGGCTGCTACAGTTGGACAAAAACGGAAACTTTGTCCAGTGCCTGGGCGCGCCGAAGGTGACGTACACTCTGGCAGAATATTTCTGGCGATTTTTCTCCACACAGGCGCAGATCGATCGCAGCGCCTCCTTTGTGCCGACGGAATATAACAATGTCACCATCGACGAGGAGAACTTTCTGTTTGTAACGTCCTCCTCTTATGACCTGTGGGAGTATCTAAGCGGTGGTATCCAGCCGTTGCGGCGGCTGAATGCGCTGGGAAACGACATCCTGCGGAAAAATGGCAGTACTTTGCCCTATGGCGATATAACGGTCGTTCAGGTAGGCAGCTACCGCGGCCCCTCGACTCTGGTGGACGTCGCCACGATGGGGTATGGGATGTATGCCGTTCTGGACGCCAATCGTTCCCGGGTGTTTGTGTACAACAGCGACGGAGAAATGCTGTTTATGTTCGGCGGGCCGGGTGATCGGAAGGGAACCTTCAAAACCCCGTCTGCCATGGCGTTCTTTGGAGAGAGCTTCTATATTTTGGATTCCGGCAAGCAGACCATGACAAAATACACGCTGAACGAGTATGGCCGTTTGCTCTACGAGGCCACGGCCTGCCACGCCCGGAGCGAATATGACCGGGAGCAGACGATATGGAAGGACGTCGCGCGGAAAAATAGTAACCAGCCCACTGCGCTGGTAGGAATCGGCAAGGCGGCGTACCGCAATAAGGACTACGCTGAGGCGATGCGCCTGTTCCGGATGGCGGACGATAAGACGAATTATTCCAAAGCGTATCAGAAAAGCCGGTCGCTTTTTGTAGGAAAGAATTTCGGCTGGATGATGTTGGGGGTGTTCGGCGTGATTGCCGCGGGGATTGCCCTGCATCTGGTTCGGAAAAAGCGGGGGATACGGCTTCCCGCCCCACAGAGCTACCGGGGGTCGCTGCGCTTCTCTCGTCGGCTGCTGTTCCACCCGCTGGACGCTTCTTGGGACTTGAAACGGGAAAACCGAGGAAGTATGGCGGCGGCGCTCACCCTGCTGGGACTGTGCTGCGTGGCGGTGGCGGTGTACGATTGCTTCACCGGCTTTATCTTCTGCACAGTAGCAGAGGAGGATCGCAACCTTTTGCTGGAATTTGCCAAGGTGCTGGCGCCCTTCCTGCTTTTCTGCGTATGCAACTGGTGCGTGACCTCTCTGATCGGCGGCGAGGGCAGTTTCCGGGATATCACGATGGCCGCTGCCTATTCTCTGACGCCGCTGGTCGTTTTACTGCCGCTGGCTACCCTGCTGAGCCATGTGCTGACTCAGGAGGAGCAGGACTTCTATATCGTATTTGTGTTGCTGGCGGGACTGTGGACGGTTTTGCTGCTGATTTGCTCCAATAAGCAGATTCACAATTATTCCATGGGGCGCGCACTGGGGATTCTGCTGCTGACTGTGCTGGTGATGCTGATCGTGGTATTCCTTCTGGTTCTGGCCTTCGTGCTGGTTCAGCAGTTTGTGAGTTTCGTTCGGGACATTGCCGACGAACTGTATCTGCGGCTGTAAATACGGAAAACAACCGTATTCCCACTTCGTGCAAAAGAATGGAGATTGCCACATGCGTAACATACATAAAAGACGGCCGGCCGCAGTGTTGCTGACGGCGGCTCTCCTTCTCGGTGGTTGCTCGGCCGGGCCGGATGCGCCGGCGACAAAGCAAACGGCGGAGTTCTTGGCTGGAAAGACCACTGTGAACGATCCGTCGTCTACCAACTTCAACGTAATGGCGGAAACCGACCGCCTGCGGCTGGAGGTCAATCCCGACACGGCGGTTTTCCGGGTTGTCGTGAAGGAGAACGGCTGTGTCTGGAATTCCGGCGGTGACGCCAATCGCGCCCAGTTTACTATCGCCTACAGCAGCGCGTCCGGCAGCGTTGGCTATATGGACAGCTACACCGATTCGGTCGCGAAGGGACAATACCGCATTGAGTCGATTGAAAACGGATTCCGGGTGCAGTATTCACTGGGGATGATCGAGGAAAACCTGCTGGGGCCGGTGCTCATGAGCCCGGCACATTATGAGGCGGTGTATGAAAATTCCTCGGCTAAGAACCGCCAGATTCTCAGCAGCGTGTATTATCGGGTTGATCTTGACGCGGTAGATAAGGCGAAAGCACAGGAGCTCCTTGCCGCCTACCCCGCGCTGAAAAACGGGCCGCTGTATGTCCTGCGGAACACCTCGATGAGCGGCAGCGTGAAAAAGCAGTTGGATGCGGCGCTTTCCGCCGGAGGGTATACGGCAGAGCAGCAGGCGGTGGACGATGCGCTGTATGAATCGTCGGAGGAAGAGAGCGTCCCTCGTTTCAATGTTACTGTCTGCTATACACTGGAAGGGGATGCCCTGCGGGTGCGGGTTCCGGAAAACGAGATTTTCCAGTATGACAATATTCCGATGGAGGTACTGAGCTTGCTGCCCTATTTCGGGCAGCCTGAGCAGGAGGCTTCCGGGTATTATCTGCTGCCGGACGGATCCGGTTCCATTATGAATTTCTTTAACGGCAAGGGCGATATGCAGGATTACACTGCGCCGATTTATGGGGCGAATGCAGATCTGTTGGTGGACGAAAGGGTATCGCAAGAGGAACAGGCCATTTTGCCGCTGTTCGGCTGTCGAAACGGGGAGGACGGCTTCCTGGCGGTGATCGAAAGTGGGGAAAGCATGGCGACGGTTACGGCGACTCCCGGCAGCGATCGTAAGCTGCCCGCCGCTTACGTCCAGTTCCGCATTACGGAAAAGGCGCAGATAGATGCGATCGTTCCCAACGCTACTTCGCTGAACAACGGATATTACACCCTGCACGAGAAAAACCGGTATGATGGGGATTTGCAAGTATCGTATTATTTTCTAACCGGTCAGGACAGCGATTACAACGGGATGGCCGCGCGATATCGGGAGCTGCTTCCGAAAACCGGCGGCACTACGGTTGGGACGCCGCTGGTGGCGGAGTTGGTCGGTGTGGTAGACGTGACCGAAAACGTGTTTGGTATCCCGGTTCGGCGAGAACGGCTGCTGACTTCAGCGGAGGATGTGCAGAGAATTGCCGGGGAACTGCAGGCCGGCGGGGCGGAGAACCTGTCAATCCGGCTGACCGGTTATCTCGACGGCGGTTATCGCCAGACGTTTCTGCAATCGGTGAAGGTTAGCGGGAAGGTCGGAAAAGCGGAGGATCTCCGTTCCCTAACCGGGGCGTTGACCGAAAAAGGCGTGGCGGTTTATTTGGATGCGGATATCCAAACAGCCTATAAAAAAGGCTGGTTGAGCGGGCCGAATCTTTCCCGCGATGTGACGCGGTATTTGAGTAAAGAGGTCGGCACGCTGTATCCCTACAACCCATCCAGCTTTCAGCCGGATACTGCCGCCGGAACGGGATATGTGCTGAAAAGCTCCGCCATCCGGCGATGCGCTGACGCACTGAAGACCTTCGCTGCAGAGTGGGAGCTCCCGGGTCTGTCCCTGCGGGACGTGGGGCGGAGCTTGCACGCCGATTATGCGCAGGAGGATGGGATGAGCCGGGAAACGGCAGCGCGAGCCCTGTATGACACGACGGCTTTGCTGGGGGAAAACACCTCACTGCTGCTGAGCGGCGGGCAGGCGCGGTTCGCCCTGTTGGCGGATCTTCTGATCGACCTGCCAATGAGCAGCGCAGGTTATGATATCACCGATTACAGCGTCCCCTTCGCGGCAATGGCATACAGCGGAAAGCTCTCGTATACCGGCGGCTGTGCCAATTTGGAGTATGGCGACGACAACGATTATCTCCGCCTGATCGAGAACGGAGCGGGGATGTATGTTCGGCTTTGCGCCGGGGACGGAACCTCATTGCAAAATACGGATTTTACCTCTTGGTTTGCCATCGGCTACGATGTGCAGAAGAACGATCTGCTCGCACGTTACACGTGGCTTTCCGAGGCGCTGAAGGATTGCGCGGGGGAACGGCTGGTTCGCCATCGGCGGCTGAACGATCAGGTCATATGTTCCACCTTTGAGAGTGGCTGGAGTGTTTATGTCAACTACGGCGACGCCCCGTTTGTGTTGGACGATGGCGCGACGGTCGAGTCGCATGGCTATTATAGGATAAAGGAGGCGGCGGTATGAAGCGGCAATCCCATCATACATCCTTCGCCCGCCGCCAGATGCGGACCGGGCTGTGCTTCGTTCTTCCTTTTGCTGTCGGTGCGCTGTTCTTTGTCATCGTTCCTTTTATACAGGCGGTGTATTTCAGCCTGTGCGAGATGACGCTGACCAACACCGGTTACGAGCTGAAGTTTGTGCTGTTTAATAATTATCAGCAGGCTTTTCTGGTGGACCCCAATTTCCGCAAGAAGCTGATGACGGCGATACAGGATATGTTGATCAACGTTCCGCTTACCGTGCTGTTCGCCTTTTTTGTAGCCAGCCTGCTCAATCAGAAGTTCGTGGGGCGTTCACTCGCGCGGGTGATTTTGTTCGTGCCGGTTATCATCTCCTCCGGCATTGTCAACAGTTTGATGGCGGGCGATTTGATGAACAGCCTGTTGCAATCTGCCGATAAAAGCGGCGCGGGACTTTCCGGCAGCAGCGGCATGGCTGCCGCTTTCGTCGCCATGATGAACCAGATGAGCATGGATGGCCGGATCATCAGTTTTATTGTGGGGGCAGTGGATCGGTTGTCAGAGATTATCACCATGGCGGCGGTACCCACCGTCATCTTTCTGGCGGGATTGCAGGCAATTTCGGAGTCGGTGTATGAGGCGGCTTATATGGAAGGCGCAACCCGATGGGAGGTTTTCTGGAAAATCAGCTTTCCCATGGTCAGTCCCCTGATTTTGGTATCGGTGGTGTACAGTGTAGTGGATTCCTTCACCAATATCAGCAATGGCGTGATCAGCACTATCCATTCTACCAGCTTTGAGAGTATGAAATTCGGTTTAGGGACGGCCATGGCTGTAAGCTATATGGCGATCATTCTGACGTTGCTGGGGATCATCTATAAAATCATTTCCAAATATGTATCCTATCAAACTTGAGGGGAGGGAGGAAAATGGCAAAAGCCAGAGATCGAAAGATTCTATACAAAAAAATCGGAATGAAGGCGGTATGGACTCTTTTTCGATTGATCTTTATTGGCGGCATTTGTTTCGTCATCCTGTATCCGCTGTTTACCAAAATTATGTCCGGACTGATGGATGTATCCGACGTGTATGACAGTACCATCCGCTACTTGCCGAAAAATTATACATTGGATAACGTCAAGACGGCGATGAACCTGCTGGAATATCCGACGGCACTGTACAACACCATCGGCGTGGTCATGCTGATTTCGCTGGTTCATGTGCTGGCCTGCACGTTGGTGGCGTATGGATTTGCCCGCTATTCGTTTCCGGGACGAAACCTATTGTTTATGCTGGTGCTGTTCGCGTTGGTCATCCCGCCGGACGTGCTGATGGTGCCGTACTACCTGATGTTCCGCAATTTCGGACTCGGTGGGCTGATCCCGCTGTTGTTCGGGAAAAACCTGATGCTCACCGACACGGTGTGGCCGCAGCTTCTGCTGGGGATGACCTGCACCGGCCTGAAAAACGGTATTTATGTTTTTATCATGCGCCAGCATTTCATGGGCGTGCCCAAGGAACTGGAGGAGGCCGCTTATGTGGACGGCGCGGGCGCACTGAAAACCTTGTTCCGGGTTATCCTGCCGGGCGCGGTGGGGATGATGGTGACGGTGTTTTTGTTCTCCTTCGTCTGGCAATGGCTGGATGCCACCTATACCCCGGTTTTATGTGCGAACATGAGTATTGTGCCCACTACGGTGGGCAATCTATCCAACCCGTTGGTGGGCATGCAGGCCACAGCAGACAGCAGTATGATGCTGTCCGCCAGCCTGGTGAAAAATGCAGGAATCATTCTGGTCATCGCACCATTGCTTTTTCTCTACCTCGTGGCGCAGAAGTTCTTTGTGCAGAGTGTGGAGCGCAGTGGGCTGGTGGGGTAGCCTGGTCTCAGGGCTGCGGTAAATAAACTTAAGGACCCCCTGATTTAATCCGATCATGCAGATTTCCGGTGAAAATTGCGTCCGGCAAGGCGAAAAGCTGCCGGAAAGCGCGCGTTTTTCAAGGGTTTTCCGCAAAGCCGGACACAATTTCACACCGAAAAGATGCTGTGGCTGATTAAATCAGAGGCTCCTGAAATATACAAGGAGGAAAAATATGAAAATCAAACAAATGGTGAGTCTGTTGCTGGGCTGTTTGTTCGTGTTATCTTTGTCTGCTTGTGGTGGAGGCGGTACAACGCAAAGCTCTACGCCAAGTTCTGACCAAGGGGCAGCCACAGGAGAAGTGACACAGGAGTTTTTGGACAGCCTGAAGGGAACCGAAATGACGGTCACCTATCCCTGGGCGGTGGAACAGCGTGGAGACAGCGCGGAAGCTGACATCATGTGGGACAATGTGAAAAAGGTGGAAGACAAGTACGGGGTTAAGATTGACCTCAAAAGTGGGAAGAGCACCTACGTGCAGGTTATGGTCACCTCCCTGTTGGCGAGCAAGCCGATGGGTGATGTGCTGATGTGTCCGGATAACTATTTCGCAGACTGGTACACCGCCGGTATTTTTTGTGACCTGACGAATGCGGCTAAAACAGCGGGTATCGACTTTAACGATGCGAAATTCAACCAGAATGTGGTTCAGTATACTAACGTGAACAACCAACAGTGCGGGTTTTACTATGGTTATGATGTAGGAAGCAGTATTTTTTATAATAAGCGTATTTTCAGCGAACTGGGCTTGACCGATCCGTATGAGTTGCAAGCAAAAGGAGAATGGACCTTTGCCAAACTGGAAGAATACGCCCGGTTGGCTAAAAAGACGGATGCCAACGGTAATGTAGCTGTTTGGGGCCTGGGCGCCTGGGCATCCTCGGACTTTTTGGCAAACTGTGTGTCCGCAAATGGCGGGCAGATCGTCGGGATAGACAGCGAAAACCGTCCTACAATGAACCTGAGCGACCCGGCGACGATGGAAGCAATGGAATTCATGTATCGTCTGGCGGTCACCAATAAAACACTGGATGCCGTGGATCCCGCCAGCTGGGAAGCGAAAATGTACGATTTTGTGGATGGAAAATATGCGATGCTGCTCGGTACGCAATCCACCTTGAATTTTTGCTATCGCAGGGGTATGCAGGATGAATATGGCGTTATTACTTTCCCGACCGGCCCTTCAAACAAGAGCGGCAAAACAGACTGTATGACCAACACCACCTTTTTCTTTATTCCGAAAGTCAATGAAGAAAAGGCCGCAAAGTATTTGTTCTTAATGGACGCGCTGAATGGTGCGGATGAACGCAGCGCTGAGGAACAGTATGCACAGTCCTACGCGCTGCGGCTTACAGACGAGAATTCCTATGACCAGTATTTTCAGCGCCAACATACGCAGCCCCGGTTTGAATTGATCTATTTTTCGGGTTGTATGTGGACGGAACCCGGCATTGGCGAAATTGCCGGAGCGCTGGCGTCCGGTACCTCTACAGCAGGCGCGTTGGCAGATAAATACGGTACGATGTTGCAGAGCACGTTAAACGACAAATGGTCGAATATCAAAATTACCGGCAACGTGACGAAATAGTCGAAGCACATTTACAAATCCATATCATTAAAGGAGTTTGAAGTAGGTATGAAAAAAGCAGGTTGTTTTCTGGCAGCGGTTTTGTTTGCATGTACAATGGGCATTTCCTCTTTGGCACTGGATGATTCGGCGGCCACTCCGTTGAGCGACTTTGAAAACTTCGAAACCACCGATGATTTGATTTTCAACTGGTATGTTCAGCCCAGCAATGAAAAAAGCGGTGAGCTGAGTCTGGATACCAGCGGGATGATGCATGGCGATAACTGCTTGCTGTACGATTATTCTATGAAAGGCGCGCAATCCACCGGAAAAAGCTGGTGTACGATTAACTTTGTGCCGGATGATACGAAGGTCAAGTTCGGCGACGGAGTGAAATTTACCGCAAAGTCTGATAACCATATTTCCGCTCGTATAGTCATCGTAGACGAAGATTACACCTATAAGCAATATTTCTTTGATGTAAGTACAGAGGCGAAGGATTATGTTGTGCGTTGGGAGGACTTCCAGAACATCCCCGGTCAAAAGACGTTCGATCCTGCAACGGCTAAAGGCATAGCCAGCATGGATATTGCGATTATTTCGGATTATCAGCCGAGCGATTTTGACGGTGAGGGTAAATTCTGGTTCGATGATTTTTGCACTTTTACGGGTGATGATGCGACGACTCCTTCCGGCAAGGCAATGGCGCAACAGGCTGCTCCGAGCAAACCGTCTGCCACAACTTCCGCTTCGTCCGATACGGAATCCACGGTAACGTCCGCGAACGTCCCGTCATCGAACACCGGTTCGGAAACAACTTCTGCACCCGAGGCAGAGACGCCGACTACTCAGGCGAGCAATACTACTCCTGCGACTTCCAATACATGGTGGATATTCGTGGTGATCGGCGCCGTGGTTATTATCGGAGGCGGTGTAGCCGTGTTCTTCGTAGTGAAAAGCAAGAAGAAGGCGTAAAGGAGAGGCGATCTGATGAAGCGGTCAACTATTTCCAAAATCATAGCCGGTATAACGGCGGCGCTTCTGTTGTTTCCTGGGTGCACCACGGATGAGCAGCCCTCATCCGTGGAGTCGCCGGACAGCGGTACCCCTTCCGTAACAGCAGGTGAGGAAAATACGACGGCAACCACTGCGGGGACGATTCAGACGTCAGCCTCCCTGCCTGCAGGCATTGCATGGAAGCCGGCAACAAATGTGACGGTTAATTCTTTGTTCTGCGACAATGCTGTGTTGCAGCAGGGTAAACCGGTGCCTGTATGGGGGACCGGTACCGATGGGAAAACAGTCACTGTACGTTTTCACGATCAGGTAAAGGAAACGACGGTGGAAAACGGGAAGTGGCGCGTAAATTTAGATCCGATGACGGCTTGCGCAGTCAACCAGCCGCTTTTTGTGACGCAGGACGACGAGGCGATTACGGTTCATAACGTTTTAGTCGGTGAAGTATGGCTGGTATCCGGTCAGTCGAATATCACCGTACAGTTTTTCAGCCTCACGATGATGGATCAGCAAAAAGAACGGGCAAAAGGCGAGCGGGACGGTCTGCGCCAGTTTTGGATACCGCAAAACGCAGCGGAGGAACCGCTTACGGAGATCAGTGAGCCGGCTTGGAAGATTTGCAATGATGAGAATATCAGCACCTATTCAGCTGTAGGGTACTATTTTGCTTCCAAATTGTATGAGGAGCTGGGCGTACCTGTAGGCATCCTGACCTCTGCCGTGGGGGGAACAGTGCTGGAACAGTGGCTGGACAGCAAGTTAGTGGTGAAGGAAGGCGTAAAGAATCCCTATATACATATAGGACGAAATAGCTTGTACAACGGGATGATTGCTCCTTTGATGCCCTTTGCGATTAAAGGAATTGTCTGGTATCAGGGCGAGAGTAATATGGGGGCGGATTATCGCGAGTCCACCTATGAAAAAACCTTCGCTCTCTATCTCCGTACGTATCGGGCAGGCTTTGAGGATGAAAACTTGCCGGTATGTCAGGTTCAGCTTCCGATTTTTGATTCCGACCAGCATTGGGAGTCGGTGGAAGGCTGGAAATATTTTCGCTATACCCAGCTGGCGTTATCCCAGCATCTGTCAAAGGTATATACGGCCATCACCATAGACTGCGGCGACAAAGAAAACATTCACCCGGTGGATAAACAGCCGGTTGGAGAACGGTTAACCCTTCTTGCCTTGGAACATGTATATGGCAAAGACGTACAGGGAGATGCACCGGTCTACCGCTCTCACACGGTTTCGGGAGAAACGGTTACAGTGACGCTCGACAATGTGGATACCGGCTTGACCGTAAAAGGCGAGGCAATTACCAATATACGGGTACGGGATAGCGCCGGCACGTGGGAAAACGCGAATTGCCGCATCGGGGATGATGGCAAGACACTGATCTTCTCCGCAGAGGGAGTGTCCTCTCCTACCGGTATCAGCTATTGCGATGACAATGCTCCGATGGCCACCGTGTTTGAAAAGAACGGATTGCCGCTCGCACCGTTCCGTGTGGAATGGTAATAATAAAACCCTAACCGCCGGATAGCGGAAAAAATAAGCAGGAGGTAGCAAAAAGTATGAAACACATAAGCAAACAGATGCTTGGCATAGGGCTTGCTCTGTCGGTATTCGCCGCCGCTCTGATTCCGACAGCTCTGGCCAGCGGAACGACCGAAACCATGATGCAGGACAATAGCGCGGCGGAATTGAGTGACAAATGGGTGGGCAATGCGGATGGTTCGGCGGTTGTCACGTTGGATACCACGGACAAACTGGGTGCCGGCAACGCAGCGAAAATCGACATTGACCGCAGCAAAAACGAGTATGCAATGGGCACAGTCAGTTACAATTATGAGACCAACGTCACCGGTTCTGACGGATTCCGATTCAGAGCGTGCGCGGACAGCGCGATGACGCTTCGTGTCGCCTTTGTTTTTGATTGGGAGAAACAGCGGTATGCCGATGTACAGGTCGGGACCGAGCCGCGTATCTACACGATTCGCTGGGAAGATACTTCGGACTACGGCGGACCGTTTGATGTGGCCGGCAAGGGGCACTTTACACAGGTTATTTTCCAGAACGGACGCACCGCCTCGGATCCGCAGACTAATGTGCTGTATCTGGATGAGCTGAAATACTTTGTCGGAGACGATGCCAGCAGCTTGAGCGGAACGGTGCTTCCGGCGACCACGTCCACAACGGCACAGCCGGACGTCCCGGATACGGGAAAGGCAACTGTCACCATGATGCAGGACAATAGCGCGGCGGAATTGAGTGACAAATGGGTGGGCAATGCGGATGGTTCGGCGGTTGTCACGTTGGATACCACGGACAAACTGGGTGCCGGCAACGCAGCGAAAATCGACATTGACCGCAGCAAAAACGAGTATGCACTGGGCACAGTCAGATACGATTATATGACCGACGTCACCGGTTCTGACGGATTCCGTTTTGTAGCCTGCGCCGAAAAGCCAATGACGCTCCGTGTCGCCTTTGTTTTTGATTGGGAAAAGCAGCGGTACGCCGATGTACAGATCGGGACCGAGCCGCGTGTTTATACCATCCGTTGGGAGGATGGCGCCATGTATGATGGCGTGGCCGGATTCGACGTGGCCGGCAAGGGACACTTTACACAGGTTATTTTCCAGAACGGACGTACCGCCTCGGATCCGCAGACCAATGTGCTGTATCTGGATGAGCTCCAGTATTTTACGGGCGATGCGGCTACCAATCTGGTTGGTTCCAAACCCGTGAAAGAAGAGCCTGCTGAAACGACGACAACGGCACCGACGACCTCGGTCTATGACACCGCAAAGAAAACGGTCGTAGAGGATTTTGAAAAACTGACCACCGTAGACGAGAGCTGGCTGGGAATAGATAAATCAGCTGTAGTATCTTTGGATACCACCGGAAAACTCAACGGAAACAATGCCTTAAAGGCGGTGCTGAAGCGCTCTGCAAATCCCTATAATATTGCTACGATCAACTATAATGTAGAGACGAAATTTAAAGAAAATTATGATGGCGTTGCATTTACTGCGATCGTCGAGTCTGCCTGTGAAATGCGGGTGGCTCTGGTATTAAAGGATTACGGACAGGTATATGCCGATGTGCAGCTGACTCCGGAAAAAAATCAGTACGTTCTTCTTTTCGATGAAATGAAGAGCTATGATCAATATAAGATGCCTACGGATCTGGTGGGGACGGATTTCCATCAGATGGTTTTCCAAATCGGTCGCGCCGATGGCGAAACGAATCTGAACGGCCCGGATGAAAACGTACTGTATATCGATGATATCACGCTCTTTACAAAACAAGAGGGAACGGTGCCCGGCGATACGGTGGATACGGGCGTCAACAGTCCAATCGGCCTGTTGCTCGTCATAGCAGCGTTTGGCTTGTCCTTGGCGGTGACCATTAAGCCGTGTAGAAAAGAAAAGATGTAAATTTTTTCTCGGCTTTGCCCTGATGGAACGGATGCTGTCGGCGGATATGGATGTCCGTTCCGTCAGGGCGGTTTGCCGGGACATATAACGGCACGAATCCATGACAAATTCTGTTTATTGCTTCAAAGAAAGGAAAATTCCGCTATGAAACAGAAAATTTTCCCGGCCATCCTTTTGATAATGTCCTTGCTGCTGAGTGCGTGCGGCTCAGCAGCAGGATCGGATGTGCCGGATTCCTCGACCGGAACAACCGCCAATGCAAGCTCTGTG